>NZ_JBHZBH010000054.1:0-43589 GCF_042754765.1 Nonomuraea sp. NPDC059194 | reverse complement strand
GGCACCACTTTAGGCAGCGCCTGCGCCTTCAACTCATCCCGATCTAGCTATGTAGTACTAGGCACAGCGGGCAGGCCGGGCACAGCGGGCAGGCCGGGCACATCGGTGTGCGTTGGGCGGGGCAATGTGCCGTCTTCCGTCATCCCGGCATTGTGCAACACACTCTTGGCACGCACAAGAAGTAACCAACGCACAGAAAGTAAGTGATATGCGAGCAGTAGCGTTCCACGACTTCGGCGCCGACCTCCTGACCGTCGAGCTGCCCGTGCCCGAGCCCGCGGCGGGCGAGGTGCTCGTGCGCGTCACGGCCTCGTCCGTCAACGGGTTCGACCTGGCCGCGCTGGGCGGCTATCTCAAGGGCGTCTACGAGTACGAGTTCCCCGTGGTGATCGGCAAGGACTTCGCCGGCACGGTGGCCGCCACGGGCGAAGGGGTGACGGGGCTGGCCGAAGGCGACGAGGTGTTCGGCGTCGTGTTGCGGCCCACGCTCGGGCAGGGCGGTTTCGCCGAGTACGTGGCGGTGAGCGCGGACCACGGCATCGCCCCCATCCCCGAGGGTCTCGACCACGCACGGGCGGGCGTCCTCGGCCTGGCGGGCACCGCCGCGCTGAACGCGGTCGACTCGGTCGCGCCGCTGGCCGGGGAGACGGTGCTCATCTCGGGCGCGACCGGCGGCGTCGGCGCGTTCGCGATCCAGCTCGCCGTCGCGCGCGGCGCCACCGTCATCGCCACCGCCGCCCCTGGCGTCCAGACGGCGTTCGTCACCGGTCTCGGCGCCCGCCACGCCGTCGACCCGGCCGGCCTGGCCGCGGGGGTGCGCGCGCTCGCCCCCGGCGGCGTGGCCGCCGCCCTGCACCTGGCGGGAGACGGCGATGCCGTGGCGGCGCTGCTGGCCCCCGGCGGGCGGTTCGTCTCCACCATGCACCATGTCCCCGATACCGCGGGCGTCCCCGGTACGGCCGAGCGCGGCATCACGGCGAGCACGGTCATGGCCGACCCGAGCCGGGCGACGCTCACCAGGCTCGCCGCCGACGTGGTCGCGGGCCGGTTGCGCGTTCCCGTCGCCAAGGTCTACCCGCTGGAGGAGAGCGGACAGGCTCTGGCCGATTTCACCGGCGGGACGACGGGCAAGCTTGCCATAGCGATCTGAGAGGGGATCAAGGCGGAAACGCCGCCCGAGGGGCGATTTGACCGGTATTTGTCGATCACGTGATTCGCCGATCAGATCCAGGATTCTAATGTCTCGTGTATGACGTCAGGAAAAGGGGGTGAACGGGAGCGCATCCTCCAGGCGGCGATCAGACTGTTCGCCGCCCTCGGCTACGACGCGACCGAGATCGGGCAGATCGCGGAGGCGGCGGGGCTGAGCACGAAGGCGGTGAGCTCCCAGTTCGGCGCCAAGCGGGACCTGTATCTCGCGGTCATGGAGCGCGCCCACACGACGCACGCGGCCGTCGTGGAGGCGAAGGTCAGGGACCTGCAGGCCGCCCCGCCCGCCGAGAAGGTGGCGGCGGTGCACCGGTTCATCGACGCCTACATCGACTTCGCCGCCGAGCATCCCGAGGTGCCCGCCCTGTGGATGCACCGCTGGCTGTCGGACGCCCGTGACGTCAGCAACCTCGAGGCGGAGTACGTGCAGCCGCTGGCCGAGTTCGCCATCGAGAACATCATCCCCGCGACGGAGGCGGAGGACGCCGACGTCCACTACACGATCAACACGCTGGTGTGGTGCGTGCACGGGTTCGTCCTCAGCGGGGTGTTCGACGCGGCGGGGCGGCGGCGCGGGCCCGACGACCCGCGCGCCCTGCGGCGCTTCCGCGCCCACATGCACCAGATGATCCACCGCACTCTGGGCCTGCCGGGGTCCCCGCCGGAGGTCACTTGACGACTTCGGCGAAGGCCTCGATGAACGGGCCCTGCTCCTTCCCGACGTGGTGCAGGTAGATCTCGTCGAAGCCCTGCTCGCCGTACGAGTGCAGCAGTTCGGCGTGCCGGCCCACGTCGGCCGAGACGTGCACGACCTCGGCCACCTTCTCGGGCGGCACGTCCGCGGAGATGCTGTCGAACAGCTCCACGCTGTCGAGGTCCCAGCACACCGGCGGCTCGAAGACGTTGGAGCGCCACTGGTCGTGGGCCAGCCGTAGCGCCTCCTCCTCGGTGGGCGCCCAGCTCAGGTGCACCTGCACGCGCAGCGGGCCGCGCCCGCCCGCCTCCCGGTAGGCCCGCGCCATGCTCGCCGCCCGCGGCCCGCCCACGGTGATCAGCCCGTCGGCCCACTCGGCGCACCAGCGCGCGGTCTCCTGGCTCACCGCCGCGCCGACGAGCGCGGGCGGCTCGGCGGGCAGCGTCCACAGCCTGGCCCTGTCCACGGTGACGAGCCCCTCGTGGGTGACCTCCTCCCCCGCCAGCAGCGCCCTGATCACCTCCACGCACTCGCGAAGCCGCGCGTTGCGCACCTGCTTGCGCGGCCACGGGTCGCCGGTGATGTGCTCGTTGGACGCCTCGCCGCTGCCGAGGGCGGCCCAGAACCTGCCGGGATACATGGCGGCCAGGGTGGCGACGGCCTGCGCGATGATCGCCGGGTGGTAGCGCTGACCCGGCGCGTTGACGACGCCGAACGGCAGCGACGTGCGCTCCAGCGCGGCGCCGAGCCAGGACCAGGCGAAGCCCGACTCGCCCTGCCGCACGCTCCACGGCGAGAAGTGGTCCGACGACATGGCCGCGCCGAAGCCGGCCTGCTCCGCCGCGGCGACCGCGTCGAGGAGCGCCCGGGGTGACACCTGCTCGTGAGAGGCGTGGAATCCGTACATAGGCATGGCGCCGCAGCTACCCGATCACGACCTCGACGAACCTGGGCCGAACCTGGATGGCCTGTTGGCCTCGCGCTCGCCGCCCTTCAAGGGGGATGCTGGGTGTATGACCGCATCGTCCCGTTCGTGACATGGGAGGCGTCATGAATACCAAGGAATGGACCGTCAAGATCGTCATCACCGAGGACGACGAGGACAAGCGCACCTCCGCCACCGCCACACTGTTCGCGCTCGACAACCGGCGGCACGAGAGCGTCGGCTACGCCCGACGTAACCCCGACGACCGTCCCGTCCCCGAGATCGGCGACGAACTGGCGGCGGGGCGCGCGCTGATGGACCTTGCCGACAAGCTGCTCGGCGACGGCGCCGAGGACATCGCCGAGCTGTCCGGTCCCGCCCGCGCCGTCTGAGTTTCGCGGCCCGGCCGCGACGGCGGGCGGCGCCTGGCGCCGCCCGCCCTGATCGGCCTGCGCCTGCGTCATGCCCGGATGGGCGCGCCCACCGCGTGCAGGTGCCTGAGCATCTCCCTGTACGACTCGATCAGCCCCGTCTCGTAGTACGGCACGCCGATCTCGGCGCAGTGCCGCCGCACGATCGACTGCGCCAGACGCAGGTGCGGAGTCGGCATGTTCGGGAACAGGTGGTGCTCGATCTGGTAGTTCAGCCCGCCCATCGCGACGTCGACGAACCGGCCGCCGCGCACCCCGCGGGTGGTCAGCACCTGGCGGCGCAGGTAGTCGAGCTTCTCGCCCGGCTTCAGCGTCGGCATGCCCTTGTGCCCAGGCGCGAAGACCGAGCCCATGTAGACGCCCCACAACCCCTGGTGCACGGCGAGGAAGACCAGCGCCTTGACCGGTGAGAGCACCAGGAACAGCGCGCCGAGATAGCCCACGGCATGCAGGCCGAGCAGCGCGCCCTCGACGAGCCGGTGCTTGGTTCTCGGCCTGAACAGCGCGCGGAAGCCGGAGACGTGCAGGTTCAGGCCTTCGAGCAGGAGCAGCGGGTAGAACAGGAACGCCTGGCGGCGGCCGACGAACCTGGCGACCCCCTTGCTCACCCTGGCCTGGTCGGTGGACCAGACCAGGATGTCGGGAGCGACGTCGGGGTCCAGTTCCTCGTGGTTGGGGTTGGCGTGGTGGCGGGTGTGCTTGTCCATCCACCAGCCGTAGCCCATGCCCACGAGGAGGTTGCCGGCGATCCACCCGGCCAGGCGGCTCGGGCGTTCGGTGCGGAAGATCTGGCGGTGGGCGATGTCGTGCCCGAGCAGCGCCACCTGGGCGAACATGATCGCGAAGAACGCGGCCACGAGGAGCTGCCACCAGGAGTCGCCGAGGGCGAAGAAGGCGGCCAGTCCCCCGGCGTACAGGCCGCCGACCGTGACCATCCTGGCCGTGTAGTACCCGGGCCGCCGCCGCAGCAGCCCCGCCGCCGTCACGCGCTGGAGGAGCCGGGCGTAGTCGCTGCCGGTCGCGGGCCTGGCGGTCTGGTCGATCGTCATGAGCCGAGTCTGTAGAAGATCTTTCCCTCGGGTAATGCCGCTGTCCCCCACGTCGGCAGGGGTGCCAGCCCTACCTCCGGGGAACATCGCGCGGGCGTGAGCACACGTCGGCGACGAGCGCCAGGACGACGAGGGTGAGCAGCACGACAGCGAGGTTGACCGGGTAGTCCAGCGGCAGCTGCGACGGGTTGTCGGCCCTGCGCCCGAATCCCAGCACCATCGGCAGCGCGACGATCGTGACCAGCCCGCCGACCAGCGCCGCCACCCGGTACGGCAGGCGCAGGCGGCGCAGGGCCAGCCCGGCGGCCAGGACCAGCGGCACGATCACCAGGTCGTGCGCGACGACCACGCCGCCGAACCACAACGCCCAGCTCAGCAGGTCGCTCCGGTCGGCGTCGAGGATCAGGCCGCCGAAGCCGAGGAGGATGAGCGCGCCCCCGAGGGCGTATCCCGCCGTCTTCATGCGATCACGATCCTGCGCACCCACTTGGTCTGGTGGACGCCGGGCCGGTTGGGTGCGATCAGGCGGACCGGGTAGCCGTGGTCCAGATGCAGCCGTTCCCCGTTGACGCGCAGGGCCAGCAGCGTGAGCGGGTCGTTCCAGTGCGGCGGCCTGATCTCGCTGGTGCGGTAGCCGCCCCTCTTCTCCATCGATTCGACGGTGAGGACGGCGTCCGGAGCGGCGCCCGCGTCACGCGCCAGGTCGGCGAGTCTGACGCCGGTCCAGCGGGCGGAGGCGCTCCAGCCTTCGACGCACGCGATCGGCAGTTCGACGGTGTGCTGCGGCAGCCGTTCCAGGTCGGCGTAGGTCAGCGAGAGATCGCCGATGTCCAGCCGGTAGTCCGCGCCCGCCGCGCTCACGCCCGCGGCGAGGGCGCTCCTGTTGACGGGCAGGCCCTGCGGCCCGATCGAGGGAGCGCGCGGGGCCAGCACGGCCACCTGTCGCAGCGGGGTGAAGCTCTCGCCCACGGTGAGCAGCGCGGTGACCCCTGAGGCGGCGGCCACGGTGAGCAGGAAGCCGCGCCGGTCGCGGTCGAGCGGCTCCGGGATCGAGCGTCTGACCTTGGCCCACTCGTTGATCGCGTGGATCACCAGCGCGCCGTACACGATGAAGGCCGTCCAGTAGTGCGCGACGGGGAAGAAGAACGACCACGGGTAGGTGTAGGCGATGTTGAGCAGGCCGGACACGAGCTGGAACAGCGAACCGGCGACCAGCAGCAGGACCAGCCCGCGCTCGACGGCGTGCGCCGCCGAGCGGAACGGCGGCCACTGCCACAGTTTCGGGTAGACCGTCCAGAGCTTGGCCAGCAGCAGCGGGATCGTGGCCAGCCCCGCGATGACGTGCACGCCCTGGGTCAGCTGATACAGCCAGACAGGTCGCGAGGGCCAGTCCAGCCACGCGGGCGGCTGCTGCAGGAAGTGGCTGAACAGACCGGTCGCGAAGGCGACCGTGAAGCTGACACCGAGGGCGAGGCCGAGCCTGGCGGCCACCCCCTCGGAGCGCAGCGCGCTGGTGAAACCGATTATCATCGCGGTGCTCCCATCGACGTCAGGGCGGCGGCGAACCTGGAGCCGGGCGCCTGCGCGGCCACCGTGAACGCGTCCCGCGCCGTGTCCACGTCGGTCAGCTCGGGGACGGTGGCCACGCTCAGCCCGGCCCCGCGCAGGCGGCGCAGCTGGGCGGCTCCCGTCGTGGGCCGCGACATCGGCACGCCGAGCAGCAGCGCGGGGTCGGGGCGGCGCAGGCCGAGCAGCCAGAAGCCGCCGTCGGCGGCCGGGCCGTAGACCGCGTCGTGCTCGCCCAGCGCCCGGCAGGCCAGCCCCATCAGGTACGGCGTGGCCTGCGGCGTGTCCATGCCGATGAGCACGACCGGCGCCCCGTGCAGCAGGTAGGCGTCGCAGAAGGCGGCGGCCAGCCGCTCGTCGAGCCCCCGCCCCCGCTGCGGGATGACGGTGAACCCCGAGGGCAGCCAGGCGCCCGGCAGCCCGTCGAGCGCCAGGACGCGGTGCGCCACCCGCGCGGCGGCCACCGCGTGCAGGGTGTCCTCCAGCGCCGCCGCGGCCAGCCGGGCGGCCTCCTCGGCGGTGAACGGCGGCGTCAGCCTGGTCTTCACCCGTCCCGCCACCGGTTCCTTGGCGATGACGACGATCTGCGCGCACATCATCGGCGCTCACCCTGCTCGGCCCAGACCCGCCGCATGTCGGCGATCGCGCGCAACGTGCCGCGTACGGTCCCCGTCACCTTGGACCGCCCCTGTCTGGGCAGGTAGGAGATCTCGACCTCGACGATGTGCCAGCCGGCCGCCGCGGCGCGCAGCACCGTCTCCAGCGGATAGCCGAACCGCCGGTCGGCGACCCGGAGGGCGAGCAGACCGGCACGCGGGGCCGCGCGCATGGGGCCGAGATCGCGCAGCCGTACCCCGGTCCGGCCGCGCAGCGCCCTGGCGAGCACGGCGTTGCCGAGCCTGGCGTGCGCAGGCCACGCGCCGCCCTGCCTGACGACGCGCCGTCCCAGCACCAGATCCCTCGACCCCGGCCGCACCCTGCCGGTGACGTGCGGCAGCTCCATCGGGTCGAGGGAGGCGTCGGCGTCCATGAAGCAGACGATGTCGGCGGTGGCGGCCAGCAGCCCCGCGTGGCAGGCCGCGCCGAATCCGCGCCTGGGCTCGCTGACCACCTGCGCGCCGAGCTCGGCGGCCACCGCGGCCGACCGGTCGGTGGAGCCGTTGTCCACGACGATGGGGTGGTAGCCGGCCGGCATCCGCCCGAGCACCCACGGCAGGGCCGCCGCCTCGTCCAGGCACGGCAGGACGACGTCGATCTTCATAGTTCCGACGCTAGACCCGGGCTGACCAGGCAACTCTTACGAAGTGGTGACGTACGGTGGGCGGTGTGGTGACCCGGATGCGGCCACAGGTCATGACCGGCGCTCCGGTGATCGTCTGGGTGACGCTGATCGCCGTGGCTTTCGCCGTGGGGGCGGACCTGCGCGAGCTCGGCGCGCTGCCCATCGACCGCTTCCCTCCGCTGCACGGGCGGCTCAGGGTGCTGACGGTCACGCTGCTGCCCGCCGTGCTGGTGGCGGTCGTCGCGGTGTGGGTGCTGCCCGGCCTCGTGCTGCGCGCGGGGTTCCGGCGGGCCCTGTGGGCCGCCTTCGCGTTCGCGCTGGCCTGGACGGTGGCGCTGGCGATCTCGGATGACGGGCTGGCGGCGCCGTTCACCCACAAGGAGGAGTACCTGGCGGTGCTGCCCGTGGTGGGCGACGATCCGCTCGGCTGGCTGCGCTCCTTCACCGAGGAACTGCCCGCCTACCCGACCCATGTGCGCGGCCATCCACCGCTGCCCGTGCTCGTGGTGTGGCTGCTGGCCGCCGTGGGGCTGCCGGGGCCGCTGCCCGCCGCCGTGCTGGCCGTCGCGGTGGGCTGCTCGGCGTCGGTGGCGATCGCGCTGACCGTGCGGCGGGTGTCGGGTGAGGAGGCGGCCAGGCGGGCGCTGCCGTACCTGGCCCTGACGCCCGCCTCGGTCTGGCTGGCCACGACCATGGACGCGCTGTTCGCGGGGGTGGCTGCCTGGGGGGTGGCGATGCTGGTGCTCGGGCGCTCCCCCGTGGTCCGTACGGCGTGCGCCGTCACGGCCGGCGTGCTGCTGGGGGCGCTGCCGTACCTGAGCTACGGGCTGGTCCCCTTCCTGCTCGTGCCGGTGGCGGTCGGTTTCGTCGTACGGCTGCCGCGGCAGGTCGTGCTGCCCGCGCTCGGCGGGGCGGCGGGGGTGAGCGCGGCGTTCGCGATGGGCGGGTTCTGGTGGCCGGCCGGCGTGCTGGCCACGTACGCCGAATGGGCCGCCGACCCGGGGGCGGCCAGGCCCTACCTGTACTTCCTCGTCGCCAATCTCGCCGTGCTGGCGCTGCTGACCGGGCCCGCCACCGCCGTCGGCCTGGCCAGGGGACCGGGGCCGATCGTGGGCGCGGCCCTGGTGGCGGTGCTCGCGCTGGACGTCAGCGGCGTGACGCGCGGCGAGGTCGAACGCATCTGGCTGCCCTACGCGCTGTGGATCGGCGCGGCGGCGGGCCTGGCGCCCGGCCGCGGCTGGCTCGCCGCCCAGGCGGTCACCGGCCTGCTGCTCCAGGGCCTGGTGGCCTCACCCTGGTGAGCGGGTTCCGACGCGGCCGGAATCCCAGAGACTCCGGCCAGCTGGGCTCCAGACGACGGGCTTCGATCAGCCGGGCTCCGGTGCGCCCAGCGGCGCCCAGGCGAACTCGCGCATGCCCTCGGCGAACCCGATCGCGGCGATGAACCCCAGTTCCCTGCGCGCCCGGGACGAAGAGGCCACGATGTGGCGCACGTCACCGAGCCGGTACTCCCTCGTCGTGACCGGCGCGGGGCCGCCCCGCTCGGCGGCCAGCGCGGCGGCCAGCTCGCCCACGGTGTGCGGCTCGCCGCTGGCGACGTTGTAGGCGGCCAGCATGCCGGGGCTGCCCGCCACCAGGGCGGCCAGGTTCGCCCGCGCCACGTCGCGCACGTGCACGAAGTCGCGGCGCTGCCCGCCGTCCTCGAAGACCCTCGGCGGCCGGCCCGCCTCCAGGGCGGAGCGGAACACGGCCGCCACCCCCGAGTACGGTGTGTCCCTGGGCATGCGCGGGCCGTACACGTTGTGGTAGCGCAGCGCGACCGCCACGCCACCGGTCTCCCTGGCCCAGTTGGCGGCCAGGTGCTCCTGGGCGAGCTTGGTCGTGGCGTAGGCGTTGCGCGGGTCCATCGGCGCGTCCTCGCCGATCGGCGCGGGGCTCAGCCTGGCGCCGCATCGGGGGCAGCGCGGCTCGAATCGGCCCCGCGCGAGATCCTCCTCGGCACGGGCGGCGGGACGGACCGGGCCGTGCTCGGCGCAGTCGTAGGCGCCCTCGCCGTACACCACCATCGACGAGGCCAGCACCAGCCTGCCGACGCCGTGCCTGGCCATCGCGGCCAGGAGGACGGCGGTGCCGTACACGTTGACGGAGGCGTAGGCGGGCAGGTCGGCCACGTCGACGCCCAGCCCGACCTTGGCCGCCTGGTGCACGACGGCCGCCACGCCTGGCAGCAGCCGGTCCACGGCGGCGCCGTCCCTGACGTCGGCGCCCGACCGCAGATCGAGGCCCACCACCTCGTGTCCGGCCTCGGCCAGGACCTCGGCGACGTGACTTCCGATGAACCCGGCCGAGCCGGTGAGCAGCACCTTCACGCCGCCGAGCCTAGGCCGACGCCCTCGCCAGTGGCACGTAAGCAGCTATCCGCAGTGCTCGAACGGACTGTTGTAGACGGCCGAGCCGGCCTTGCCGCCCCACTTGACGCACTTGTCGGCCGCGCTCGCGCGCACGGGACCCGCGTAGTAGGCGAAACTGCCCGAGTCGGTCGCGCGGGGCTTGCCCTGCACCTCCAGGTAGGCGGTGGTGGCCGTGGGCGTGCCCAGCGAGGTCTTCTTGAGCGTGGCCACGCAGTTGTTGCCGTTGGCCGTGTTGTACAGCAGGTACACCGTGCCGGCCGTGCCGAGCGCCGCCGAGTCGATCACCTTGTAGCCGCTGCCGCACACCGACTCGGGGGTGTGCGGGTTGCCGCCGCTGCCGCCGGTGACGTAGCTCATGTACCTGGCCCAGTCCCAGTGCGGTCCTGGGTCGGTGTGGTCGGCCTGGGGCACCTGGTTGTGCCCGACGATGTGGGTGCGGTCCTTGGGGATGCCGTACCGGTCGGCGATGTTGCGGGTCAGCGCCGCCGAGGCCCGGTACATCGCGTCGGTGAACCAGGAGGCGTTGTCGACGAAGCCCTCGTGTTCGATGCCGACCGAACGCCGGTTGTAGGTGCCCGCGTGGAAGGCCCTGTCCTTCTCCCTGACCATCTGGGTGATATCACCGTCGGAGGAGCGCACCACGTAGTGCGCCGAGCTGGGGTTCGGCCTCGGCCCGGTCTGGAACCAGGAGATCGTCCCGGCGTAGGAGCCCTGCGCCACGTGGATGACGATCCGGTCGATCACGTCACCGGTGGGCCGGTTGGAGACGGCGTAGTTGCTGCTGTGGGCGGGCACCCAATGGGCCGACGGGTAGTCCACGGCCGCGGCCGCGAGGCTCCTGTTCAGGTCCCGTGCCTTGCCGTACGCGCCGCGGTCGGGCTGGATGGAGCGCGCCTGCACGGTGACGTTCTCGCCGTCGGGGGTGGCGGCCTCGACGCCGTCGGCCAGCAGCTCGTAGACGGTGTCGGCGTACAGCCTGGCCACCTCGGGCGAGGCGGCGTTGCCGTACCTGGCCACCGCCGGATACCACTTCGCCGGGTCCCTACGGGCCGCCGCGTCCAGGCCGAGCTCGTCGGCGTAGCCGCGCAGGACGGCCGCGCCGCCCGCGATGTTGGCCGCGTCGTCGGTCTTCAGCGTGGCGACGGGCTGGTCGGTGAGCGTGGCCGCGCGCTCCAGCGTGTCCGCGGTGGGGTTGCTGACCAGGTGCATCACGCCGTAGCCGCCGCTGGCGCTGGGCCGGCCGTCGTGCCCGTCCAGGTGCGTCTCGGCGTAGGCGAGGGTGACCAGCAGGTCGCGCGGGACCTCGTAGGTGGTGGCCGCGCGGGCGAACGCGTCGGTCATGGGATCGGCGGCGACGGCGTTCGCCGGCTGTCCCAGCAGGAGGGAGAGGGGGATGAGGGAGCCGGTCAGCAGGGCGGCCGAGCGGCGGAGTCGAGCCTTCACAGGTTCTCCTCGGAGGAAGGGGGGGTTGATCGAAGAAACCGCCTCCCGCGCGGGGAGGCGGTGCTCACGCGTCAGCCGCAGTGCTCGAAGGGGCTGTTGTAGACGGCCGAGCCGGCCCTGCCGCCCCACTTGACGCACTTGCCCGGCGCGCTGCCGCGCACGGGGCCGGCGAAGTAGGCGAAGTTGCCGTCGTCGGTGACACGGGCCTTGCCCTGCACTTCCAGGTACGCGCCGGTGGCGCTTGCCTTGCCCAGCGAGGTCTTCTTGATCGTGGCGACGCAGTTGTTACCGTTGCCGGCGTTGTAGAGCAGGTAGACGGTGCCGGCGGTGCCCAGGGCCGCCGAGTCGACCACCTTGTAACCGCTGCCGCAGACGGACTGCGCGGTGTGCGGGTTGGTGCCGCCGCCGCCACCTCCGCCGCCGCACGTGTTCTTCGACGTGAGGGTCTGCACTCCGCTCCTGTAGTCGAAGGTGACCCCGTTGAAGACGGCCTGGCGGATGTTGTCCGGGTAGCCGGAGCCCTGGCGCACCTCGTAGTGCAGGTGCGGCGAGATGTTGTTGCCGGGCCTGCTGGTGTTGCCGACGGTGCCGATCTTCTGGCCCTGGGCGACGCGGGCGCCCGCGCTGACGGAGCGGTTGGTCAGGTGCGCGTAGAAGGTTTGCCAGCCGCCCCCGTGGTCGATCTTGACCAGGTTGCCGAAACCGTTGAGCGAACCCTGGTGGGAGGAGATGACGACGGTGCCCGCGGCGGCGGCGGCGACGGTGTCACCGCGGTCGGCGTCGGCCGTGCCACCCCTGTTGAAGTCGATCTCGTAGGCCCTGTGGGCGCTGCTGCCGATGTTCTTGCCGGTCCAGGACTGGCCGCAGGGGAAGGGGAGCTGGAAGTTGGTCGACGCCATGAGAGTCGCCGACCGCTCGGCCACGCCGGCCTCGTTCGGCGGGTCGTTGTTCTCGCCGGGCGTGGCGGTCGGGACGGGCGCGGGGGTCTGCGTGGACCCGGGGGCCGGAGTCGACGTGCGGGTCGGCGTGGGGATGACCGGTGGGTTCGCGGCGGCCGCGGCCGTCGCGCCGGTGAGTCCGAGGACCCCGGGTAACAGGACACATCCAGCAGTGATCATCAGCTTGAGTCTCACGTTGATCCTTTCTGGATGCCGGTGGGCGTGCGGCCCCGCCGGCATGGAAGAGGTTGGCCGTCGCACCGTGCATGAGGTGCGGATTCGCGGCCATTCACCCGCCGATGCACGTGGCACATCGTGCGGAGGAGCCCGTCACGGGTGTCTACCGTTCAGGGTGCGTTGGCTCCGGAGCTGAAGTGGTGATCAGCTTGCCACGCGATCACCTGAAAAGTGGAGATATCAGGCCAACTTGCGTACCAAACACCCGAATACGAGCATTCAGACCCGCTTCTACCTGCGAAAACGCAAGATTTTTCGTCCGAAGGGCAGCCCCTGTCCGCGGGCATGCCGACTCGGGCCTCCGCGCCGGTCGTGAGCGCGCGGCGCGAAGGCCCGGATACGGCGGGCCTCAGCCCGCGAGCAGCCTGCCCGCCGGGATGATCTGGCGCGGAATGCCGCAGAAATTCATCGTGATGTCGTGCACCGCCGCGCTTAATGTGCGCCGAGCCAGTGCGCTCCTCCTTCTCCTGCCAGAAATGTCCACAAGATGCCGAGGAGAATGACATAGGAGGATGATCAGGGAGCTACATGTGAAAGATTTCCTTTCCGCCGTGAACCGTTCCACGCCCCGGAGCGTCGGCATGGAGGCCGTCATCCCCGCGCCTCGACTGGAAGCTGGACTGGCCGGAGGACGAGCACGGCCGTACCGAGACCCCGTGGATCCGCCACCGCTCCTCGCGCGCCGACGCCGCGGAGCACCTCACGAGCGTTTCCTCCCGCCCTGATGGACGGTCCTCCAGCTGTAGGTGTTCGGTGAGAACCCGATCCGATCCATCGGGAGACAGCAGGCATGACACGAACACAACCGGCGGAGATGGTCGAGGCGGACGACGCCGAACTCATCCGCCGGTCTCATGACGATCCCGAACAGTTCGCGGTGCTGTTCGACCGCTACATCAAACAGATTCACCGCTACGTCGCCAGGCGGCTCGGCGCACAGGCCGCCGACGACATAGCGGCGGAGACGTTTTTGACCGCCTTCCGCCGGCGCGCGTCCTACGACATCACGCAGCCGCTGGCCAGGCCATGGCTGTACGGCATCGCGACCACCCTCATGGCCAGGCACCGGCGGGACGAGGAGCGCTACCTTCGCGCGCTGAGCCGTACAGGGGTGGACCCGTTACCCGAGCCGATGGCAGACACGGTCGTCGGCCGGGTCGCCGCGCAGGTAGAGGACCGTCGGCTAGCGGGGGCGCTGGCGAGCCTGTCCCAAGGCGACCGTGACGTGCTGCTGCTAGTGGCCTGGGAGGACCTGGCCTACGAGGAGGTGTCGCAGGCGCTGGGCGTGCCGATCGGCACCGTTCGCTCCCGCCTGCACCGGGCGCGCAAGAAGACCAGGGTCGCCCTCGGCGGCGACGATCCGACGAGAGAGGTCGCATGATGGACGAGATCAGGCAGTTCCGAGGATCGACCCCGGTGATCACCCGTGAGGCCGAGGAGGCGGCCCGCGCCCGGCTGCTCCGGGCGATGCGGGAGCCGGCCATGGCTCCGGCTCCTGTCAAGCGGCGGCGCGTGCCCCGCCTGGCGTGGCGACTCGCGATCGCCGCGACGGCCGCGGTCGCGATCGGCGGCGGCATGGTCGTCGTGCGGGGGGCCGACCAGCCCGCCACGGTCGCCGTCGCGAGCGTCGAGGAGCTCGGCGAACGGGCCGCCGAGTCCGTCCTCGGCGAGGTCGTCCCTTCGCCAGGCCAATGGCTGTATGTGAAGACGGTGCTGGGAGCGCAGATCTCGCCACCCAGGCCCGAGGTGGATCCCGTCAAGCGCGAGACCATCGACCGCTGGTTCAGCCTGGACGGCAAGCAGGTGGCCGAGACGACCGAGACAGGCAAGCTCGTGTTCGCGGATCTCACCAGCGAGTTCGAGGAGCCCGGCCCCGTCATCACCGGCCGCGACCTGGCTCAGGCCCCCGTTACTCCTGAGGGAGTGCTCGCGAAGGTGACGGAGGTCGTCGAGAAGACCCCCGCGTCGCCGTTCGACGACGGCGCGTCCAAGCAGCAGCTGGTGTTCGTGAGGATCCTGGAGCTGATGGCAGGCGAGCCGCTCACGCCCGAGGTGCGGGCCGCGCTGTTCCGCGCGCTGCCCATGATCGAGGGCGTGACGCTCAAGCAGGACGCCGTCGACGCGGCCGGCCGCAAGGGGGTCGCCTTCGCCTTCCCCGGGCGATGGGAGCTCCTTGAGATCATCCTGAACGCGGAGGACTTCGCATTCCTCGGCACGTACGTCGAGGCGATCGCCGACCGGACCTTCCCCGGTGGCGGGCTGGTCAAGGCCGGCTCCGTCACGGGCTGGTCGGCCCAGCTCGAGACCGTGGTCGTCGACGAGCCGGGCAAGCGCCAGTAGGGAGAGCGCCGGGGCCTCCGGCGAGTCAGCGCTCGGGGAGGCCCCCACATGTTCACGAAGTCCCGGACGCGAAGATCAGAGGTTGTCCTTCGAGGTCGGCTTCCAGTCCTGGGCGAGGAGCCCGAGCAGCACATCGTCCAGGAACTCGCCCATCACCCAGGCCGAGGAGCGCAGCACGCCCTCGCGGACGAAACCGTTGCGCTCGGCGGAGCGCAACATCGCGGCGTTGTCCGACAGCGTCTCGATCTGCAGTCGCTGCAGGCCGCGCACGACGAAACCGTAGTGGCACAGCACCGCGACCACGTCGGTGCCGTAGCCCTTGCCGCGGGCCGACGGCAGCAGCCCCAGCCCGATGTGCGCGGACCGGTTGTGGTTGTCGATGCCCCACAGCGTCGCGGTGCCGACCAGCGTGCCGCCGTCCAGCTCCACGACCGAGAACGGGACGTGCCCTTGCTCGTTGTCGTCCACCACGAGCCGCGGATCCTTCGAGCCGGGTGTGATCGGCCGCCACGGCCGGCTTTCGGCCCGCGAGGCGCCGACCACGTCGTCGTAGAGCTCGGCCAGCAGGATCGGAATGTCGTCCTCGTGCCGGGCCCTGAGCCCGACCTTGTTACCTCTCAGCATGCGAGCTTCCTACCCGACCGGGCTGTCCGGCGGCAAACCAGGATCTCGCCCAGGGATCTCCTGTGTCATGCGAGACCGGCCCGCCCTCCGGGTGGAGGGCGGGCCGGTCGGCGGACCGCTACCGCAGCGGGAAGACCCGGGTGCTGGTCTGCTTGACCCGGTTGCCCGCCTCGTCCCACGCCTCGGCCCTGAGGCTGACCGCGCCGGTGGTGGCGCGCAAGGCGGGGTACCGGACAGTGGCCGTGTACAGACCGCCTGAGCCGCGCTTGAGCGTGACGGGCTGCCAGGTGGCGCCGTCGTCGGTGCTGGCCCACAGCTTCAGCCCGGCGATCTTCGGCATCGTCGCCGTCGACCGCGAGTGGTAGGCCTCCACCTGGAAGGTGTGCTTGCGCCCCGCCGCCACCGCGTTGCCGGAGTCACCGCCCAGCGCGTAGCTGACGAACACCGCCGGAGTCGGCCGGCAATGCTCGCCCCACCCCTCGATGAACCAGGAGTTGCAGGCGACGCCCGGCTGCACCGCGTCCGCGGCGGGCGGCCCGGTGAAGGTCCACTCGACGTCGTTCACGGCGTTCTTGGCCGTCAGCCGGTAGACGCCTTCGGAACTGGGAAGCGTGTAGCGCGGCGCGTTACCGGCCAGCGGCTCGACGCCCTCGCGAGCGATCTCCTTCCCGTCGCGGTACAGGTGTGTCTCGTACAGCGGGGTGAACGGCTGCTGGGTCGACCAGTAGTCGTCGCCGTCGACGCGGGTGCCGCCGACGCCCGAGACCTCGGAGAAGTCGGCCCACAGCTTGTCGCCCTGCACGCAGATCGCGCACGTGGCCGACAGCGGCTGCTCCTTGAGCACCCCGGCCTTCGGGTCGTACAGCGCGGCGGCCTCGTCCTCGACCGTCGCGGCGCCCGGGGTGCCGGGCGCGAACCACACCTGCCGCGTACGGCCCGGCTTCGCGTAGACCTCCGTCAGGTACCGGGCATGCACGCCGGTGGTGCCCGTGGGATCGGGCGCCATGCCGCGCATGTGCAGCACCGAGGGGTCGGTCGGCCAGACGTATTCCGTACGGCCCTGCGGCGCGAGGCCGACGAGGTCGGACTCGGCGGGCGAGATGCTCCAGCGGGAGGCGTCGTCCACCTTGTAGGCCACGGTCCACTCCCAGTAGCCGATCGGCTTGGGCGCCCGGATGTCCAGGTCGACGCGGGCGACGTCCCGCTCGCGCACCGTGTAGTGCATCGACGAGGGGATGCGCCCCTCCTCGTACGGCGTGAGTGCGTAGGTGTAGGGCGAGTACTGCGTGCCCGTCACCCGGATGCTCAGCGGGCCGCGCTTGACCTGCTCGCGCAGGGCGAGCCCCTCCTTGGTGGAGACGTATGCGTTGGCGATGCCGATCGGCTTGTGCGGACCGGTGAACGGCTTCTGCCACATCGGCAGCGGGATGGCGCAGGCGGTCTCGGCCGTGGGGTAGATCAGCAGACCGGCGGCGCCGGCGTCCCTGACGGCGCCGATGCGCTCGATCTGCGCGCCGCAGGACGGGTTGCCGAAGACGTCGGTGACGCCCTCGGCCCCCATCAGGGCGAGCTTGCCCCGCAGGTCGAGTCCGGCGAGCTCCTCGTCACTGCCCAGGCCAACGTCGGCCACCGGGAGCTCCGAGGTGCCGGTGAACGGCTTCCAGTCGGGGTGGCTGTCGACCTGTCCCTGCCAGCGCAGGTTCACGGCCGGGTTCAGCTCGATCCCGCCACCTCGGCGGCCGACCACGCTCATGTCGAGCTGGGAGTGCCCGAGCGTCCACTGCGTGGAGAAGCGGAAGTCGCCCTTGGTGACCTTCTTGGTCGGCAGGGCCCACAGCTTGCCCCAGGAGCCGGTCGGCACCCCGCTCACCACGGCCCCGGCGAAGAGCTCGCCCTTGGCGTTCGTGCGCTGGTAGAAGGTGTTGTACCCGTTGTTCAGCGGTTCGGCCGGCTTGGGCGTGCTGAAGCGGACCTGGGTGGTCTTCCTGGCATCGAGCGTGATCTCGGTGTCACCGGTGATGGTGAGCTCGGGCTCGAACAGCCACGCCCGGTTCTTCTTGCTGTCCGCGTCGACCCACTCGATCACCTGCAGCACGCTGACCGTCCCGGCCGGGACCCTGGTGACCACGACGCCGTTATCGATGATCATGTGCGGGCCGAGCTGGCCCTTGCGCCCGTCGAGGTCGACGACGTCCTGGGCGAAGGGGGTGCGCGGCTTGCCGTCGCGGCCCAGGGTGCGGATGGTCAGCTCGTAGGTCGGGGCGTCCCGCACCGCGCCCACCGGGGTGGTCAGGCTCACGCCGTCGGCCACGGCCGTGACCGCACCGCCGTACTGGCCGATCTCCAGACCCTCGGTGGCGAGCGTGACGGTCGTGGTGGCCGTGCCCTTGGCGGGGACGGTCAGCGTGGCGTCCGCCGTGCTCAGCCGGTCGCCCTGCAGGGCGGCCTTGAGCGTGAGGGTGACCGGCTGGTCGCCGAGGTTGGTGTAGGCGAGCTCGCGGGTCATCGGCGTGCCCGACTGGTCCAGCAGGCCGAAGTCGAGGTTCGGCGTGGCGGCGAACACGGTCTGCGAGGCCGCGCGGGCCACGTCGACCCGGCCGGCGCCACGCTGGTAGACGGTCCCGCCGACGTCCTTGGACGTGGACATGAGCGCGGCCTTGAGCTGCTGCGGCGTCCAGTCCGGGTGCACCTGCGCGACGATCGCCGCGGCCCCGGCCACGTGCGGCGTGGCCATCGAGGTGCCGGACGCCTTCGTGTAGTGGTCGTCGACCGGGCCGCCCATCGCGGTGCCCGCGGCGCGCGCGGCGGCGATGTCGACGCCCGGCGCTGTGATGTCGGGCTTCAGCGCGGCGTCACCGACGCGCGGCCCCTGGCTGGCGAAGTCGGCCTGCTTGTCCGCCTTGTCCACCGCGCCCACGGTCAGCGCGGCGTCCGCGGTGCCGGGCGTGGAGACGCTCTCCGGCGTGCCGACGTTGCCCGCGGCGATGACGAACAGCGCGCCGGTGGCGGCGGTCAGGTCGTTGACCGCCTGGCTCATCGGGTCGGTGCCGTCGGTCGCATTCGCGCCGAGGCTCATGCTGACCACCTTGGCGCCGCTCGCCGTGGCCCACTCCATCGCGTCGATGATCCCCGACTCGTCGCCGGAGCCGGTGTCACCCAGCACCTTGCCGACCAGCAGCCGCGCGCCGGGCGCGACGCCCTTGTTCGCGCCACCCGAGGCGGCTCCGCTGCCCGCGATGGTGGACGCGACGTGGGTGCCGTGGCCGTGCCCGTCCTTCGCGGTCTCGTCCGGCACGAACGAACGCGCCTCGACGATCTTCCCGGCCAGGTCGGGGTGGGTGGCGTCGACGCCGGTGTCGAGGACGGCGACGGTCACGCCCGTGCCGTCGTGCCCTGCCTTCCACGCCTCGGGCGCCCCGATCTGCGGGACGCTCTCCGACAGGTCGGCCTTGACCTTGCGGTCCAGCCAGACCTTGGCGACGCCGCCCTGCAGCCTGGCGACGCCCTTGGCGTCCGGCGCGGCGTGCAGCGCGGCCCAGAAGGAACCGGCCTCGCCCTTGGCGACGTCGAGCGCGGTGCCGTTGATGCTCTCCAGCGTCTTGGTGGGCGCGCTGGCCGGGATCGCGTCGGCCGAACTCCTCGCGGCGGCGAACCCCTTCGGGTACTGCACGATGACCGGCAGCCGCTGCGTCTGGGCGTCGGCGTAGCCGTTCTCGGCCAGGTACTTGACGTTGAACAACTCGCGGTCAAGCAGACCCGACTGGATCGCGGGGAAGGCGTCGTCGGGCAGGACGTAAACGCCGTCCGGGCCCGAGCGCACGAACAGCGACGCGACGCGGCCGTCCGGCCTGACCCCGCCCTGCTGCTCGATCGCGTAGCGCCCGCCGCCGGTGTCGGTCAGCGTGACCTTGTCGCCGGTGATCAGGGTGACGGTGTGCGGGCCCTTGCCCGCACCCTTGAGGGGGATCGGCTGGTACGGCTGCGCCTGCGCGGGAGGCTGGGCCGCCAGGGTGGCGGTGACCAGCGCGAGAACCGAGGTGAGCGCGAGCGAGCCGCGCCGCAGCCGGCTCACGCCACTCCTCCAGGTAAGGGGTTCATGCTCATGGGGGGATGCTTCGCCTTTCAGAGGGTGGGTCAGAGCGGCTCGAAGCCGTCCGGTGGCTGGGGCTCCTCCGTGCTCCCCGGCTCGTCCGGCTGGAGCTCGGGCCGCTGTGGATCGGGCACGCGGTCGGTGCGGGCGGGCGTGTCTTCGGGCATGGGGAAAGACTCGCGCGCACCCCGAGAACGGAGATATGGGGCGGGCATGGGGTGAACACCCCAATTCCGGATCAGGAACCTGGGGTGCCACCCAGGTGACGCCCCAGTTCGGTGCGTGAGCGTGCGCCCAGCTTGCGCATGGCCGCGCCCAGGTGCTTGTCGACCGTCTTCGGCGACAGGAACATCTGCCGGGCGATCTCCTGGTTGGTCAGCCCGCTCGCGGCGAGCCTGGCGACCTGCGACTGCCGGGCGGACAGGCCCTCCGCCTCGCCGCCCTGGCCCGGCCGTATCCGGCTGGTGGGGCGCAGGCCCCAGCGGCGGCCGAGCTGGGTGGCCCGGTCGAGGTCCCAGCGGGCCTCCAGCCGGGTGTAGGCCTCGATGGCCCGCGTCAGCACGGGTTCGGCCCCCGGATCGCCGAGTTCGAACAGGCAGGCGGCCTGCTGCTCGACGGCCTGGGCCGCGTCGTAGGCGGCGGGCAGCTCCGCGTAGGCCGCGGCCGCCTCCCCGTACCGCTCGGCGGCCCGCGCCCACCGCCCGGCGTGCGCGTCCAGATGCCCGTGTGCCTGCGCCAGAGCCGGTACGGCAAGCGGCGCGTCCATGCCACGCAACCGGGTCTCATAGCGGCGGGCCAGTTCGGCGGCCTCCTGCGGCCTGCCGGCGGACAGCAGCGCTTCCGTCAGCGCGGCGACGGCCCGCACGCCCACCGGCCACAGGTCCCTGGCCTCCCACCCGGCGACCACGTCGGCCGTCTCCACGACCGCCGTCCCGGCCTCGTCACCGACGGAGGCGAGCCGCAGCAGCATGGTCACCGGAGCGCCCAGCATGTCGAGGTCGCCCCGCACCCGCAGGTCGCGGATCAGCTCGGCGAGCATGGCCCACGCCGCGTCGAGCCGGCTGGGCGCCGGAGCCAGGCAGGCCGCGATGAGGTCGGCCAGCAGGCGTTCCTGCGGGCGGTTGCTGCACTGTTCGCGCAGCTCGGCGACCTCCTCGCGCAGCCCGTCCCACGCGCCGCCGTGGTAGCGCGCCAGGGCAAGGCAGGCCCGGAGCGCGAGATCGTCCCGGGCGGAGACGCTCGCCCCGCGACCGGCGTCCAGGGCCGACTCCAGCAGCCGCACGGCCACCCGGTGGTGTCCTGCCTCGACGGCGGAACCGGCGACCGACTTGTAGGCGCCGACCTCCCGGCGGCTGACGGGACGGCCGCCGGTCTCGGCCAGGATCCGCTCGGTCAGCGCCCACCAGCGCGGATCGCCCGAGATCACGAAGACCATGGCGACCTTGCCGAGCACGAACACCCGCGGCCCCGGCTCGCCGTCGTCGGGCACGGTCTCCAGGGCACGCTCCAGCCACGGCAGGCGCTCGGCGAACGGCACGTCCGTCGTGGTCGGCAGGCCCACGCCGACCATGGCCCAGGCGGCCAGCTCCGGCAGCTCCGTCAGGTCGGGCACCGCGTCCGCGAACGCCTGCCGTACCCGCAGGGTGTCGACCCTGGTGGTGTCGAGATACAGGGCGAGCAGGATGCGCAGCTCTCCGCGCAGGCGCCGGGGCAGGTCGTGGCTCAACGCCTCCTCGATCAGCTCACCGATGGCGGGGACGCGCAGCGTGTAGATGGCCGCCCAGCCGAGGCGGATGGTCAGCTCGGCTCGCCGTACCGGATCGAGGCCGGCGTGCCGTAGCACCTCCTCCAGCAGGCGCGCGGCCTCGGCGTCGTTGCCCAGCCCCGCCGCGTGCTCGGCCGCCGCGACCGCCGCCGCCACCCATTCGTCCGAACGGCCCGCGTGGCGCAGGTGGTGGGCGACCTGGCCGAGCGGGGTCGGCCGCAGGGTGCGGGTCGCCACGGCCGCGGCGGCGTGCAGCGCCTGACGGCGTCCGAGCGTGACGCCCTCGTAGACGGCTTCGGCGGCCAGCACGTGGCGGAAGGCCACGAGGCCGCCCTGCTCGGTGAGCAGCCCGGAGTCGAGCGCCTCGTCCAGCGCCTCGGTGCCGGTCACCCCGGCCACCTCGACGAGCACCGCGGCGGGCACGGCCAGCCGCAGCACGGCGGCTGCCTCCGTGACCGCCCGTGCGCCGGCCGGCATCCTGGCCACGCGTTCCCGCACCGGGGCACGCACGCCCGCCGGCACGTCCAGCTCGTCCAGAGTACGGCGGGCCCATCCGCCCTTCCACCGGATCAGCTTCCCCTGCGTGCGCAGCATCGCGAGCAGTTCCTGGATCGCGAGCGGCAGACCGGAGGAGCGGGCGCACAGGTGCTCGGCGAACTCGGCCGACACCTCCTGGGTCTGCAGGATCGCCGCCGCGAGCGCGCGAGTGCCGGCCACGTCCAGCGGCCGTAACGCGATGTGCTCGCTGGTGATCGTGTCAGCCGGGCGCGCGGTCGCCGCCCGCAGCGCCGGATCGGCCTCCTCCCCCCGGTAGGTCAGCACCACCGACAGGCCGGCGGGCAGCGCCCGTACCAGATAGGCGAGAAACTCGACCGTCTGCTGGTCGGCCCAGTGCAGATCCTCCAGCACCAGCACCGCCGGGCCCAGCGCCGCCAGCACCTCCACCAGCCCGCGCAAGACCCGATGCAGCTCCGCCGCCCGGTCCTCCAGCGACGGCGGCGCCTCCGGCAGCACCTCCTGCAACTCCGGCAGCAGAGCGCGTAACGCGCCCGCCACCGGCGACAAGGCGGCCCCGCTCAACTCGGCGGCCCGCTCGCGCAGCGCCTCCACCACCGGACCCAGCGGGAACGGCTCCCTGACCTGGCCGCAGCCGCCCTTCAACCACCGCAGCCCCGCGACTTCCGGCCGGATGGCCAGCTCCGCCACCAGCCGCGTCTTGCCGATCCCGGCCTCACCCTCCAGCACGACCACTGACGGCACCGCCACCACTGCCGCGACCAGCCGGTCCAGCTCGGTCTCACGCGCCACCAGAACCGGTGACACCATCCGACCTGCACCTGTGATCACGGCACGACCTTACACACCACTCGAAGCGTGCGAACAGGACTCTCAGCAGGATGTGCGTCGTTCAGGCGACAAACGGAGACATGCCCTGCCGCGCGTCCGAGGTGCGGGCCCCAGGGGCCTCCGGCGGGTCAGTGCTCGGGGAGGCCCCTGGTGATCAGGTCGATGGCGATCTCGAAGTTCGCCTCCGCCTGGTCGCCGCCGATGTGGCCGAGCGACTCGGCCAACAGCAGGCCCCACACGAAGCCGTGCAGCACGTCCGCGGTCCCCAGCCGCTTGTCCTCCGGCACCCCCGCGGCGGGCAGGATCCTGAGCAGCACCTCCCACAGCCCGCCCTCCTTCAGCTCGATGACGTCGGGATGGTTGTGCACGTACGTCCACAGCGCCGGGTGGGTGCGGGCCAGCCTGCGATAGGCGTAGGCGAGCGCCCTGAGCTGGTCCTGCCACGGCGCGCCGTCGGCGGGCGGCAGGTGAAGCAGCGGAACGACGGTCTCGAGGCAGATGCCCTTGATGAGCTCCGTCTTGTTCGCCACGTGGTGGTAGAGCGACATCGGGTTCACGTCGAGCTCGGCGGCGAGCTTGCGCATCGACAGCGACTCCACGCCACCGGCGTCGATCAGCCGCAGCGCCGTGGCTCTGATCTCCTCGACCGTCAGGGGCGTACCCCTCCGCGCGCTCACTCCCATACACCGTATGGTAGCTTCATCCATACGGTGTATGGCAACGCATGGAGCACTCATGAAGGCGATTCCCGCCCCGCAAGGACTTCCGCTGCTCGGCAACACCCTGCAGATCCCGAGCGACACCCCCAGCCTGTACCTCGGAGACCTGGCGAGCAGGTACGGCGAGGGCATCTTCCAGCTCGACCTGCTCGGCCGCAGGGTCGTGTTCGTCCACGACCCCGATCTGGTCGCCGAGGTGTGCGACGAGACCCGCTTCTACAAGGGCATCAACCCACCACTGTCGATCGTGCGCGACTTCGCCGGTGACGGGCTGTTCACCGCCAGGCACGACGAGCCGGTGTGGGGTCACGCCCACCGCATCCTGATGCCCGCCTTCAGCCAGCGTTCGATGAAGGCCTACTACCCGCAGATGCTGGAAGTGGCCGAGCAGCTCATCGCCTCGTGGGGCGCGCGTCAGGGCGAGGACCTGCCGGTGTCCGACGACATGACCAGGCTCACGCTGGACGTCATCTCGCTGACCGGGTTCGGCTACCGGTTCAACTCCTTCGACTCGCCCGAGCTGCACCCGTTCCTGCGGGCGATGGGCGGTGCGCTGACCGAGGCCATGCACCGCAACCGGCAACTCCCCTTCGTCACCAAGCTCAAGCGGAAGAACGAAGAGGCCTACCAGCGCGACATCACGGTCATGCGCGACCTCGTGGACGACGTGATCAGGCAGCGCCGCGCCGAAGGAGGGAACGGCGGGAAGGACCTGCTCGGCCTCATGCTGGACGCCTCCGACCCGAAGACCGGCGAGCGGCTGTCGGACGAGAACATCCGCAACCAGGTGCTCACCTTCCTCATCGCGGGACACGAGACGACCAGCGGCCTGCTGTCCTTCGCCATGTACAACCTGCTGCGCGACCCACACGCGCTGGCCCTGGCCTACGACGAGGTGGACCGGCTGCTGCCGGGCGACGAGCCGCCCACCTACGAGACGATCATGAAGCTGGACGTGATCCCGCGCATCCTGGAGGAGACGCTGCGGATCTGGTCCCCCATCCCCGCCTTCAGCGTGAGCCCCTTCGCCGACGACAGCATCGGCGGCTACCCGGTGGCCAAGGACCAGCCGGTCGTCGTGCTGCTGCCGCCGCTGCACAGGAACGCCAAGGCCTGGGACCGGCCGGAGGAGTTCGACATCGACCGCTGGCTGCCGGAGCAGAAGGCGCAGCACCACCCGGGCGGCTACAAGCCGTTCGGCAACGGCGAGCGCGCCTGCATCGGCCGCCAGTTCGCGCTGACCGAGGCCCGGCTCGCGCTGGCGATGATCCTGCGCCGCTTCGCCATCTCCGACCCCGCCGTCTACCGGATGCAGATCAAGCAGACGCTCACCCTCAAGCCCGACAACTTCACGATCAGGGTCCGCGAGCGCAGGGCGCACGAGCGCGCCGCCGTCGTCGCGCCAACTGTGGAGCAGGCCGAGCAGCAGGACGTCGCGGTCACCGGCGTGCCGCTCACCGTGGCGTACGGCTCGAACCTCGGCACCTGCCAGGACCTGGCCGAACGGTTGGCCGAGCGGGCCGGCCGCTCCGGTTTCGCCACCACGCTGACCACGCTGGACGACCTCCAACCGCCCGGCGAGGGGCTGCTGCTGGTGATCGCCTCCTCCTACAACGGCAAGGCGCCCGACAACGCCCAGCGCTTCGACGCGCTGGAGGAGCTGCCCGGCCTTTCAGGGGTACGGCTGGCCGTGCTCGGCTGCGGCAACACCCAGTGGCCCACCTACCAGGACTTCCCCCGCCGTGCCTTCGACAAGCTGACCGCGGCGGGCGCCGTACCGCTGGTCGAGCGAGGCGAGGCGGACGCCGACGGCGACTTCGACGGCGACGTGTCGGCCTGGACGGCCAAGCTGTGGGCGGCGGTGGCCGAGGAGTACAGCGCGTCGGCCGCCGACGCGGGGCCGCGCTACGAGCTGGACGTGCTCACCGAGGCCGAGGTACGGCCCGCGGTCGTGTCGGCCAGGGCCGTACCGCTGACAGTGATCACCAACGAGGAGCTGACCGGCGACCCCGCGGGGCTGTGGGACTTCTCGATCGAGCAGCCGCGCCCGGGGGTCCGCTCGATCGTCGCCGAGCTGCCCGAGGGCGTCGAGTACGAGGCGGGCGACCACCTGGCGGTCTTCGCCAAGAACGACCCCGAGCTGGTGGAGTGGGCGCTGCGCACCCTGCGGGTGCCGAGGGATCGGGTCGTACGGCTGCGCGCCCAGGGCCCCACGCACCTGCCGGTCGACACGCCGGTGACGGCCGGGCTGCTGCTCACCGAGTTCGCCGAACTGCAGGAGGTGGCCACCCGCGCCGACCTGGACGCGCTGGCCGCCCACACCGGCTGCCCGTGGACCACGCGGCAGCTGGCCGAGCTGTCGGCCACCTACGCCGACGAGGTGCTCGCCAAGCGGCTGTCGGTGCTCACCCTGCTGGAGCGCTTCCCCGCGGTGGAGCTGCCGCTGTCGGTGTTCCTCGAGCTCGCGGGGCCGATCAGGCCGCGCTACTACTCGATCTCCTCCTCCCCGCTGGCCGAGCCGGGCCGGGTGCGGATCACCGTCGGCCTGGTGGAGGGGCCCGCGTGGTCGGGTACCGGCGCCTACCGCGGCATGTGCTCGGCCTACCTGGCGGGGCTGACCGAGGGCGAGGTCTTCTACGGCTACATCCGGGTGCCCGCGCCGCCGTTCCGGCTGCCCGACGACCCGAGCACGCCGGTCATCCTGGTCGGTCCCGGCACCGGATTCGCGCCGCTGCGCGGGTTCATGGAGCACCGGGCGCTGACCGGGACCACCGGCAGGGCCGAGGTATTCACCGGCTGCCGCCACCCCGAGCACGACCTGCTGTACCGGCGGGAGGTCGAGGAGTGGGCGGCGGCCGAGGGGGTGCGCCTGCACACCGCGTTCTCCGCCGTGCCAGGGCACCCCTACCGGTTCGTCCAGGACGCCGTCGCGGCGCAGGCCGAGGCGGTGTGGGAGCTGCTGGAGCAGGGCGCGCACGTCTACGTCTGCGGTGACGGGCTGCGCATGGCGCCTGCCGTACGGCGGGCACTGCTGGAGATCCACCGCGACCAGACGGGCACGGACGGCGAGGCGTGGCTGGCCGGGCTCGAAGAGCGGGGCCGCTACCAGCAGGACGTGTTCGCCTGACAACAGCCCTGGATCAGCCCACCGGCTCCTCCTTCGGCGCGGTCGGCAGGGTGCGCAGCCTGCTGACCGGGGAGGCGACGAGTCCTGCGATGACGGCGACGGAGCCGATCGCGGCCAGGGTCAGCGCGCCCCTGGCCCCGATCTGCCCGGCGAGCAGCCCGGCCGTCAGGCCGCCGAGCGCGCCGCCGCCGAACAGCAGCGTCCTGAACACCGCCGTCATCCGGCCCATCATCGACTGCGGGGTGAGGGCCTGGCGCAGGCTGACGATGATGACGCCCGCGACGCCGAGCCCCAGGTAGGTGGTGAAGAACGACAGGACGAACATCGCGATCATCACCGGCCTGGGCCCCATGGCCAGCACGATCAGCGTCGGGCCGAGGAGCAGGGCCGACTGGGCGATCAGGTAGACGCGGCCGGTGCGGAACCTGGCGATGACCCTGCCCGAGATCATCGCGCCGATGAGGCCGCCGACCGAGGCCGTGGCGAAGATGCCGCCCAGGGTCGTCGAGGACAGCTGCAGGTCGCGCGTGCCGTACAGGAGGAACATGGTCCACACGGTGACCATCGAGAAGTTGCAGCAGAACCCGATGAGCGCCAGCGCCCGCAGCACCCGGTCGCCGAACACCCAGCGCAACCCGTCGCGCAGCTCGGTCAGCGCGTGTCGTTTCGCCGCCGGCCGCGGGCGCGGCTCGGTGGTGCGGATCAGCAGGAGCGAGACCACGGACAGGGCGTAGGAGAAGGCGTCCACGATCAGCGCCACCGGCGCGGTCAGCGCCGAGACCAGCACGCCCGCGATGCCCGGCCCCGCCACGTCCGCCGTGGAGGAGCTGATGCTCATCTTCGCTCCGGCCTCCACGTAGCGTGCCGGGCTCTTGACCAGGGCGGGCACGTAGGACATCCAGCTCACGTCGAACACGACCGACGCGACGCCGATCGCGCACGCGATGGCCAGCAGCGTGACCAGGTTCAGCGCCTGAAACCAGTACAGGAGGACGACGAGGGCGAGCAGCGTCATCCTGGCCAGGTTGGCGCCGAGCATGAGCGGTTTGCGCTTGACCCTGTCGGTCCACACGCCGATCAGCAGGGCGAGCCCGAGATAGGGCGCGAGCTGCAGGAACCTCAGGAGCCCCACCTGCTCGTCGGTGGCGTCGAAGGCGAGGATCGCCGTCAGCGGTAACGCCAGGTTCGTCACCTGCGCGCCGAGCAGCGACAGGCTCTCGCCGATCCAGAAGGTGAGGAAGTCGCGGTCCCGCCAGAGGCTGCGCTCCAGCAGCGGTTCCGGCCTGTCGATAGAAGCGCTACCATGTGATTTCATGTCAGACGGTAGCACTTCCGCCGATTTGGTGACCAGCCTGCGCGCGCTGCTGGCCGGGCTGTCGCCCGGCGACCGCCTGCCGACCAGCAGGGAGCTGACCCAGCGCTTCAGGGTCGGTCCCGGCACCGTGTCCAGGGCGATCGCGACACTGGCCGCGGAGGGGGCCGTGGTCACCCGCCCTGGCAGCGGCACGTACGTGGCCCACCGCTCCACCAGGGCCGGAGCCGAACCGCCTGACCTGTCGTGGCAGGCGGTGGCGCTGGCCGGGCGCGATTTCGACACGGCCAACGCCGCCGAGGCCGTCCAGCCCCTCCCCGAGGGCGGAATCGCGATGGCGGGCGGCTACCTGCACGAGTCGCTGCAGCCGACCAGGGCGCTGGGCGCCGCGCTGGCGCGCGCGGCCCGCCGTCCCGACGCCTGGCATCGGGCGCCCACGGCCGGGCTGGCGCCCCTGCGCGCGATCTTCGCCAGGCTCGCGGGAGGCGGGGTGACCCCCGACGACGTGCTGGTCACCGGCGGCGGGCAGAGCGCGCTGTCGATGCTGTTCAGGGCGGTCGCCGCGCCCGGCAGCCCCGTCCTCATGGAGTCGCCCACCTATCCGGGAGCCCTGGCCGCGGCCAGGGCGGCGGGGCTGCGCCCCGTGCCCGTCCCCATGGACGACGAGGGCATCCGCCCCGACCTGCTGGCCGACGCGTTCGCCATGACGGGGGCCCGCCTGCTGTACTGCCAGCCGACCTTCCACAACCCGACCGGCACGGTGCTCGCGCCCGCCAGGCGCGGCCAGGTCGTCGACGTGGCCAGAGCTGCGGGCGCCTTCCTCATCGAGGACGACTTCGCCAGGCACCTCGGCCACAGCAGGCAGGTGCCGCGCGCGCTGGTCGCCGACGACCGCGACGGCACGGTGGTCCACGTGACGTCGCTGACCAAGCCCGCGTCGCCGAGCCTGCGGATCGGCGCGGTGATCGCCAGGGGTCCGGTCATGCGGCGGTTGCAGGGCATGCGGTTCGTCGACGACTTCTTCGTCACCCGCCCCCTGCAGGAGGCGGCCGTCGAACTCGTCAGCACCCCCGCGTGGGACCGGCACCTGCGGGAGCTGTCGGCGGCGCTGCGCGAGCGCTGCGCGGTGCTCTCCGACGCCCTGGCTCGCGAGGTCCCCGAGTGGAGGCTGACGCGCTTCCCCACCGGCGGGCTGCACCTGTGGGTCGAGCTCCCGCCGGGCGTCCAGGACTCCGCCATGGCGGACGCCGCCCGCGCGTACGGCGTCGCGGTCAACGCGGGCGGCCGCTACTTCCCGGCCGAGCCGTCGGGGGCCTGTCTGCGGCTCGGCTTCGCGGCCGCCGCGGACACCGCCGAACTGGTCGAGGGTGCCCGCCGCCTCGGCGCCGCCGTACGCGACGGGTCCTGAGGGAGGTTGTGCCGGGCTCGTCGCTGCAGGCGGTGACGGGTTGTCGTTCGTGCTGGCTCGCTGTGGTTCATGCCTCCAGTCAGCGCAGCGCGGTGTTGCCAGCACCTACGTGGCCCACGCCGGGTGGGGTCGTCGTCGTGGTGGCGTGCCGCCTCTGTCTGGGCGGTGCTCGAAGTGCCACCACTCGTTGTCGTAGATGCGGTAGAGGTCGTAGCGGGCGCCGTGTTCCTCGAGCCAGCGAGCGCCTTCGTGCGGGCGCACGTCCAGCGCGATGCCCTTGACATGGCAGGATTCCGCCGGTGGTAGCACGAGCATTCGTGCCAAGGCCGGGGAGCCGCAGCGGCGTACCTCCTCGTCGAACATCCGTTGCTGGACAACGGGATCGCGGTATCCCGAGGTGAGGCCGATGAGCTGGCCGTAACGCCAGAGCGCCTCGGTGCGCGCCGCGGTGAACGCCGCCATGGCGCCGTCAGTGAGCCCAGTGAGGTCCTCGGCGGGGAATCGCATCCGGAGCGCCCAGCGGCAGGCCAGTTCGCGGGCGCGACCGGGATGGCGGATGAACGCCGCGGGCAGCAAGAGTACGGCCAGCACCAGCGTGACCACGGCGAACAACCGGTCACGAGGCCGAGGTGGGAGGGTATGTGGTTCGTCCATGGCGACTACGATTGGCGCCGAATGTGCGTGCATTGTCCGCCGTATGTCACCGTTTCTCGACGGCGCGACCGAGGGCGCGACTGTGACACAACCATGACACGGCGCGGACGAGGCGGGGACACGGCCGGCCGACAGTGGACGGGTTGACCGGCGGGCGAGGTACGGAGCGTGTTGTGAAACTCGGCGGCGTGTCGCGAGTGTTGTTGATCGAGGATGACCCGGCTGTGCGGGAGGGCCTTGACCTGGCCCTGACCCGGCATGGGCATCGGGTACGCGCGGTGGAGTCCGGCGAGCAGGGGCTGGACCGGCTGCGTATGGACCTTCCCGACGTCGTCGTGCTCGATCTGATGTTGCCTGGCATGGACGGGTTCGAGGTCTGCCGCCGCATCCGGGCCGTCGGGGAGGTACCGATCATCATGCTGACCGCGCGCGGCGACGACATCGACGTCGTGGCCGGGTTGGAGGCGGGCGCCGACGACTACGTGGTCAAGCCGGTGCAGCCCAGGGTGCTCGAGGCACGCATTCGCGCGGTGCTCCGGCGGATCGGCCGGGACCAGGCGGAGCTGGAGCGGCACGGGGGCCTGACCATCGATCGGGCCGGGCTGGTGGTCGCCAACCGCGGCGAGCCGGTCAGCCTCGCCCCGACCGAGCTGCGCCTGCTGCTCGAGCTCTCCAGTACGCCGGGCCGGGTGCACAGCCGCCAACAGCTGCTGGAGTCGGTGTGGGAGCACGGGTATTTCGGTGACTCGCGTCTCGTGGACGCGTGCGTGCAGCGGTTGCGCGCGAAGATCGAGGACGACTCGGCGGCGCCCGTCTACGTGCAGACGGTGCGTGGGTTCGGGTACCGGTTCGGGCCGGTGTGAGCCGCCGGTGACACCTCGGCTGAGCCTGGGGCTGCGTGCCCGGCTGTTGCTCGCGTTCGCACTGCTGTGTGTGGTCACCGCGGCGGCGGTGGCCGGCGGGCTCTACGTCCAGGCCCGCAACGACATCCTGCAACGGACCCAGGATGCCGCAGTGCAGGCGATGACAAGCCGCCTGCAGGCGCACTACCCGTTGCCGAGTGCGGCGCCGGGCCCGGCCGAGCTCGACGAGATCGCCGCCGTCGCGACCGACCAGAACAGCTTTGCGGTCGCCGTCTACCGCGAGATGCACTCGCCGCTCGCCCCGTCGCTCGCCCCGCCGCGGGGGCGCTGGAGGCCGGGCGGGAGAGCGCCGGTCTCGGATCTCGGGATGATTTCACCGGAGTTGCGGCAGATGGTGGCCGGCGGCCGTACCGCGTGGCAACGTGTGGTGCGGCAGGGTGAGCCCTTCCTGATCATCGGCACGTCGTTGCTGATCACCGAGCCGAATCGGACGACGCGGGTGTCCGGCATCGAGGTCTACGGCATGCGCAGCCTGCTTGCCGAACAGCGCAGCATCGACGAGCTCGCCGCATCCGCCTGGCTCACGGGCGGGGCGGCCCTGGCGTTCGCGGTCGTCCTGGCGTTGCTGGCCACCCGTGGTGTGCTGCGCCCGGTGCGGGAGCTCGGTCGGGCGGCACGCCTGCTGGGCGAGGGCGAGATGCGGGCCAGGATCGCGGTCAACGGCTCCGACGAGCTGGCCGACGTGGCACGCACGTTCAACAACACCGCCGCGGAGCTGGAACGGCACGTCAAGCAGCTCCGCGAGATGGAGGCCGACGCCCGCCGGTTCGTGGCCGACGTGTCCCACGAGCTGCGCACCCCGCTGGCCGCGCTCGCCGCGGTCGCCGACATCCTCGATGAGGAGGCGGCCCAGCTGCCCGAGCCCGCCGGCAGGGCCGCCAGACTGGTCAGCCAGGAGACGCTCAACCTCACCGCTCTGGTGAACGACCTCATCGAGATCAGCAGGTTCGACTCCGGCGTCGCGGCCCTCGCGCTGAACGAGATAGACATGGCCGAGCTGGTGCGCGCGACCCTGCGGGCCCGGGGCTGGTCGGAGCCGGTGCACACCGAGCTTCCACCCGCGGTGACGGCACGGCTGGACCCGCGCCGAGTGGACGTCATCCTCGCCAACCTGGTCGGCAACGCCCTGCGGCACGGCGAGCCACCGGTGTCGGTACGGCTGTCCGCCGACCCGCACTGGATCGCTCTCGAGGTCCGCGACCACGGACCGGGGCTGGACGAAGCGGTGCTGCCGCACGTGTTCGACCGGTTCTACAAGGCCAGCGCGGCCAGGGCCAGGTCCGAGGGCAGCGGCCTCGGACTCGCCATCGCGCGGGAGAACGCGCGCCTGCACCGAGGCGACCTCACCGTCACCAACGCCCCGGACGGCGGCGCCATGTTCACGCTGCGCCTGCCACGCCGGGCGCCCGATCCGGACGGAGGCCCCGAGTGAGGACCGGACTCGCCCGCCGCGTGCTCGCCGCGGGCCTCGTATCGCTCGTCGCCGTGGCCGGCTGCGGCGTGCGACCCAGCGACGTCATCGAGGCCGGCGACCCGCCGAGCGGAGCCGTCGTACCAACCACGACGATCACCCTCTACCTGGTGAAGAACGGCCGGCTCAGCGTGGTAACGCGGCCCAGTGGTGGTCGGCCACTGTTCCGAGCGGACACGCTCGCGCTGCTGGCAGCCGGACCCACCACGATGGAAAAGGCGGACGGATTCACCACAGACGTCCCACCCGATGCCAGCCCGTTCTCGGTGACCGTCAAGACGGCCGGCCACTTGGTGGTGACCCTGTCCACTCCGGCCGGCGAACTGTCCACACTGGCCGTCGATCAGATCGTGTGCACGGCCGCCGCCGCCACGGTGCCGAAAAGCCCCCCCAAGGTCACCGTCGTCGATGCCGGGCAAAGCGTCGACCCACGCAACTGCCCGGGGTAACGGTAGCGACCTCTCCTCTACCTCGGAGAGATTCGCCGTGGTCTTGGGCGGATTGAGTGGAACGTACGGCTGGCGGTGGTGGCGACGTCGATGACCGCGGCGGCGAGGTCGGACAGCCGCGGCGTGGCCGGCCGACCTCATCGACAGCGGCCGCTACGTCGAGGACGTCTGGTCCGGGCCGGACGCCCTCGACTGATGTTCGTCAAAGGAGCCGGGTCACGACTTCTTGGGAGGGCAGCTGACGGTATAGGAGATCTCCTTCACCGGCATGTTGTGGTTGAGCACCTCGAAGCGGACGGTGCCACTCGCGGTGGTGGAATGCGCGCCGCCCGAGATACTGGTCGTCCCTGCGCGCAGCGCGTTCTCGTACACGTAGGTACGGCCGGCCACCGTCCAGCGGTACTTCACCTCGCCGGCGCGGTCCAAGGTCAACGTCACCCCCAGCCCGATACGCGGCGGCTCGTCGCACGTGGGGTCCGGATAGGTGACGTTGTGGCTGATCCTGTCGATGGACACGGTCACGTCGTGCGGCTCGGTCAGGCACTTGAGCACGAACGTCCGCTCGACCGGCTCCGACGGCCCGCCTTCGGCCATGAGACCGAGGGTGTGGGTGCCTGACTGCTGATCGTTCAGCGGGAACGTGCCGAGCACGTACTGAGAGCGGGGGCCGGCTCCGGCCGGGATGTCGATCTGCTGCTTCTTCCACGGCGAGCCGTCCAGGATCCACCAGTAGGTGACGGTGGTGGCCGGCCCCGGAGGCAGCCCGATGGTCCCCCAGGCGTCGTACACCACGGGAGCTGTGCAGGAGCCCTCATAGTCGCCGGGAGACAGGTAGGGGATGGCGACCACGGGCTTCGGCGCCGACGGATCCGTCTGACTCGGCGAAGGAGTCGGCCGTGTGGGACCGGGGCTCGGGCTCTGGCTGGGCGTGGGGCTGGAGCTCGGACTGGGGCTGTGGCTCGGGCTGGGATTCGGTCCAGGGCGAGGGGGCGTGCCCGTACAAGTCACCTGATAGGCGGCACGACCCGAGTCGTACCCCTGCGCCACGTGGATGGCCTTCCACCCCCTGGCGGCCCCGCCCACGCTGAGTGGCAGGCTGACCTGCTTGAGACGTGGCCCACCGGCCGGGAAGTCCAGGTACTCCACGGGCCCTTCGCCCTGCGCGCTGTCGACCCACCGGTAGGCCACCCGGGCGGGCACCCTCGACACCTGGACCGTGCCGGTGAACCGCACGGTCGCGGGACACGTTCCGTTGTACGCCGGGGGCGTGACGTCCACGTGCGCCGCGGCGACGAGCTGCTCGGTGCTGTCGGCGGGGAGCAAGTGATCGACGTCGTACACCCTGACCGGACCGGCGCAGCGGACACGGAAGTAGGCCTTGCGCGACAACCCCCTCACGCCGAGGATCTCGACGGCCTGCCAGCCCCTCGCCGACGTCTCGAACGTCTGCCGGTCGCGGACGGTGAACTTCCTGGCCCCGCTGACCGCGAAACTCCTGATCGCCCCCTTGGAGCCGTCACCACGCACCCAGCGGTACCGGACGGTGCCCTTCCCCCTGGCCGAGACGGTGGCGGAGAAGCCGACCGTGGTGGGGCAGGCGCCGGAACGGTTCGCGGAAGAGGCCTTGACCTTGGCGACCACCACCTTGACGGCGGGCGCGGCGGCGGCCGGGGGAGCGGCCAGCAGGCCGCCGAGCATGAGGGCGCCCAGCAGCAACGCTGTCCTCTTCATGAAACTGTGCCTTTCTCGCGAGAAGCCCACAAGATACGCAGCGTCACTGCAGTCCCACTGGTATCTGGCTTGGAGCGATCTCACCCAAACCCCTGGGCCCCCGCAACGCCGGCGAGGCGCTCGTCCTGGAACCGCGTCAGCCGCTGTACGACGAGGACGGCGAGGACGGCGGATGCCACGGTCAGGACCCCACCGACCAGCACGAACGCCTCGATGGCCAGGGCCGACGCCGCGTCCGGCGCCTGGTCCCAGGTGAGCCAGGACCTGGACAGGTAGAGCATGGCGAGCTGGGTCGCCCAGACCGCCCACCAGGCGTGCAGCACCGCCCGCGACGGGCCTGGCCGCCGCCTCGCACCCCGGCCGCGGCTGAGGCGTGCGGGGGACGTGCCGGCGTCGTCGGCGGGCAGGCTGGCGAACCAGATGTCGTCGATGATCTGCTTCGGGATCCACAGGTGCGCCACCGGCACGAACCAGGAACCGAGGGCGGCACCCCGGCCGCCAGGGCCCGTGCCAAGAGCCCCGGCGCCCGGCACACCGACGCCGGCCTGCGGCAGCTCCGCGTCGAGCAGGCGGGCGGCCTGCTGGCCGAGGCGGGCGGTGAGGGCGGCCGGCAGCCAGGTGCCGGTGTCGTCCATGAACGGGCGGGTGGCGTCGGCGAGTTCGGCCAGTTCCGGGCGGCGGGCCGGGTCCTTGTCCAGGCAACGGGTGATGAGCTGCCGCAGCGGCCCCTCGGGGATGCCGGCGAGGTCCGGTTCACCAGTGATGATCCGATACATGATGGCGTACGCCCCGCTGTCCGCGTTGCCGAACGGCATCCGCCCGGTGGCCGCGAAGGCGAGAACCGCGCCCAGGCAGAAGACGTCACCGGCCGGGGTGACGCGTTGACCGTGCACCTGCTCCGACGCCATGAATCCGGGCGAGCCCATGACCGCCCCGGTGTGCGTGAGCTGTCCGTCCACCACCGTGTCCAGGGCGCGGGCGATGCCGAAGTCGATGACGCGCGGGCCGTCCAGGGTGACCAGGATGTTCGACGGTTTGAAGTCACGGTGCACCAGCCCCGCGCCGTGCACGTCCTGGAGTGCCCGGACCAGGCCGCCGGCCAGCACCCACAGGGAGCATTCAGGGAGCGGCCGTGCAGGCCCTCGACCACCTCGCGCAGGGAGGGTCCGGGTACGTACCCGGTGGCGACCCAGGGCTGCGGCGCCTCGGTGTCGGCGTCCAGGACCGGTGCCGTCCACCGGTCGCCGACCCGGCGGGCGGCCTCGACCTCGTGATGGAAGCGGCGGCGGAACTCGGGGTGCCGGTAAGAAACGCGTCATGAGCCCCAAACGAGCGGGATTGGGTGTCTCGGCTGCTGTGACGCGGGCGGCGTACACGTGGTGGGCCTTGCGGGCGGCCGGCTTAGTGGTGTCGGTGGCGGGGGGGGGGTGGCGATCGTCATCTGCCAAGGCCCGCCTGATTCCCTCCGGCTTTACGCATGCTGATATGAGCATATGATGGCGGCCATGGCACGGGCAGCGACGACGTCGGACGTCTTCAACGCGATCGCCGAGCCGCAGCGCCGGGAGATCCTGGTGCTGCTGCGGGCGGGTGAGCGGCCGGTGACCGAGTTGGCCCTGGAGCTGGGGATGACCCAGCCGGGGGCGTCCAAACACCTGCGGGTGCTCCGGGAGGTCGGGCTGGTGCGGGACCGCAAGGCAGGCAAGCAGCGCCTCTACGGCCTGGACGCCCGCGGGCTGCGAGCGGTCCATGAGTGGACCGGCGGGTTCGAGCGGTTCTGGAACGAGAGCTTCGACCGGCTGGACGCCTACGTGCAGGACCTGAAGCAAGCAAGGCAGGGGGAGTAGCTGATGAGCGAGATGGGGCGAGGAGCGCCGGCGCAGTCCGCGACGGCCGACCGCGAGGTTGTGATCTCCCGGGTCATCGACGCCCCACGGGAGCTGGTGTTCGAGGCGTTCACCGAGGTGCGGCATCTGTCGCGGTGGTGGGGGCCGGAGGGGTTCACCACCACCACGCGGGCGTTCGAGTTCCGCGTCGGCGGAGAGTGGGACTTCGTGATGCATGGACCGGACGGGACGGACTACCAGGAGTGGATCACCTGGACCGAGCTCGCCCCGCCGGAACGGATCGCGATGCTGCACGGTGAGTCCCGCGACGACCCGAACGCCTTCGAGTCGGTCCTGACGTTCGAGCCCGACGGCACGGCGACCCGGATCGAGATGCACACGGTGTTCCCCACCAAGGAACTGCGCGACGAGGCGGTCGAGAAGTACCACGCGATCGAGGGCGGCCGGCAGACCCTGAGCAACCTGGCTGCCTACGTCACCGAGATCGTTCGGAAGGGAGCGGAGGGCTGATGGCCGGAAAGGAAGGTGTAAGAAATACCCTCGCAGTTCCGCGTCCACCGGCCGGTCGGACTGCACCCCTTCTGGCCTGTGACCTGGTCTCTTTCTCCGCTCCACGATGCGGGCGCACGGGATGAGGAGACTTCAGGAGGCGTGAAGGTCCCTCTTCTTCGTCGAAGTTTTCGCCGAAGTGGTGATCGAATCTGACTAGCGTCCGCACGACCGGTTTACCAGTCGCAACCACCAAGATGGAGTTCATGATGTCGGATACCACCTGCCATATGTCGATCTCACTGGACGGCTTCGTCGCCGGACCTGACCAGAGCCGTGAGGCCCCCATGGGAAAGCGGGGGCAGGAGTTGCACGGCTGGCACATCGGCGACCCGCGGGCCAACGATGCGGACAAGATCGCGAACGAGTGGCTGATGCGCCCGAGGGGCGCATACGTCATGGGCCGCAACATGTTCGGCCCGATCCGCGGGGACTGGGATGAGGACTGGTCGGGCTGGTGGGGCCCCGAACCGCCCTATCACGCGCCGGTGTTTGTACTGACCCACCACCCCCATGATCCGGTCCCGATGGACGGGGGGACGACGTTCTACTTTGTCACCGACGGCTTCGACGCGGCATACTCCGCGGCGTGCCAGGCCGCAGGCGACAAGGGCGTGGACATCGTCGGCGGTGCCTCGACCGTCCGGCAGGCACTGGCAGCCGGGGTGATCGACGAACTCACCCTCGACATCGCGCCCGTTCTGCTCGGTTCGGGCGAGCGGATCTTCGACGGGGTTGACTTCGACTTCGAGCCCGCCGAGGTGCTTCACTCCCCGCTGACCACCCACATCCGCTACCGCCGTAACAGCTGACCCTCGGGCCCGCCGCCGCGCTGCGCAGCAGCCCTGTCGTTCCTCAGACCAGGGCTGCTGCGCGTCGCAAGCGGGGGTTGTTGACACTGTTCGGTTGCCCGATCGACGGTGTACCGCGCAGTTCAACGCGCTGGCGATGACAAGTCACCAGCGACGCGGCACGGGTGAACGGCCACCTCTTTGTCGAAGAGGGCCAAAGGCAGTGCTCGTGGGCACGTCCTGATGGTGGGGACGGATGTGGGGTGTGCTGGTCAGTTGCCTGGTGGTGGCTGTTGTTCGGCGGTGGTGATGCAGGTGGCGTACACCCGGTGGGCCTTGCGTTCGGCCGGCCCGGCGTCTGGGGCGGCCAGGGTGGCGCTCTGGTGCAGCGCGGCGCGGTGGAGGGTGAGCGGGGCGGTGAGGCGCACCGAGTGACCTTGGCCGCGGCGGATGGTCCGCCCGGCGGCGAGGGCCTGGCGGACGGCGTCGTCGCCGACGGCGTTCAGGTGGTCGGCGAGCAGACCCGGCAGATCGAGCGTCACTTCCAGGTCCGGCCGCGCGGGATCGTGGGCCGGTTCGCCCGTGGGCGCGAGCGTGTCGAGTTGGTCGGGCAGTTCGCGGGCGCGGGCGCTGTCCAGGATCCGGCGGATGGTCTTGGGGGCGACGTGGTGCTGTCGGGCGAGGGCTTGATCGCGGTTCCGCTGCGGTAGGCCTCCACGACGTCGGCGGCCCGGCCGGTGTCCAGGGCGGTGGGTCGGCCGAGGGTCTTTCCAAAGGCCTCGGCGGCGGCGACGCCTTCGCGGGTGTTCTCGCTGATCATGTCGCGCTGGAACTCCAGCACGGCCGCCAGGACCGAAACCATCATCTTGGTGCCGGGGTCGTCGCTGGCCAGGTCGATCCCCGACAGGAGCCCGGATTCGACCCGCAGGTGCAGGCCCCGGCGGGCCAGGACCGGGCGCAGGGCGAGGATGTCGGCGACCGAGCGGAACAGGCGGGCGGCGTCGGCGATGCGGATGGTGTCGCCGACGGCGGCCTCGTGCAGCAGGCGGGTGAATCCCGCGCGGTCCAGCGAGAGCTGGCGGCTGGAGGTGGCGGGGTCCTCATAGGCGGGGGCGCCGGCGGCGAGCAGTGCAGCCAGGGCGTGCCGCTGGCGGGCGTCGGTCTGCTTGTCGGTGGAGTACCGCAGGTAGACCCGGTCAGTCACGCCCGCCGTCCCCGGCACGGGTGAAGGCTCGGGCGATTAGCAGGGCCCGGCGCGTGTTGGTGGGGACGTAGCCGTCCCGCTCCTGGGTGTCGTCCCTCCATTCCAGCTCAACCGCGCCGTCGGCCTCGTGGACGAGGCGGTCAAGGCCGGCGCCTCGGGTTTCCTGCTCAAGGACGCCCGCCACGAGGACCTGATCGCCGCCGTGCGCGCCGTGCACCGGGGCGATGCCGTGCTCGCCCCCGCGGTCACCCGCCGCGTCCTCGCCCTGGCGAATGCCGCCGTGCCCACCGCCCGCGGCGGCAGTGGCGCGGCCGACCGCCTGGCGGGCCTCGGCGAGCAGGAACGCGAAGTGCTGCTGCTGGTCGGCACCGGGCTGTCCAACGCGGCCATCGCCGAGCGGCTTTCCGTCAGCGAGGCCGGCGTCAAGCGCCGGGTGAGTCAGCTGCTGACCAGGCTGGGCTGCGAGAACCGGGTCCAGCTCGCCATCGCCGCCATCGACGGGGGCCTGGTGCCGCGTGCTTGACCAGCCCATGCTGGCCGCCGGCCCGCCCGCGGGCGCGCCGAAGGGCGGCGGGCCGCTGTGGTGGAGGTCCTGGCGTTCGGCGGTGTTCGACGTACTGCTGACGCTGTGCCTCGTGGCGGCGACGCTGGTCGACTTCGCCAGCACCTACCCCGGCCTGCCCCCGTGGCTGCGGGCCCTGCAACTGCTCGCGGTGGCCGCCGGGACGCTCTGCTTCGTCCTGCGCCGCGTCCGGCCGGTCCTGGTCACCGTCGTGGCGCTGGCGATGCTGCCGCTGGGCAGCGACCTGCTGACCCCGTTCGCCGTCTACGCGCTGGCCCGCTACCGCCAGGCCGACCGGACGATGCTCGGGCTGATCGGCCTGACCTTCGTGGCCGACCTGGTCATGCTGTGGTTCGGACTGCCTGATGACCTGCACGCCCCCGGCTCCGACTGGTGGCTCGACGCAGCCATCGTCGTTTCGCTCATCATCGTCCCGGCCCTGTTCGCCGCGCACCGCCGTACCCGCCTCACGCTCGTCGAGCAGCTACGGGAACGCGCCGAGCAGCTGGAACGCGAAAGGCACCTGGTCGCCACCCAGGCCCTGGCACAGGAACGCGCGCGCATGGCACGCGAGATGCACGACGTGGTGGCCCACCAGATCGGCCTGGTCGTGGTCTACAGCAACGTGCTCCAGACCGCGGCGGCCGACGACCCGGCACAACTGCGCGAGATCGGGCAGCGGATGGGCGACAGCGGCCGCGCCGCCCTGCAGGAACTCCGCGCCGTGATCACCATGCTCCGCGGCACCGGCACCGGCACCGGCACCGCGACCACCGCCGCCCCCGGGCTGCCCGCCCTGCGCGCCCTGGTGGAGGAGTCCGCGCAGGCGGGCATGCCGGTCACCCTCCACGTGGCAGGCACCGAGCGCGCGCTGCCCGAGCCCGTCACGCACACCGTCTTCCGGCTCACCCAGGAGGCGCTGACCAACGTCCGCAAGCACGCGGGCGGCGCGCCCACCGAGGTGTCGCTCTGCTACGACCCCGCCTCCGTACGGCTCGTCGTCCGCAACGCCCGCCCCGGCGAGGCGGCCCCCGGCTTCGAGGCGCTGCCCAGCAGCGGGCACGGGCTGGTCGGCATGCGCGAACGGGTCGCCGCCTGCGACGGCACCTTCGCGGCGGGCCCGACCCCGGACGGCGGCTTCGAGGTGCGGGTCGAGCTGCCGGCAGTGGCCGCGCACTGAACGGGGCCACCGCGCCGTTCCGAGGACCTGCTGAGCGTTCAACGTGGATGATCTTTCTGAGGGCTGAGATCGTCACGGTTGCGGCCTGAGCCACGACAGTAGATCTCCTCTCAAAGACGCCCAGCTGTCCGATTTCGGAACCGGCCCGCCCTCTTCGGAGAGTGGGGGGCTTCTTCGCGTTTGGGCAGGTCTGTGATGGTTGAAGATTTACCTTTTGGGGCGTTGGCGCGGGTGTTGCCCTGGCTTGCGGCGGCCCTAGTATCTGGCGCAGTAATCCGCACCGTGACCTGGGGGAACGATGGTCGATCTTGACGTGCCCGAAGACGTTATCGAAGCCCAGAAGGCATACGACGCCGCTGACGCTCGCGTGCAGGAGTTGGCTGCTGCGCTGCCGTCGTCGGTCGACATGATTGAGGGCAGGGCCACGTGGGATGAGGAGGCGATGGCCGACCTCCTGGAGGCACGATCGGAACGGCTACGCCTGCTGGGTGTCCTCCGCGAACTGCCATGGTGGGGGACGGTGCCATCCAAGCTGGACGCCGAGAAGCAGCTACGGCTGGCCGCGCGAGGCTGAGGCGGTGTGGCCATCCGAATGCCTATCTGGACAGGCAGTCGCATACGGGACTGTAATCAAGGTATGCGGGGAACGCGAGGGATCTTCGCGGCTTGGCTTATGGTCATCCTGCTATGGGTAGCGGGCCTGGTCATGATCGCCACCGTCGTGAGCCACGGCGGATGAAAGTCATGCCGGCCCTCGGCGCCGCCATTCGGCGAACCCCGCCAGCGCCCGCTCGCGTACGGCGTCAGGCCGGGGCCAGCGGGCCCACCAGCTCGTCGCTTTGCCCCTCTGGTGCTTGGCCCGGACCTGGCCGGGGTCCCGCGCGCTTCCCACCTCCACGTTGGCCAGGTAGGCGTCAGACCGGGAGGAGCTCCAGATGGTGATAACCGCCCCAGCCCGCAGCGTCGCCCGTCAGGACCGGCCAGCCGCGTTCCATCGCGAGATAGGCGGTATGTGCCTGGTGGAGCGGCACGTCGTAAGGGCGCGGTGCGTGCCGGGCCTGGCGGGACACCCGGAACGTCTCCTGGCTGGTCAGGTCCGCGACTTCGCAGGCCCTGAACCCGTACAGCCACATCAGATGCTCGGGGTCTGGATCGGCGACGATCGTGGCCTGCACGAGGGCGGTGACCGGCACCAACATGGTGTCGCCGTCCTCGGTGAGCAACGACAACGCCGTGCGGACGTCCTTTCCACGGTCATCGTCAGTGAGGACGCGGAGGATCGCGGTCAGATCCGCGACGTATCCCGAGATCACGTGGCGTTGGACTTCTTCGCCGCGGCGGCCTGCTTGGCGGCATGCATTCGCTCGCGCATCGCGTCCCTGCGCTGGTCATAACCCTCCGGGTCGACCGCGCGATCCTTCTCTACCAGCCGGGCCAGCCGTTCCCGGGAGGCCCGATCGGCGTCGAGGCGCTGTTGCGCGAGCTCGGCGAAGAAACCGGATACGGTGCCACCGGTCTTTTCCGCCCAGGTCCTGAGCTCTTCGTGCAGGGTTTCGGGAATGCTGATCGAAATCTTCACCGCCATACCGACACCATACCCAGTACACCCATCAGTGTCCTCAGGACCATCGAATGACTTGGGGCGCCCGCGCGAACCACGCCTCCGCTGCGCTGCGCGTGCGACCTGACCACGCCTACCATCTCCCACCAGTTCAGTCCTGTTGGTTCAGGTCGTGCGCTCGGAGATGAACACCAACTCGCGGCCTGGACGATCAGGAGCTTCCCGTACATCCAGCACTCGATAGCCGTGGGCGATCAGACTCGATTCCACCTCGTCGCGGCTGCGGAACCGGAGCGTCGAGTCGGAGGTGACCACCACGCCGTCAGACAGGAACCTGTAGGTGTAACGGAAGGAGACGAACGGAAGGCTTACGTCGGTGACCTCACGACGCTGCTCCACTAATCCGCTCCCCGGGATATCGAGGATGACCTGAGCAGCGTCAGCAGCAGCCCATTCCTCCCAGGCCCGGCGTTCGGGACGCCTGGTCTCGAACACGAGGTAGCCACTTGGACGAAGCGCGCCGTGGATGCCCTGGAGAGTCCGCATCCAGTCGTCATCAGTGAGGAAGACCTGCGCCACATTTCCCGTCATCACCGCAAGGTCAGCACCGAGCGCCGACACCGTCGTGGCATCGCCATGGACCCAGGTGATACTTTCGGTTCGATCTTTCGACTTCGCAACTTCAAGTGATGCCTCGGCCGGATCGACACCCACGACAGTGCGGCCGCTCTCAGCAAGCAGGACGGCCAGGCACCCTGTCCCGCAGCCAACGTCGAGTACACGGTCCACGCCCAACTCGTCGGCGATGTTGAGGTAGGCGGTCAGGTCATCGCGGTCTCCATCAAAGGCATCGTAGACGGGTGCGAGGCGGGGGTGGGAAAAGATCGCATCGGGCACAGGGCGACGATAGTCATGTTCGAGCGTGCGGTCGCTGTTGACCTCTTCGATGAGCGAGACCAGCCGACGGTGCGCCTCACAGGCAAGTGATGGACGCGTATGAATCACGCGCCGCCCTGCGCGGCCGTCGGTCTCGCCTCGCTACTGCTGCCGACCAGTTCGGCCATGCTGCCGGTCACTGCGTCGGCTCCGGCCTGAGTGAGGCTGTCGGCCTTTCCCGGTTCGCTGGCGTAAGCGATCGCGATTGAGTGCACAGGTAGTGCCGAGGCTCAAGGTGTCGGTGAGATTCGCCGCCAGCGTGAAAGCGCGAAGGGCCCCTCTGTGGAAGTCCTTGCCCTTAGACAGCAATCCGGCCGTTCAGGTCCTGCTCGGGTCCACGCAACCGGTAGGAGTGGTCACCGATGACGGCCGAGACCTCCAGATGCCCGCCCAGTGCCTCCACGTAGGCGGCAATGGCGGAGACTGTGGACACTTCGCCGCGTTCGATCTGCGAGACCCGGCCACGTGTCACGCCCATCGTCTTGGCAAGCTCGGCCTGCGACAGCCCCGCCGCGCTGCGGCGCTCGGCAAGCTGATGTCCGTCGATGTACGCCTGGGTACGCCGCCGGGCCTCGCCCGTCCGCTCGGGTCCGGCTGCCTCGGCATGTGCCTTGTGGTCGAATTTACTGAAGCCGGTCATCGGCCCTCCTCTTCCTCGCGGGCCTTCAAGTACAAACCAAACAGGTGCTCGGCGCGTGGGATGGCCTCGCGGTACCAGCCTCGCCAGTTCTTGGACTTGTCCCCGGCCACCAGGAGAATCGCGCTGCGCCACGGATCGAAGGCGAAGATGATGCGAACCTCACTGGAACCCGAC
>NZ_JBHZBH010000053.1:0-44370 GCF_042754765.1 Nonomuraea sp. NPDC059194 | reverse complement strand
GCGGTGTTGCCGCGCCCCGGCGTGTCGTCAGGGCGTAGTGGGCTAACCGCCTGGCGCCCTGCTATGGTCGTCTCCAGACGTGAAAAGACACGCAGAAGCCGATCAGCTCAACTCGGCGGCCAAACCTAGGAGCTGACGACGGAAGCGCGTCATATGAAGTTGTTTGCGTGAGAGGCGCCCCGCACTGCGGGGCGTTTTCTTTTTGCCGGGAGTTTCTCCTGACGACGTTTGAGACTGGGTAGTCAACGCCGCATCTTTCCACCTTGACAGGCTGTGAGCACAGCCAGACGCGCCGAAAACCCCGGGTGTGTCGCAGAAGTTGATCACAATCGGGTCGCAAGGGGCCCTGATCGGGTGCCGACGCGGGAGGGCGGGCAGGCAGGGGCCGCGCCGCGCCCTGCCCGCTCGTCATCCCACGTCGGCACCAGACCACGAGTTGCGTCGCGCGTCGCCAGCTGCCGGCGGCCGCGACGACGAACCCGCGCGCCGCCGTACGGGCCGGGAGTGTGTGAGGGCCCTCGCCCGGCCAGGCGGGCGAGGGGATGGGGCGGGAAACGCTCATGCCGATGCCACCGCGAGCTCGGCTTCGGCCAGAGCCTCCAGCGAGGCGATCCACTCCTCAGCCGCTCGCGCCTCGCGGTACGCCTCGGCGATCACCTCGGTCAGCCGGTGGCGCAGTTCGGCCAGCACGCGCTCCAGGCGAGGCAGCAGCGCCTGTACGTTGCTCGCCGGGCAGGTGACGGCCAGGGTGACCAGCTCGGCGACGGTGGCGTCGGGCAGCTGGTTGTCGCTCACGCGGCTCTCCTGAGCCGCTGGCCACGAGTGGCGGGAGCGTCGGCGGTGCCGTCGACGATCGCCTGCATGGCCGCAAGGCCTCGGCGCATGGTGGCCAGTTCCTGGTCGACCAGCGTGAGCAACGGCGCGGCCTCGGCCAGGATCCGGGCCAGCTCGGCGGCCTGGGTGGATGACATCGTGGATGGAGCGGGCATCATGGAGACTCCTCCGTCTCTGGTTGGGATTGGGGTGGGGGCGCGTTCCCAGGTGGCCGGACTTGGTCGGTTGACCACCCAGGAGCGCGCCCCTTGGCCGTTCAGGAACCCGCGGGGCTGCCGGACAGCCGCCTCTCCAGGAGCTGGCACAACCGGCCTATGCGGGTGAAGAAGTGGTCGGGGGCGCCCTGCTTGTCCCGCTCGTCGAACGCCCGCAGGGCCATCTCGAACCCGTCGCTGAACGGGCCCAGCTTGTCGTCGACCTCGCCGAACGCGCGCCGGGTGATGATGTCGGCGATCAGGTCCCGCATCCGGTCGGGCCAGTCGGCCGCCGCCTGCTCCAAGACGGTCTGGAAGCTGTCGGCCACGGCCGCGGCCAGCTTGTCGGCGTCCAGGTCGGCGGGTGCCTGCTCGAACTGCATGTCGGCGATGACATCGAGAGCGTCGGTGTAGCGGCGGAAGGCGTCGCTGGTGTTCATGTGCTTCTCCTTGGTGGGAGCGGGTGGTGATTGGAGTTGATCTTCGGAGGAGGACCGGTAGCAGCGGGCGCGGCTACCGTCGAATCGGCAGGTCAGCGTGGGGCAAGGGCATACAGGCCGTGCCCGGTGCGGACGACGGCGCCGCCGTCGGCGTCGGCGAGCGCGCCGAGCGTGTTGCGGACCGAGCCGACCTTGACCTCCCGGCCGCCGTCGGCGTTGACGGCTTCCAGGACGTCCTCGGCGGACAGCGGGTCCTCGGCGGCGGCCAGGACGGCCAGGACACGGTCCTCCAGGCGGGGCTTGCTCTGGCCGCCCGCGGTGCGGCCGGTCGAGCCGCCCGCCGCCTGGCCCTGCTGGCTCTGCTGGTCCTGTGCGTCCCGAAGGGCCTGGCACAGCCCCTCCATGGCGACCGGGTCGTGACGGAGGGCGTAGGCCTCCCCGGCGGCCTGGTGGGAGATGTCCTCCAGGCGGGCGGGCTCGTCAGTCCCGTACAGGGCCAGGATCTCCGGGTCCAGGCCGGGCATCGGGGCGATGGAGCCGACCCGCAGGTGTCGCATCATCGCGGTGGGGCGCGGCCCGGACAGCAGGTAGCCGGTGCCCTGCGTGCCCGGGGCGTCGTCCTGGTCGTCGTCGGGGGCCGCCTCGAACTGCGAGCGCAGCACGCGCGGGGCGAGCGTCCTGGGGATGGGCATGAGCTGTTCGCCGGCGGGCAGCAGCCCGTCGCCGACCAACTGCCGCATCATGGACGACGACCAGCGCAGCAGCGTGACCTCGCCCTCCTTGAGCATGGCCCTCAACGTGTCGCTACCGCCGAGCTCCTCCAGGTGGGAGGCCTGGGCGGCCAGGCCGATGCCGACACCAACGCTGCGGCCGGTTCGGCCCAGCTCCTTGATCAGGTGGGTCGCCATGTCCCGGTAGGGCGCGCCTCGCTCCAGCAGGCGGTTGGCCTCGTCGATGCGGACGTGCAGCAGCGGGTCGGTGCCGAGAGCGAAGGAGTTGCGCCCGGCGGCGCTGTAGCGGCGCATCCGGTCCTGAGCGACGGCGGCCGCTGCCAGCAGCATCAAGATCGCCTCTTCCTGGCTGCGGGCGTACCAGTCGACGTTGCCTTCGGCTTCTGGCACCGACTGGCCCAGCTTCAGGTCCGCCAGCCACGTGCAGATCCCGTTCAGCTTCTCGGCGATCAGCTCGATCTGCAGAGCGCGTGACTTGCCCGCACCCGTGGTGCCGAACAGCAGGAACCGCTGAGCGCTGCCGGTCGACGGGTCATACAGCCGCTTCTTGACCGGGCGGCCGTTGTGGTAGAGCCCGGTGATGATCCGGCCGTGCCGGTCCATCACCAGGTCCTCGCGGGTCACGGCCCGGACCTCAGCCAGCGGGTTGGACGGGTAGATCGTGACGAGCGCGCGGCGCAGGCCGTCGGTCTCGACGGCGATCCGGGTCGGGTCGTTGATGTCCAGCGCCGAGCACAGCGCGGCCAGGTCGTAGCGGATGACCTCGCCTTGGGGAACCTCAAGCTCCAGCTCGACCACGTCATCAGGGGCGGTCAGGACGGGCACGCTCACGCCTCCTCCAAGGTGCTGGTCGACGTCGTGGTGGTGTGGCCGGCACCCGGGCGGCCGACCCGGACGCCGGTCAGGACGGCCCCGGGCATCGCCGTCGGCGCGATCCGCTGCGCCCATACCGTCGCGGGGTCGCTCGCCTCATCCGGCTTGCCGACGGTCAGCAGGCGCACGGATGCGCCCCGGCCGGGCACGGGGCCGATCGTGATCGCCTCTTCGGGGACGTCCATCAGCGCCGACAGGCGCTTGATCGAGATGTCCGGCACTGGGTGGCCAGCGATCGCGGAGCGGATGACGGCCCGCATCGAGGTCTCGCCGGTCCGCTCGATGTCCTCCAGCACGGTGTCGGGCGCCGTGCCGCCGTCGACGGCGACGTGCTGTGCCCACCAGCGGGCGGCCGGGTGCCCGTCGACTACCTCCATCGGGGCCGGGGCGGTCGTCGGCGCGGGGGGCGGCGGTGGGCAGAGCATGCGGCGGGCCAGGCGGGCCGGGCGCAGCAGCCCCGTCGCGGTCGTCCAGACCAGCAGCGCGAGGGCCTCGCCCCAGTGGATGCCCGCCACGAGCTGTTCGGCGATCAGCAGCGCGGCCAGGGCGGTGCCGGGCGCCAGGTACAGCACGGTCGCGGTCGTCTTCTGATGGCCCTCGGGCTTCCATAGCCGCAAGGTCCCCAGCCCGATGATGGACAGCGCCGCGGTCGCCAGCAGGCAGGCGCCGGCGAACGCGGGCGTGAACAGGCCGACGGCCGCCGCGACGCCACCGGCGAGGGTCGCCACGCGCCCCGCGGCGCTGCGCACGGCATCCAGACGGCGGCGCGCCCGGTCGACGGCGGGCCAGGCCGGGAGCTCGACGTCGACTTTCGGCAGAGGCGGGGGCGTGGTGGTCCGGTTCACGGTCATCTCCTTCCAGGTCAGCGGGTCAGCGGTTGCTGTAGAACTCGGCTTCGGCCATCGGGACGGGCATGTGATTGGCGGCGTCGGCGACCGTCCCGTAGTCGGCCTGGTGGGCGGCGGCGGCCGCTCCGAACAGCGTCGCCAGGTCTTCGGTGGCGGCGGCCATCGCTTCGGCGTGGCCCAGCACCGACCGCATGACGAGCGCGGCCTGGTGGTGCTCGTTGACGGTGTCGCGGTCGACGGCCAGGCCCGCCATCTGGTCGGCCAGGCGGTCGACCGAGTCCGAGCAACCCTCGACGTAGCGGTAGGTGGAGCGAACCTGCTGGCTTAGCCCGCGCAGCCGGAGTCCGGCCGCGGTGAGCTGGGCGATGACGATGCCGTAGCGCACCACCGTCTCCAGCACGCCGCCGGTGGCCGCGACCGCCCCGCCGGTCGTCTCGCTCCTGGTCAGCTCTCCCATCGGGTCCTCCCTGTCGTCAGTCGTTGTGGTAGTCGCGCTCGGCGGGCCGGATGTGGCCGGCGTCGCGGACCGCATCAGCCAGCGGCCTGTGGCGGGCCTCGGCGTTGGTCCCGGCGACCGAGATCGCCTCGGCGGCGCGGGGCAGGGTCGCGGCGATGGCTTCGGCCTTGGCCTTGACCGTGGCGGTGTGCTCCATGAGCCGCAGCACCATGCCCGCCAGCACGCCGGGCACCCGCAGCTCGACGACCTTGGCGTGCAGGGCCTCCAACTTGGTCAGCAGCAGCTCGCAGCCGTCGGCGGCCGACTGGGCCTCGGCGACCCCGTCGACGATCTCCTCTGCCATGTCGGCGTCGGCGTCGATGACGTCGTAGATGGTCAGGTCGGCGTCGCGGCACTGCGTGCTGCGAGGTGCGGGTACGAGCGGACTCATCTGGGCTCCGATCTGGGCTCCGTTCGACTGGGCTGGTGCTGACGTTGACGAGGCCGGGCCTGGGGCCGGCGAGCTGGCGGCGGCCGCCGGGGACAGTGCTGGCCACCCGGCCGCGGGTGCTCCCGCGACAGCCATGGCCGAGACGGCGGACTCCTGGCGCGGTTGGCGTCGCTCGTCCACGCGCTCGACGGTGACCTTCACCCTGCGGTCGGCCCCGGGCGGCGGCCGCATCCACTCGGCTCCCCGGGGAGGCGGGGGCGGCGTCGACCGCTTCCGCGACTCCCGGCCCGCCTGGCCTGCCTGCTGCGCGCCCGACGCGCCTGACGTGCCCGCCGTCGAGTCGGTCGCTGAGCGCGCCGCCGTGGTGGATGCCGCGTGGCGGGCTCGCCAGCTCTTGAGCCACCTGGTGGTGCTCTTCCACCGACGCTTGCTCCCCTTACCGCCCTTGGCGCCCTTGGCGGCCTTGGGCGTGGCGGCGGCCTTGCCGCCCTGCTTGTCCGCCCCGGGCCCCGCGGGCCGGGTCCAGCGCTTGCGGCCGGGCGGCAGCGCCTTGTCCCCGCCGGGGCCAGGGCGACTCTTACGCGGGGCCTTCCACCGCAGCGGGCGCGGCCGCTTCGGCGCCGGGGTGTCCTTGCCGTCCCGCGGCTTGCCGTCCTTGGTCGCCCTGGGCGCCTTGGGCATCTTGCCGTCCGTCTTGCCATCGACCGGCTTGCGCGGCTTGCGGTTCTTGATGCAGGGCGCCGTGCCGAGTCCGCCCTTGGGCTGCTTGCCGTTCTTGGTCTTGGGCGCCTTGCGAGAGCCCCTGCCAGGGCCGTGAGAGCCCTTACCGCCCGCGCCGGGCCCGTGCCCGCCGGGACCGCCGTGGCCGCCCTTGTCAGAACCCTTGGGGCCCTTAGGTCCCTTGGGGTCCTTCCTGCCGCCTCCGCCTCCGGAGCCGTGGCCGCCCCCGCGGCGCTTGCGGTGCGGGGCTTGGTGGTGGGACCGGGTGAGCAGACCACCACCGCCGCCCTTGCCAGCCCCCCGAGAACCGCCGCCATGCTGGTGACCGGCCGCCTTGGCGTGCGCCTTGTCAGCACTCGCGCGGGCCTGATCCGCCAGCGCCTGGCGGTGCCGGGCCCGGTGCCACATGCCCTGCGCGGCGGCCACACCCAGCGCGGTCACCAGCGCCATGCACATCTGCAACGTCTCGCGCGCGGTCGGGTTGGCGGGGTCCTCCGGCGCCGGCGGCATGAACTCGCCCTCGCCATCTTCGGTGGCCTCGGCATCCGGCAGGGCGGGAAGGGCCGGGGGCGGCGGCATCATCAGGGCCAGCGGCGGGCCCATCGTCCCGGCACGTGGCAGGCCCTCGGACAGGAAGGCGGCCGGGACCATCTCCTGGTCGGCGGGAGCGTCCGCGGCCGCCAGGACCGAAGGTCGGGGCGCGGGAGGCAGCGGCGGCAGCGGCGGGGGCGAAACGGGCCCGTCCGACCGCGGCCGGAAGGACACGATCTTGGCGTCCGTGCCGTCCTTGGTGGGGTCGTCAGCCACGGTGTGCGCTCCTTTCAGGCGTTGACGGACAGTGACGGGATGGCGTACTCTCGCGCGCTCGTGCGCGCGGGCGCTCGCGCGCTCGCATTACGCGAGGCTCGGGCCGGAACCCGGGTGAAGATGAAGATGAACATGAACATCGCGCGTCACGCTCCGTAGCGATCGCAGAAGTTGGACAGCCACAGCGCCAGGTCGTTCCACACGCGCTGGTCGCCGTCGGCAGCCCGCTCCCGGGCGATCTTCCGGGCCTGGTCCCACCACAGTTCGGCGAGCCCCTGCGGGCCACGGTCGGCGACCAGCGCCTGGCGCTGTTCAGCGTGCCGCCGCTGGTTGTAGGCGCGTCGCTCTTCCTTGGTCATCGGCCGGTTCACTACGCCTCCTCAGCTCGCGTCGGGTCGGGGCCGGGTGCCGCCACCCCGGCGGAGGCCAGGGCGGCGGCAGTGGACCGTGCAGTCGTGCGTGCGGTCATGCCGACCGCTCACGGCGGACCATGTCCAGGAAGCTGCCGTCGTCAGCGGCCGGGGCCGCCGGACGGGGCTTCGGGTAGGGCTGCCCCCCGCCGCTCAACCGGCGGGGGGTGGCGCTTCCACGGCTGAGCGCGGCGGCCTCCTGCCTGGCCTCAACGGAGGCCTTGCGGACGGCGGGCAGCTCGTGACGCTGCCGCCGGTGCTGCGCCGCGACCTCGAAGGTGAGCTTCACCGCGGCCTCCAGGTGCTCCTGGAGCTTGGCGAACGGCGCGGTGACCTTGTGGTGGCGCCACCACGCCTCGAAGGTGCCGAACTCGGCGGGAGGGTTGGCCCGCCACATCGCCTCCGCGTCCCGGCGGATGCGGGCCACGTAGTCGACGTACTCGGCCAGGGCCACCCGGAGCTGGCCGGAGAACGCCTCGACCATCTCCGGGCTGTCCAGCATGTCCCCCGACCAGGGGCCGGTCGAGTTGCTCATCGAAAACTCCTTGTCAGACGGGTCACGAACGCTGATCTGCGCGTGACGGGGGCGGATGCTGCTGGCCGGGGGCCGGCCAGTCCAGGCGGCACCACACGGTGCGCCCGCTCTCGGTGTCGACGGCGTCGTAGTCCTCGGCCAGCTCGCGAACGAGCTCCAGCCCGCGCCCGAACTCGCCGTCGCCGCGCGGGACCGGCACCAGGGCTTTGCCCTGGTCGGCGACGGTGATCTCGACGTTGTCGACGCCGACCTCGACCACCAGGGCGTAGCGGCCGTGCGGGGCGCCGGACGCGGTGTGGAGGATCGCGTTGGTGGCCAGCTCGCTGACGACCAGGGCGACGTCGTCGGCGCGCGGGCACGCCTCCGGCAGCAGGGCCAGCGTCCAGGCGCGGGCCTGCCCGATCGCCTCGGGACGTCCGGCGAAGGAGCGGGCGGTACGGCAGGTCACGGTGATCGCCATCACGCCACCTCCGCCAGAATCCGGTCGATCACAGCGTCGACGTCGATGTGCCGGTGCTCACGGCCGACCGGCACCAGGCCGTAGACCTCATCCACCAGGCGCTCGACGGCCTCACGCTTGGCGTACAGCGCGATCGGGTAGCCGCCGTCCTCGGGTGCGGGGGTAAAGGTCAAGGTCAGGTAGTCGTCGACGTCCTCGTGCGGGGCCACCGTGACGTCGCCCTCGCCCGCGCGGCAGGACAGGCCCTCGGCCAACAGCTCCCGGCCGAACGTCCAGGACCGGGTCTCGCGGGAGCCCTGCACGAAGGCCAGGCGGATCGCGTAGGGGTCGCTGGCCTGGTAGTGGACGGTGGCGCCCATCGGGTAGTCGGGCCGGTCGGCGGGCCAGAGGGTCAGGCCCTTGGCGATCTCGCTGGCGCTCATGCCGCCCACCTCCCGTGCAGCAGGTGAGCGATGACCTGGTCGATCGACAGGTGGAACCGCTCGCTCCCCGAGGCCACCAGCTGGCAGCTGGCCTCGACGAACTCGGTCAGCACGGCGGTGGCGACGTAGAAGTCCATCGGCAGGGCGCCGTGCTCGGGGGTGAGGCTGAGGGTGGTGTAACCGTCGGCGTCGTGGGGGCCCACCACGACCAGGTCCTGGCCGACCAGTTCGTGCAAGCCGTCGATCAGCAGCTCCCGGCCGAACAGGTAGGACACCGTGGTCCGGCCGTGGTCGTCGACGAACTCGAGCGTGACCGCGTACGGGTCGGCGATGTCGTAGCGGATGAAGGTGTCGATCGGCTGCCGGTCGACCGACCACAGCGTCAGGTTCCGCACCACCGAGGTCTGCTTCACGCCGCACCTCCGAGCATGCGCGGGGCGGGCATGGCGCACGCCATGAGCTGGGCGGGGCTGGCTCCGGCGGCCGGGCGCTGGCCACGCTCGGCCAACAGGTCCCGCAGGTAGCCGGTCGGGTCGGCCTCGCCGAGCTCGGCGGCCGCCACAGCGGCGCGGGCGTGGGCCAGCAGAGCGACGTAGTCGGCCAGCAGCAGCGCCAGCCGGTCCCGGTCGGACAGCGTCAGCGCGCCGGATCGGGCGGGGGCGTGGGTGATCGCGGTCATGCTGCCTCCTCCCCTACCAGTTCGTCGCGGAGCTTCTGGGCGGTCTTGGGGGCGCACCGCAGCGTGCGGCGGATCGCCTCGGCGGTGACGGTGGCGGGCTCGATCTCCCCGGCCTCGATCAGCTCCTGCAGCGTGGCCCGGTGCTCTTCGATCGAGCGGCGCGGCGCGGGCTCGATCTCCCCGTCTGGGGCCGCCTCGATCGATCGACGGGATGCGGGTGCTCGATCGACGGCCTTGGGCGGCTCGATTGACGGACGCTCAAGCGACTCGGTAGGGCGGTCCTCGATCGACTCCGGCCGCTCAATCGAGACGGCAGGATCGGCATCCGATCGAGCCGAGCCCCCGATCGCCTCCGAACCGATCGAGCGGGAGCGCATCGCGACCGATCGAAGGATTCCGGGGCGGCGGGCCTGGAAGTCGCGCAGGCTCGCCATGGCCTGCTCGCCCTCCGTCGATCGAGAGGACTCAGCGCCGAGACGGACGATCGAGCCGTCGATGATCCGCACCATGCCGTGCTTGGCGGCGGTCCGATCGGCCTTGCGCTGGTAGCGCACGATCGAGCGGGCCAGCCTGCGCTCGCGGCGCGTGGCGGCCGGGCCGACGCCGTAGCGGTCGATCCACGCCTGCTGCCAGGCGTCCTCGATCGAGCACCCCTGCGCGCCCCGGATCGAGGCCGCCGCCCACGACAGGCGCGGATACCGCAGGCGACGCCAGGCCGCGCGCCGGATGTCGGCGGCGGTGCGCTTGGACTTGACCTGGCTCTTGAGGCCGGCGGTCAGCTCCCACAGCACGATGCCCAGCACCGAGGCGACCGCGTAGATCACGCCGACCTGCAGTCCCGCCCACGCGTCGGCCGGGGTCTGGTGCTTGTCGACCTGGTGCCACAGGTTCATCGAGGCGGCCACCGCCGCCATCACCCACGTCAGCGCGCGGTAGCGGCCGGTCGGCAGGCCCGCCTCGATCGCGCGGTGGGTCAGGTAGGCGGTGTAGAGGACCGATCCCTCCATCGCGATCGGCAGCGTGACGGCGGCCGCGCCGAGCTGCATCACGTCGTCGCCGAAGGCGTACTGGCCGCCCCAGGCGATGAACATCGGCGAGCCCATCGCCAGCGCGCCGATGATGGCGTGGCTGCGTGCCCGCACCCCGGCACTCAGCGCCTGGGCGGCTGTGCGGCGGCGGGCGGCGCGGTTGGCCTTGGCGAGGGCCTTGGCGGCGGTGCGGGTGGCCTGGTCGCGGCGGCGGTCCTCGGCGTCCTCGCGCTGCATCCGGCGCCGCTCAGCCTCGGCGTGCAGCGCGGTCTGGGCGCGGATGGCCTCGGCTTCGGCCAGACGGGCCTGGGCGTCGGCGGCCGCCGCAGTACGGGCGGCCTTGTGGTCGAAGTAGGTGGCCATCAGGCGCTCGCCGCCTGCGGAACCTCAGCGGGACTGCGCAGGGCCGCATGAACGTCGGACTCTCGGTACCGAAGTTCGCGACCGCCCGGAGTTCTGATGGCGGCCAGACGGCCGATGCGGGCCCATCGGGCCACGGACTTGGGATCGACGCGGAAGACGATGGCGACCTCTTTTGAGGTCAGCAGCCGTTCCGTAGACGTGGACAGATCAGCGATGATGGACACGAGTCGGTTCTCCTTCAAGGTCTCGACTCATCGCGGCCTCGGTGCTGGACACACCGGGGCCGCGCGTGTTCCCGGTGAACACCTTGCAACGCAGCAGATGGTTGGACAGGCCATCCGCCGCCCGGACTCCTCCAATTCGGACACGAGACGCCCGGGTGACTCATGCCCCACAAGGGGCGATAGTCTTGGGACAATATTCGGCCTACAGTTGGGGCTTGTCAATTGTCCCAAGACAGTTCCTGGCGAAGGGGACCTTGCGATGGCTGTGCACTCTCGCTACTTGGACATCGCCGGTCAGATCCGAGCGCGGATTGAGGCTGGCGAGTGGGAGCCAGGAGCCAAGCTTCCGCGCCTAGATGACTTCGCCAAGCAGTACGAAGCGAACCGAGACACGATCGGACGGGCGATCGGAGTCCTTGAGTCGGAGGGCTTTGTCTGGGCGGTGCAGGGCCGGGGAATCATCGTTCGCCACGGCATGATGCGACTGCGCAGGCCGCGCGGGAATCTGGTGAAGCGGAACATCGCCACCGACAACCCTGGCTATTCCTTCCCTTCAGCATCAGGCCAGGAGGTATGGAAGCACCACATCCCGCCGGTAGCGTCTCTTGAGCCGCTGACCGATCCACGAATCGCAAAACTGCTTGGGGTTCCGGTGGGCAGTTCGGCGATGCGCCGATTCCGGGTCACCGGACCCGAGTCTGAACCTCCATTTCAGATCAACATCTCGTGGATCCACCCACGTGGCGTCGACGACGCCCCCGACGTCGACGCCCAGGCCCCTGGGCCCGGGGATTGGCTGTACCGGTTGGAGAAGGCCGGCCACTGGCCCATCAGTTGGATGGAGATCCACAGGGCGCGAATGCCCACCAAAGACGAGGCCGGACTGCTTGAGATTCCGACCAGCCTGCCCGTGTTGGAGATCGTGCGGGTGGGAACGTCTGGGCGCGATGGCAAGCCCATCGAGGTAACCGAGTACATCGTGGCGAGCGACCGAGTCGAGACTGTCCACGTCCTGCACCGCGACGAATCAGCGCAAAGTCCCTGGCCTGAGCCGGATGACGACGAGGGGCCCGAGGACATCGAGACGGGCAGGTGAACGATCATGTCCCTCACTGTTCAAGCTGCCGCCCGTACTCATGTCGGGCTCGTGCGCCAACGCAATGAGGATCGCTTTTACGCAGGTAAATCGCTGTTTGCAGTGGCCGATGGCCTAGGCGGCCATATCGCTGGCGACATTGCCAGCGCCACCGTGATTGATGTCCTGCGACTCCACGACCACCAGGCCAAGGCGGCCGACCTCCCCAACATCCTCGGCAAGGCAGTCCATGCGGCCAACGAGGCCCTGCGCCGCAGGATCGAAGCCGAGCCAGCACTGGTCGGCATGGGCACCACGCTGGTGGCGATGCTGTTGTCCGAGGCAACGGCGGTCTTGGCGAATGTGGGTGACTCCCGCGCCTACCTGCTGCGTTCTGCAGACTCTCATAGCTGCGACACCTCGCAACTCACCCAGCTCACCGAGGATCACACCTACGGAAATCTGGTGGCCGAGGCCGCCAGCGTGCCGAACCTGCTTGAGCGCATTTCCCGCTTCCTCGATGGCCGGATCGATGGTCGCTCTCCCGACCTCACCACCCGAGACCTCCGTCCCGGTGACCGGGTACTGCTCTGCTCGGACGGGCTGAGCTCAGTCGTACCTCACGAGCTCGTTCGAGACGCCTTGAGCTCGATCCGCAGCCCAGAAGACACGGCCGACCGCCTAATCGCATTGGCCATCGACCACGGCGGCCCGGACAACATCACCCTGGTCGTCGTCGACATACATGGATGACAGCGCGGGATCTCGTCTCTCTCCTTCGACTTGCCAGCGTGCTGACGCTGTTCAGCAGGTTCAGAGAAGACCGTGCGCCTCACTGGCGCGCACGACCATGGTCGGTATGATTTTGGTATGGCAAGCGTGGAGAAGATCACTGTTAGCCTGCCGAAAGACCTGGCCGTCCGTCTGCGCTCGATGTCAGAGACCGGCCTCATCGATTCGGTATCCGGCTACGTCAGTCAAGCTGTACAAGACCGGATGGAACGCCAGCAACGGGCCTCGCAGTTCCTGCATCGGGCCGCGGAACAGGTCGGCCAAGCCGATCCTGAGGGTTGGGAACAGGCTCGAGCGTGGGCGAACACGGTCTTTAACGGGCTCGAAGCCCAGGGCGGCTCTCAGCAGGGTGCCGCGTGATCGGGGTGGTCCTGGATCGCAGCGCCATCGCGGCCTGGGCCCGACTCGATCAGCACATGGTGGCGTGGATGATGCGCGCCGAAGACGCTGCCCGCCCGCTGCTGATCGCAGCCAGCGAACTGGCGCGCGCGCTGGCCGACGCGCAGACCCTGCATGAGGTGGAAACGATCGGCCACCTGGTGGAGATGGGGATGACCGTGCCACCGCCGGCGGGTGACCTCACCCCGTCCATGGCCTTCCACGTCGCCGACGTCTTGCGAGAGGCCAAGGACGCTGACGTGGGGCACGCGCACACTCTGGTCCTGGCGGTCGCGCGTGAGTGGCCGATCCTGACCGCTGACCCGGACCGGTGGACGGCGCTCTTCCCCAACGTCTCTCTGGAAGTGCTCCCGACCTGATAACGAGCCAACGAAAGGGGCTCGGCTGAAGCCCCTTCGCTGTGCCACCACAAAGTCCCAGGTAGATAGCGGCAGAACCGACCGATAGACCGATAGACAGAGTGATAGACCGACTGATGGAAGGCAGGCACCAATGCATGGGGGAGGAGTGCGATGGTGCCTGCATCAGGGGATTCGGGAGTAGCGGGGAGATGTGAGGACACGCACGCCTGGTGGCCGCCGTCGGGGGGAGCGGATGCGTGGGAGACTGCGGTGTTGATCCCAGCGTTACGCCTATGAAAGTGATCAACGTGGCTGCACCAACGGTCAACACACCCGCTCACGGTGCTCTCGTCGCCTTGGCCCGCGTCATCGTGGTGGCCAACGACAAGGGCGGAGTCGGCAAGACCACCATCACCGCGAACCTGGGCGCGCTGTTCGCGGCCGCCGGCTACAGGGTTCTGCTGATCGACCTGAATCGGCAGGCGAACCTGGCCGACGATCTCGGCTACCGCGACAGCGACATCGACGACCAGGGCGCCGGATTCCTCATGTCGCTCATGACCGGCAAGACGCTGCAGGCGGTCGCCGTGCTCGGCCGTCCGAACCTGTTCGTCGTCCCCGGCGGCACCGCACTGACCGACCTCACCGGCGTCATGGTGGGCCGTGTTCAGCAGCAGGGCAGAGACGCCATGCTCACCCTGGCCAGCATCCTGGCGCCCATCGCCGGAGAGTTCGACGTCGTGCTCATCGACACCCCGCCGGAGAACACGCTGTTGGTCGACCTCGCGCTTGGCGCCGGACGCTGGCTCTTGATGCCGACCAAGACGGACAAGGGCGGCCTGGTGGGCATGCAGCTGCTTGCACAGCGCTACGCCATCGCCCGCGAGATCAACCCTGCTCTCGCGCTGCTCGGCGTGGTCCTGTTCGCGACCTCGCGCACCGCCACAGCGATCCACCGCACCGTACGGTCCCGCGTTGAGACCGCGTTCGGTGTCGGATCCTCGCCGGTGCTGACGGCCAAGATCGGACACTCCGAGAAGCTGGCCAACGACGCGCGCGAGGCGGGCCGGGTCGCGCACGAACTGGAAAGCGACGCGGCCAACCAACCCGCGTGGTGGGAGACGCTACGGGCCGGTGCTGCGCCTCAGGCTCGCATCGCCGCCACGGCGGGCAACGTCGCCGAGGACTACCGCCAGCTCGGTGCCGAGATCCTGCAGCTGCTGGCCGCCGTGGAGAGCCAGTCGTGAACCAGCCCAACATCAACAAGCCGGGCAGTCTCGGCGACGCGTTCGGCACCAGCGCGGCCGGGCTGGGTGGCCTCCTTCCACCCAACCGCCCACCCGCCCCACCACCCCCTCCAGTGGAGGACGCCTCCTCAACCGCAGGGGAGACAGCCGAGGCCACCCCGTCGACCAGACGGCGTGCCCCATCTGCGGACACGAGCCGCCTCGGCACCGAGGATGACACCTTTCCGGTGAACGTCTACCTGCTGCCCGCGGCCATCACCGAGGCCAGTCGCCGGCGACGCTCCCGGCGGGTCGACAACTACGAGTTGGTGGTCGACGCGATCGACTCGCTGCGTGATGAGTTGCCTGCTCTCGTCGCCCGGCGACAGTCAGGGCCTGGCCGCCGCGAGGACAGCCTCTTTCCACCACGGCGCGGGGCGTCGACGACAGCCTCAGCAGCTCGTGATGGCCGTCGCCGCCTGTGGGCGTTCCAGGCGACAGAAGCCGAGACCGCCGTTCTCGACAAGCTCGTCGACGACGTTGGAGCGCGTTCTCGAAGTGAGCTGGTCTCCTGTGCGTTGGAGGCGTTCCTGCTGCCTCGCAGGCGGCGGTAAAGGCGGCTGTCCTGGTCGGCCCCATCGCCGGGATCCATTCACGGGATTCCTTCGGCGTCGGCCAGGTCACCGCGAGCATGGGAGTCAGGCGGGGGGAGCGGCAGCTGCTCGTGTAGCCGGGCCTCCAGCAGTTTCTCGATCGGGCGCAGTCGCTTTAGCAGGCTGTCAGGAGGGTCCGGCATCTTCTTGATCTCCTTGAGCGCGAACCTGGCCTCGGAGATCTGGCCGGTGTCGTACAGCCATTTGATGAAGCCGTCCATGCCCAGCCAGTGTCTGTTATGCCAGTAGGCCGCCAGGGCTTCGCCGAGGTCGGTTGCCATGCGGGGCTCGATGCGCGGGGCGTCTGGTGGCGGTGGCGGGGCGGGAGATTGTCCGTTGACGCTGCCCTTGTCCGTCGTGAGCCATGCCCAGAACCGCCCCATGCTGCCCCTCGCCTGTCGGGTGCCGAGACTTGCGCCGTTTGTACCGGAAGGTACGAAGCTTCAGGCCAGGTGGCTAGGCATGGCTGGCTGGCCTGGGGGAGATGTTGTCCTGACCCTCTCGATCATGGATGTGCCAGCCACGCTGACATGCTGGCACGTCGACATACTGGGCCCTGGCAACCCCGCTGAGATGATCTTCGTATCGCAGATACCTTGGTCCATCGATCTCCGACGGTTCGTTTCGACTGTAGATCAGAAATGGTGAACTGGGTTGACAAGGAAACGGGGGCTCAAGGGGTGGCGGGGATTGCGGATTGGGCCTGAGGAGTGCCTGGTGGTGCGGGGATCATGGGTCGGTGTCGAGAACAGAGACAGGAGCCGACTGGCCCCAGGTGTTCCTCGCCGAGCTGGGTAAGCACGGCTATGTCAACCGGGCCGCCAAAGCGGCCGGAGTGACCAATAAACGGGTGTATGCCCGCTGCCGGGAAGATCGGGACTTTGCCGACGCACTGGAGGCCGCCCGCGCGGTCTTCGGGCGGGACAACCGGCGGCTTCGCCCTGGCTGGACGGCCACGCCGTACGGCTACCTGCCGCCCGGCGAGACCTACACCGGGCCCTCGTGGGAAGAGGCAGCCGAACTGGACGCGCCGCTGTACGAGGCGCTGGAGAAAGCGCTGGACCGCTGGGAAGCCCAGGACGCGCAACGACCCGCGCCATGACGCTCGGCAGCGTACAGGCCGGGTGGCACTGATATCGGTCGGGCTCAGCATCCGACGGCGGCTCGAAAGAGACAGGTCAGCTGATCAGTTCGGGCTACCGCCGCTGCGGAGCCGGGCGGCCATCTCGAACAACGCGTTGATCTCTTCGGCGGCGGCCTGGAGGTTCGCGGCGGACTCGGCGAGCGTCCGTTCTGCGGCGGCCTCATCGCCGCCGGTGGCCGCCTCGTAGCGGAAGTGCAGCAGTCCGGCCAGGCCTGCAGCGGCCTTCACCGAAGCGCCCAGGACGGCGTCGGAGACCATGGCGCGCGGGTCCGGTTCCAGCTGCAGGATCATCGTCACCAGGCTCATCGCGCGGGCCTGCAGCAGCAACAACGCGTCGGCGCCGTCGGTGGCGTTGGCGCCGATGTAGGCGGTGGCGTGCGCATGCTGAACCTTCTCCGGGTCGATCCCGGCTTCCAGCGCGCCGCTTTCGGCCTGGAGCGCCTGGGCTTCGACGGCGCCCAGCAGCGCGTGGCACATGCGCAGCCGGACCAGCGCCTTGGCGTCTTTGTCCAGGTGGTCGCCCGACAGGCCGAACTTCTTCAGCACGGCGCGCAAGTCGCTGTTGTTCAAGATGGGGATCTCGCCTCTCATGGGACCGAACGGTATCGGCCTGCTCGCCTGGCTGACGGCGGTTTGATCCGGGTTGAGGCTGGCTCCGCGCCTGGTCGACCTGCGCTCTCTCTGGATCACTCTCGTGATATTTCGCCACAGCGGGTTAAGTTCGTCTCTGTGACCTCACCCCCTGGCCCACGCGACGATGAGGAGATTCCGTCCCGTCACCTGGAGGTCGTGGCCGTGATCACCGGCGTGATCTTCATCGGTGTGTTGGTCTTCGCGATCTGGGGATGGCCTTCGTCGGACCCGGAACCGCCGACGTCGGCGGCCGCCAGCGCGCCGCCGTCGCAGGTCGCATCGCAACCGCCGCCATCCTCGCTTCCGCCGGCGACCGCGTCGGCCTCGCCCTGGGCGGCCAGCACGTCGAAGCCGTCGACGCCATCGTCGGCGCAGCCTTCGTCAACATCACCTTCGCCGTCGCGGCCGGTGGTGCGCTGGCGGGGCACGGTCGTCGTGACCGGCCTGTACGACCACACCGACCTGGACAGCGCGCCGCCGCGCTCGGCGCGTGATCTGCCGGGCGCAGACATCGTGGGGGACTGGATCGCGACCACGCTCAAGGCGGCCGACGGCCGGGTACGGCTGGCGCGGCTGGGCGAGGCCTCGCCCAGCTGGCGGACCTGCCGGGACGCGGCGGCCGCCGAGGGCGGCCAGCAGGTGGAGCGTGTGCAGGCCGGTGACGTGCTGTGCGCGCTGACCTCGGACGGCCGGGTGGCGCTGTTGCGGGTGGTGGCGGCCACGCAGCTGACCAGCCCGCCGCAGGTACGGATGAAGGTCACGGTGTGGGACCCGCCGGCGGCGCCGGGCACGTGACGGACAAAGGGGGGCTGTGCTGGTGAGCGGCGAGGTGGCGGTGCTGGGGATCGACCCGGGCCGGCGATGGACGGCCGGGGTGCTGCGGGCCGGGGAGCGGGCGTTGCATGGGTGGACGATCGGCCCGGTCGACGTCGCGGGGCGGCCGTCGGCGGCCGCCGTCGACAACGTGCACGACCTGGCGGCCTGGGCCCGCTACATGGGGCGGCTCATCGATGTCGTGGAGGCCACCGTCCAGGCGCACCAGGTGGCCGGTGGCAGGCCGGTACGGCTGGCGTGTGAGGTGGTGGTGCCGCCGGGCGGGCGGATCGCGCTGGCCGATTGGCTGATCCCGCGTCAGATCGTGGCCGGGCTGCTGGCCTTCGACCCGACCGTGATGCTCATCGCCCCGGGTGGGCACGGCAAGCGGCACTACGACCGCGACGGGGCGGGGCGGCTGGTGCGGGCCCGACCGGTGACCGCGGACTACCCGCCGGAGTTCTGGCCGGCCAAAGGCCAGAGCGGCGGTCGCCCGGCTGGGTGGGGGCCGTGTGAGGCCCGGCGGGGTGAGCGCGACCACGAGCGGGCCGCCTACGACATCGCCGGAGCCGCGCTGGCCCAGCTCGGCACCGCTGCCGCGATGACGCTGTAGGGGGAGGGCGATGAGCGTGTGGGTGGAGCTGGCGGACTGGGCCGAGCGCAACCCGTGGGCGCGCGAAGCTCGGCACGCGCTGCGCGACGGGGCTTATCACGCCTGGCTGCCGGCGACGGTGGCGGCGGTGATGGTGTGGATCGCCCGCGGCATGCCTTCCCCGGTGACCGCGGCCGCGGCGGCCGGGGTTGCGGTGGTGGGGGCGGCGGCCGGCGGGTGGCGGGCCGCGCGCCTGGCCACCGGCGCCGACGTCGAGCGCAGCACGGCCGCGGCGCAGGGGGTGCGGCGCTGGCTGACGCTGTATGCGGTGCTGGCCAGCGTGATCCCGGCGGTGCTGGTGGGCGCGCTGGCTCCAGTGCTGCTGGCCGTGGTGGCCCTGGTGTGGCTGGCGGTGGTGACCATCCCGATGCGCGGGCGGCGCCGGCTGCTGGCCCGACTGCGGATCGGCGCGGCCACGGTGGCCGGGACCGATGACGTGCGGGTGGGGCGGGTACTGTGGGGGCGCGACGGCCGCACCCTGCGCCAGATCCACGTGGTGTACCCGCCCGAGTGGGCCGCGCACAAGAGCACCCGGCGTGATGAGCTGGTGGAGCGGATGATGTGGGAGCTGTGCGGGCCACCGCCCGCCTCCCCTGCTCAGGCCCGCGTGCGGCCGGACTACGCCACCGCCTGGGATCACGTGCACACCCGGCTGGAGGTGGTGCGGGTGGCGCCGCTGCCGCGGCTGCTGCCCGCCCGGCCGTGGCCGCGCCCGGCCGGGGCGATCGTCTTAGGGCAGACCACGCCGGAGCTGGCCGACCTCCTCGATGACGAGGGCCGACCGCTGGCGCTCTACCGGCCGAACGCGCATGCCCTCATCGTGGGCGCCACCCAGCACGGCAAAAGCTCCGGCGTGCGCGCCTGGGCCGCCGACGGCCTGACCCACGGCGTCTTCCCCGGCGGCCTGTGGGGCGTCGACGGCAAAGGGTCGGGGTCGCTGGCCCCGCTCGCCGACCGCCAGGGCGTGCACACCGTCGCTCATGAGCCCGATCAGTGGCGTGCGGTGATCGCCGGGTCGGTGGCCCCGGAGGTGGCCCGCCGCTACGCCGAGATGCTGGCCTGGCGATCCGGGACGGCCAGCACGAAGCCGACGCATCCGAAGGCGTTGCTGATCCTGGATGAGATCCAGCAGGTGCTGCTGGCTTGCCCCGACCTGGCCGACACGCTCAACACGCTCGCCCGCCAGGCCCTCGAAGCGAACGTCATCTTGTGGGTGCTGACCCAGCGGCCTGACGCCAAGGACGCCGTGCCTGGCGCGCTGCGCGACCAGCTGGTCAACCGCGTCACCTTCGGCCCGCTGTCGTCGGCCGGGGCGAAGATGGCCTTCGACATCGGCGACGACTGGCACAAGGCATTGGGCGTCGCGCCGATCGCCGGTCGTGCGTTGACGTGGCTGGAGGGCTCCTGGAGGCCGCTGCAGGCGCCCTGGCTGCCCTTCCCTGCCGATCACCCGGACGCCGAGCCGTTGTATCCGCCGCGGGCCTCTCGGCGGCCTGTGGGGCCGTCGGGCCCGCCGGGTGACGATCCCGCCGGCCCGCCACCTTCCGCGCCTCTTGCGGCTTCTCCGGCCGTCTCGAACCCGGCCGGAGCGGCGCGGCCGCCGGCCCCGCGCAAGGACGTCGACGCGCCTGCCGAGCCGCCCGTGGAGTCGTCGGGGGAGCCGTCGGCGAGGGCGGCCTACGACCCGAGCGACCCCTACGCCAGCCGTCGCCGGCGCCGCCGTACCCCGTAGGCACGCCACCCTGGACCGCGGCCGCGACGGGGAATCAGGGGCGTTCTCGGGCTTGACATTCATGATCAAAAACGTGTGATGGCCAAGGGAGTCGACTCGCTGGGTTTACACGGGAGTCCCTTTGGGACTCCCGTGAGTCTACCAGGCGGTCCGCTCACCGCCTGGACGGGCTTCGCCCTCCTCCTGCGGGCTTGACTTCGTCTGCGGCCGCAGGAGGAGGCGGTGACGCGGGCGGGGCACGCGTCGCATGATGACGGGTGTGGGCGATGTGTGGGGATGGGTCTCGGCCGCGGCCGTCACAGCCGCGATGGGCGCGGCGGTGTTCGGCCTGCCGCTCCTGCTGCTACGCGGGCGGCGGGGGAAGGGCGGCGGCGGCCAGGCTGAGCGCCGGGCAGCACGCGGCGGCTACCGGATCCGGGTCGGTCCGGGCTTGCCCGCGCTGACGGTGCTGGCGCTGGCGCGCCGCCTGGACGTGGTGTTGCCGGTGGCCGCCACGGTCGCAGTCGTGGTGCTGGCGGCGCTCAACGCCCGCGCCTGACGGACCCCCTGGGCCGGGCGGTGTGGGTCAGCCGCCTTTGATGCCGAGCGCGTTGGCGACGCCGTTGGCGATGGACACGATGATGTCGGGGAAGTAGAAGATCACCAGCACGACGACGGCCAGCAGGATGAACTGGACGAACCGCGTGATCTCCCGGGTGAACAGGAAAAAGATCGCCACGACGCTGATGATGACCAGCAGCAACGGCCCGAGCAGGTTCCGCACCCAGTCAGCCAGGCCCGCGGTATCGGGGCCTCCGGTGGCGGGAGGCGTGGTCTCGGGCGATACGACCGCCAGCGCGGTCGTTACCAGGTCATGCATCTGCATCGTCTTGGGCCTTCCTCTTGTTGCGCGTCACGATGACGAGTTCAGCAGCGGCCAGGATGCACGCACCCAGACCGAACGCCAGGGCCGCGGCGCTGCGCACGACGGTGCCCGCGCCCACCACGAGCGCGGCGACCAGCACCAGCGCTCCCGCTGCTACCAAGAGCCATCCGAGTGTCCTCACGCGGTACATCAGGGATCCTTCCTGGAGTGGCGGGCGGTGGTGCGGGCGTGTGCTCGCTCGGTATGCGATGCCGCCGATCCGGCCGATACGGCGCCGGCGGCCTGGATCAACGCTCGGCCCCGGCTGATCGCCTCGCTGATCTTGCTGCGGCTGATACCGAGTCGACGGCTGATCTCGACCTGCGGCATCGCCTGGGACGCCTCCAGACAAGCCACGGCGCGAGCGTCGGCCAGCACGCCCTTGGCCGCCTCGATCAGCTCCGGGGCGCGCCGCGCCCGATCCAGAGGGGCCAAGCCGGCCAGGGACTGCAGCGCGGCGATCAGCTCGGGCAGGGTGGCCGGGGAAGCAGTGGTCTGCGCCATGCATGATCCTTCCCGGTGAGCCTCTTCCGCCGCGAAGAGTTCCGCCTAGGGGGAACATTGTCAATCATCGCGGCGGCCACGGCGTGGCGACGCCCCCGAACGCGATCTTGTACGTGAATCAGCGGGCGCTTACTGACGTACGCATACCTTGATCATTGATGAATGCGTAGGTGTGAAGGCCTGTGATGGGGCTCGATCGTGGGCTGCTGTGGGTGGTGGCGTGTGCGGGAGGCTTGAAGGGCTTCGAGGGGCGTGAACGAAGTCTCGGGGAAGCCGTTCGGGATACGGGCTGAGATTCGGGTCGACGGGCTGGGGCGGGCGGCGGCCGGGACCGGCTGAAGAGCCGCACGCCCGGCCGTCGATCCGCCCGGGCCCGTCGACCGCCCCGTCTCGGCGCGGTCGGCTCTTGATCCCCTGTGAGAACAATTCGGCAATCGGCTGGGCTCGGGGTTGCGTCGCTCGCGGGCAGCTGGTGGCCACCACGACGAATCCGAGGGCCCCGGAGGGGTTCTCGAGTCTTTCGGCAACCGCGCGGCGGCTACTCGTCTTCGTCGTCCTGGCGGCGGTGCTCGTTCGTGTCGCCGGCGGATTGGGCTCGCCGGTCGAAGCCGTCCCGGGCGCTCTTGCTGCCGGGCTTTCTGGCGGCCGCGGATTGGATGCGCGCGGCGGCTTGCTTGCTCATCGGCGTGTGCTTTCCCATGCTCACGCCGTACCCGGCGGGCGCTGTCGGTTCTCACCGACAAACCGGGGCTGATTCTTTCGGCAGTGCTCCGGTCGCGTTGCCGCGACCCGGGCCGCGACCGATCAAACGGCTCCTGATCAGCCTGTGGCGGGCGCTGGTCGCGGGTCGCGGGCCGAAGGGCTTGGAGGGCTCCTGGACGCCCTGGGGGGCTTTGTGAGCTCTCCAGGCCGCGACCGCGACCGTCGTGGAGCGATGCCCGCGTGGCTCCCAGACTCACCGACATTGCCACCGCGGCCGCGCAGTGGGCGCGGCTTGATGACGTAGAGAAAATTTGCATTCGATCATGACGTCCGGGTCCCTCGACTGCGTCAGCCCGTGGTCTCGGTGGGCCGGTGCCGACGAAGGAGGTACCGGACCCGTCGATCGCCCCCGGCCCCGCTGTTTCGGCAACCCGCGCATGGCGATCGTGAGGCGTTCAGGAGCGGTCGACCCGACTCTGGTCAACGTCGACCAAGCCCTCATTGCCGTACAGCTTCCACCCTGCTCAGGACCCGGTTCCGGAGTGAACTCCGAGTTCTGCACTAACTTGCTCCGCACAGCGATCACCGCGAAGCCGGTAGCCGTACAGAAGCCGACCAAGATCAACAAGAATGCTAGGGTATCGTCACCGATACATGGGCAACCCCGGCCGCCGCGCCGGGGTTTTCGCGTCTTCCCGGCCTCGCCGTACGGCCTGCCACCGGTCCCCCCGGACGGCTCGCCCCGCGAGATAAGACCGTCTTATCTACTAACTTGCTCCGTTTCGTCCGGGACGAAAACGGGCTCGTGGGGATGTCGCCCGCGTCATGGCGCGGCGGTCAGCGTCGGCGCTTGGCCTCGCGCTCCAGATAGGCCAGGCCGCCCGGGTAGGCGGCGCCGAGCTCGGCCACGACCGCCACGAGCGCGGCGTAGAGCTTGACGTGGTGCCAGTGCTGGCGGCCCAGCTCGTCTTCGCGCACCTGCCCGGCCAGCTCTTCGAGATGGTCGAGCCATTGGCGGGCGGTGGTCGGCGTGAGCGGCTCGACGCGGGTCTCGCGGATCACCTCGCGCACCGGCTCGGTGCGCAGGACGCCGGCGGCGATGTCGCGTTGCAGACGAGCCTCCGCTGAGCGCACCTCCCATGCGCGGTTACGGCAGGACTTGGAGCAGTAGGAGGGCGGTCGGCCGCGTCCGGAGTAGGGCACCGGGTACCGGCACCACGCGCAGCTGCGGCTGTCCAGGCGGTGCTCGACACGGATCTCGACAGCGGGATCGTCGTCGGACTCGGGGGGCGTCGGGTCGTCGTTTTGTCCCGGACGGATCGTCACGACGGCGACGGTACCGTACGGCCGCGCACGGTCTTCCTCAGCGGAGCGACCCCACCGGGGGACACCACCGGCAGGTGGTTGCAGTCGGCCGCCGCGCCGGACGACACACGCGATCAGGGCCCCTGATCGCCTATCTTGCTCCCGCTCCTTTCTTTTCGTCCGGGACGTAAAGATCCCGTGTCTCTGCCTTGCCTTGGGTGGCCAGCGCCCTGCATGATCGCCCCTTCGACTGACTTGGAGGATGGATGCAGCACGGCAATGGTTGGACCCCCTCGGACACCGGCGGCTGGGCGCCAGCATCGACAACGGGCGGGCTCGCTCGCCGTGACGTCGGCGGGTGGGCGCCGTCCACCACGGGCGGCTACGCGGCATAGCGCGGCGGCTTCGCCGTACATGAGGCCGGCCCCCCGCATCGAGGTGATGCGGGGGCGGGTGTGGTGTGATCGGTGGTGCGCGGCCGGGGCTGGTTCGGACAGTCCCGGCCGCACTCAGCGCTTCTTGTCGCGGCGGGCGACCGCGCGCATGCGGGCGCTATCGACCTGGCGGCGCTCGGTGTCGGTCAGCTCGTTCATGACGGCGCGCCAGGTGGCCGGGCGGCGCTCTTGTAGGGCGCGGGCGATGGCGTCGGTGGCGACGTCTTCCCATTCGGCGTCGGTCAGCTTCTTCTTGGTCACGCGGTCTCCTTCGGGACGGCCCCTCGCCAGCTGAGGGGGAGTTCGCCTTGCTTCGGTCATAGATCGTGAAGGATGGTGTCGGTGCCATCGCCGAAGATCGGGCCGGGAGTGGCAAGCAACTGGTCGACGGCCTCGGTACGGGTGGCGGCGCGGTGCACGACCACGCGCCCATCGGGGGCCAGAGCCTGCCAACGGCGGCCGGAGCGGAAGACACGACCGAGGTCGGTGTCGTCGTAGCCGTCGTCAATGTGCACGCGGTAGGAGCCATCGGGCAGCCGCTGTAGATTCTCCGTGAACGCGGCGGCGGCCAGCAGCGCCGGGGTGAAGGGGCTGATCGGCCGCTCGCGAGGCGAGCGAGCGCGCGGCCTGCGGGCAGTGCGGGCCTCGGGCCCGAGCTCAGGCAGGGGCGCGGGGGCCAGGAGCGCGGCCAGCAGCGCGGTCACGGCCTGCACGCGGTTGGTGCCGGCCGATCCGGGCACGGGGCCGTCCAGCGTGCAGGCGACGTCACGGCCGCGATCGTCGCGCTGGAGCCAGCCGACGCAGCGGCCGCGCACGATGACATCGGTACGGCCCGCGACGCGGCCCTTGAGCAGGCTCCACGACGCCAGGCTCGTCGGCGAGGTGTCCATGCTTCTGCCGCGGTCGTCGGTGAGCGGACCGGCCGTCACCGTCGCGCGCGCGGCGCCGGGGATGTTCAGGGCGGCCGCCGCGAGTGCGGCGGCGTTCAGCACGCCGTCGGCCCGCAGGGTGGTGACGAGCCGCCCGTCCCGGCCGTGGACCTGCCAGCCGTCGCCTTCGGCGTGCAGCCAGCCGACCCGTTCGGCGTCGGCCAGGAGGAGGAAGGTCTGACCGTGAAGCCGTGCCAGGTACAGCTCTGGCGTTTGCTCGTCCGGAGCCGTCTGGGCCTGCTGGGCTGCTGGTAGAACGGCTGACGCGCGCTGCTCGGCGAGGCCTTCGCCGGGGGCCTCGGTGAGGGCCTGGCGGTCATCGACCGCCGCCGTCGCGGGGAGCTCGCCGGGCTGCGCGGGGTGCCGGGTCTCCTGGTGGCGGGCGTGCAGGGCGATGGCGGCCAGGGCTGAGGCTTGGGTGCGGTGGGTGGCGTCGGGGCCGATCGCGTCCAGGGTGATCGGGTCATGGTCGGGGGTCAGAGCGCGCCAACGGCCGGTGTAGCCGGTCACGTAGCCGATGGGCTGGCCCAGGTGGAGGAGGTGGACACGGTCGGGCTGGTGGGGCCAGCGGGCGGTCTGGTAGTCCTCGCCGAGCCGGGGGACGGCGCGCAGCTGCGGAATGCGCGCGGCTCCGGAGTCCTCGTGGCCGTGGTCCTGGACGTCGTCGTCGCCCTTCTGCGCTGGTACGGCAGGCGCGGCGGGGGGTTCGGACAGGCAGGCGTACCAGGTGGATTCGCCGTGGCGGATGAAGCGGCTCACCGCGTCGGGGTCCCAGCTGGTCACCTTCTGGCCGGTGAGCGCGGCGACGGTGTCGGCCGCCGCTTCCTTCGCCTGCTTCTCGTTCTTGGCCGGGATGTGGCCGAAGAAGCCGAACCCTTCCACCTCGATCTCGCCGTCCGGGCCGTGCAGGTGCCATTGCCCATCGACGCGGGCCAGGCACACGTCGGCGTCCTCCCACGCAGCGCCGGGACGGGCCTGCCGTACGGCTTGCGCGTCGTTGTCGTCCTGCTGGACGGCCTCAGTGGCCTCGGTAAGGGTGGCCTGCTCAGAGGTCGCCGGAAGGACGTCGTCGGGATGTGGGGCGTCGATGTCGGGGTAGCGGGTGCCGTAGGTCGCCCAGTGGGCGGCGTAGTGGACGCGACCGGCCTCGGTGAGGCGGTAGCCGCCGCTGGTGGGCTCGTCGGTGACCAGGCCACGGTCGTGGAGCCGCTCGCGGAACAGGGAGGCCCCCCGGTAGGGGCGCTGCTCCCAGCCGGGGATGGGAGTGGGCTCAGCTGCGGCGGTGGCCACGTCGACCAGGGTCTGCCAAAGCCCTGCGTCGTCCAGCTCGTCCAGGGCGGGCGAGCCCGGTTCGCGCAGCACGACCTGGGGGTACAGCGCGGCGTACCGCTCGGCGTGCGCGGCGATGTGCTCGCGACCCGCGGCACTCAGCCACCGCCGGTCACTTCTGCTCGGCCGCCCGTCGGGCGGGCATGTCGTGGTGACGAAGCCGCGGCCGCGCCCTTCCTCCAGGTATTGCCAGGCGCCCATGTGGCGGCCGATGTCCAGCCCGGCGGGGCCTGCCGCGTGCAGCTCCGCCAGGACGCGCCACAGCGGCTCCGACAGCAGCCCTTTCGGCGGCCTTGTCGGCGGTCGTGCCGACGCGGGCGGTGTGGGCCGTGTGGCTGGCGCGGGCACGCCATCAGCCGCCTGCGCGACAGGTGGAGGTGCGGGCCTTGCGTCTGTCTCAGCACGGGTCTGGCCGATGTCGGCCGTGGCGGGCCCCGGCCGTGCGACCTTGGGCGCGGTGGCGGCGGCTGGGGTGAGGGGCGGTTCGTCGTTCTCCAGCGCCCGGTACAGGGTGGAGCGGCCGACCTTGAGGTGGCGCGCGATGGCGGTGATGGACTCGCCGCGGGCGCGGCGGGCGCGGGCGGCGGCCAGTTTGTCGGCGTCCAGCGCCGGGGGCCGGCCACCGACGCGGCCGTGGGCGCGGGCGGCGGCCAGGCCGTCCAGGGTGCGCTCGCTGATCAGGTCGCGTTCCATCTCGGCGGCCATGGCGGCGACCAGGAACAGCATCTTGTCGGCGATGGTCTGCCCGCTGGGCCGGTGCAGGCCGGTGCAGATGCCGGACAGGATCTCCAGGTTGACGCCGCGGGGGGCGAGCTCGTCTTCGAGGAAGACCAGCAGTTCCTTGACCGAGCGGGCGATGCGGTCGGGTTTGTAGATGACCAGGGTGTCGCCGGGGTGCATCCGCGTGACGGTGGCGTGCAGCTTGGGCCGGTCTTTGCGGGTGCTGGCGGTCTCCTCGACGATCTCGCGGCAGTGCGCGGCGGCGAGGGCTTCCAACTGCGAGAGGTGGTCTTGGGCGCGGGTGGAGATGCGGGCGTAGCCGATCCGGATCGTGTTGGTGGGGCCGGTCGGTGCCGGGCCCGGCGGGGTGGTGGGGACGCTCACCCCCCGATCGTCCCTAAAACCATCCCGGAACTCAAGAAGGGAGGGCGAAGTTTCGGGACGAGTTTCGGGACGATCGTTCCTGGGGGAACGCGCCGCCTGATCGTCCGGCGCGGAACCGTCCTTTAAACGACCGTTATTGGGACGGTCGTCGACCTGGGCGGGGATAGCGGCGCAGGCGCGACCTTCGTCGGCCACGGCGGGGCCGCCAACTGCCGGCGAGCGCGCAAACACGGACGGGGTGGTCATCGCGGGGTCAGACGAACCCTTGACCCCCAGTTCCACAGCTCGCGAGCACCCGACACATGCAGATAACAAGATGTACGCAAGAACCATGCGCAACCATGATCGCTTGGCACCCATGCGCGGCGGACTCGGCGAGCTTTCTCAAGCCCTCGTCGACCAGTCAGTCGTACCACAGGGGGAGATATCGATGACTTTGGAACTTTCAGGGCTGGGACGAGCTAGACGATGGGCGCAAGATCCTCCTGGAGACCCGCCCGCCCATACTCAAGAGCGCCCAGCTCACGCTATCCCATAAATGACTCTGCGTAATTTAGCAATCACTTTTGGTGCTTCAATTGCCATGCAGCCTTTTAAGCATCATGCCAGACGGTCGCATACAGCGATGAATCGCGAATCGAAGCAATAGATGCGGCTACCACAGCAAGTTGACATGATCAAGCTATTGATTCTTACTTACTTGTCGATCTAGAGTGCCTTTGGCCGTAAGATCACCAGTGGGAGAAATCCTAGATCTGCGGTAAAAGTCAAAGTTCCACGGACGGGACCGTTTGGCGACGCACCCGCCCGTGGAGCACCTTTAGATGCACAAGGGAGTCTACCAAGCATGTTCCTCAAGCGCCTGGCCTTGGCAGCAGCGGCATGCAGCGTGCTGGCAGTATCAGCTGGCCCTGCTTTCGCCGACCCCACACCCGAGCAGTCCACCACCTTCGCCGGCCCGCAGCCAATCGACAAGGCCAACATTCAGAAGGCGACACCTTCCGGCCGCGTGCTTAGCTCCTCAGAAAAGCAGGAGCTGCAGACGAAGATTGACGCTCAACTACGGAGCGAGCCAGGCGGGCAGCAGATCAGCCCCACCGAGATCTCGTACAAGGGCGGTAGCGTTATCGTCACCTTCCCCCTGCCCGGCGAGAAGACCGTGTCAACCGACCCGGCGTACCGTACCGGCGGTCAGGACGCCGCGAAGGCTCTGCCCGTCGAGTACTGGAGGGGCTGCCCGTACGGAACCGTCACCTACTGGAAGTGCCTCTACGATGACGTGTCGTGGGGGGGCAGGATGGTTCAGTACAAGGACTTCGGCACGCAGAACCTGCCCCGCGACTTCTACAGCAAAGCCGAGTCGGCGGTTAACACCGGCCAGTCCCCGTTTGAGCGGACGCACTACCTGGACATCTATTCAGGGACAGGGGCTAGTGGATTTGTGATCATCACGCTTCCCGGCTTCCACGAAACCGACTACTTCCCTGGCGGCCACGGCAATAAGGCCAAGAGCATCGGGATCCGTCAGTGACAACCTAGAATAGGCTGCAGATAGAGCCATGCGGGCGATGAGAAGATATCGAACCCCGCATCGCCCGCATGGTATATCTGGCAGAATGGCAACCTATGGTCGACAACATTCCTCCTTCACTTCGACGCCGCCGCCTACTCTTGCTCGGACTGGGCTTGGCAGCGGACTTGGTTGCACTTGGACTGGCGAGCGCGGCCATGACGCTCCCCAAGCACTCCGATATAGTCGTTTTTCTATGCCTTTTTTCCGTGGCCTTGTGCGCTCTTGCGTTCGTTATTGCTCTTGCCTCTTTCGCGTTCACTGGAAGAATTGGCTTGGGTATCCGAGTAGGCCCCATTGAAAGAGCGGCCACAGTCGAGCGGCAGCTGTCAAGCAAGTTCTTGTTGATTAAGGCTGCTTTCGCTCTCCTCGCTTTTAGTGCAGTCCTTCTAGGCATCGGAGCTGCGCTGAACCCCTAGCCGCGCAGCGCCACGAGCGAATCCCGCACCGTCGACACGGCTCCGGGTAAGCATTCACCTCTTGCACGTTGGGTGACGGTGGGCGTGCTGGTGTGACCGTCTGTGAGTTTGATCAATCCTGTCGAGGGTGATTCGATCTTCGGGTGTCCGGTCTGGAGGAGATGTCGCGCGAGGAGCTGATCGCTCTGACCCGCGCCCTCATGGCCGAGAATGCCGCCCTGAAGGCGGAGGTGGCCGAGCTTCGGGCGGAGAACGCCGCGCTGCGTGAGCGGGTGGCCATGCTGGAGCGGCTGGTCTCGCGGAACAGCGGCAACTCCGGGATGCCGCCGTCGGTTGACGACCTTCCCGGCCGCAAGCAGCCGAAGGACCGTGCCTCCGGCAGGGGTGAGCGTCGGCCGGGGAAGCAGCCCGGCACGCGGGGCAAGGCGCTGGCCTGGTCGGATGAGGTCGCCGACGGCGACATCATTGAGTACTTCCCGCAAGGGCCGTGTGGGTGCGGGGCCGATCTCGGCCTTGCCGCCGATCTGGGAGTCACGGCCCGGCATCAGCAGATCGAGATTCCGCTGGTGGTGGCCCGGCGTTTTGAGCATCGCCTGCACACGGTGGCGTGCCGGTGCGGCACCGTGCACACCGCGCCCAGGCCGGCGGGGGTGCCCACCGCGCCGGTCAGTCTCGGGGTCAATCTGCAGGCGTGGTGTGTGTATCTGCTGGTTGGGCACGCGATTCCGGTGCATCGGGTGGCTGAGCTGGTGGCCTCGCTGACCGGCGCCGAGCCCTCGCCGGGGTTCGTGCACTCCTTGATCGGCCGGGCCGCTACTGCGGTCGCCGCGGCGAACGCACGGATCCGGATGCTGCTCACGCTGGCGTATGTGGTGTGCTGCGATGAGACCCCGATCCGGGTGGGGCCGAAGAAGGCCAAGAAGTACCTGCTGGTGGCCTGCGACCAGCTGCTGACCTGGTACATGCTCGGTGGACGCGACCTGGACACCTTCAAGCGGTTCGTGCTGGCGGAGGTGACCGGCGTGGTGGTGCACGATCGCTACCAGAACTACGACGCCGCCGACCTCGGCCTGCGCGATCACCAGCTGTGTGCGGCGCATCTGCTTCGCGATCTTGAGGACTGCGCCGAGACCTACCCCGGCGCGCACTGGCCCCGGCAGCTCCAGATGGCACTGCGCGGCCTGATCCACGCCGCCAACCTCGCCCGCCGGCAAGGCAAGGACGCGATCCCGGCGGGCACCCTGGCGATGTTCACCAAGATGTTCCGTGGTGGGGTCCGGGGTTGAGGAACGCAGGAACAGCCATTAGCGGTGAGAAGGATCTTGCTGTGGGGTTCCGGACATCTTGAGTGCAACGGTGGATCATGTTGTGGCAACCTGTGATCTCTACAGTCGGCGCTCATGCCCGTGGAGTTCTTGACCGATGATCAGGTCACCGCGTACTCGGCGTTCGCTGAGGTGCCGTCGTCAATGGACTTGGAGACGTTCTTCTTCCTGGACACCGATGACCGGAATCTGATCGCGTTGCGGCGGGCCGATAGTCACCGGCTCGGGCTGGCCTTGCAGATCACCACGGTGCGATACAAGGGTCTGTTCCTGGAAGATCCGCTGGAGGTGCCGTGGGTGGTGGTGGACCATCTGGCCGAGCAGTTGAAGATCGCCGACCCTTCGTGTGTCAAGGCCTACACCCAGCGGCAGATGACGGCCTACGAGCACGCCTGGGAGATCCGTGACGCCTACGGCTTCCACACCTTCGAGGACCCGGTGTGGGCGCGGCAGTTTCGCACCTTCTTACACGGGCGGGCCTGGACGCACGCCGAGGGGCCGACGGCGTTGTTCGATCGGTCGGTGGCCTGGTTGCGACGCCATCGGGTGCTGTTGCCGGGGGTGAGCGTGCTGGCCAGGCAGGTGGCCGCGGTGCGCGAGCAGGCCGATGCCCGGCTGCATGCCACGGTCGCCAAGCGGACTCGGCGGGCCGATCCGGGGCTGCCGGTCAAGCTGGCGGGGTTGCTGGAGGTGGCGGCCGGATCACGGTTCTCGGAGCTGGAGCGGCTGAGGCAGGCGCCGCGGCGGACGTCGGGGCCGGAGTTGGTGCGGGCGCTGGAGCGGGTGGAGGACATCGCGCGGCTGAGAGTGGGCCGGGTGAAGGTGGCCGGGGTGCCGGTCAACCGGATGAAGTTGCTGGCCCGCTACGGGCTGGGGAGTAAGGCGCCGGCGTTGGCCCGGATGGATGACCCGAAGAAGACCGCGACCTTGGTGGCGGTGCTGCAGCATCTGGAGGCGGTCGCGATCGACGACGCGCTGGATCTGTTCGCCCTGCTGATGGCCACGCGTCTGTTCAGCCCGGCCCGGCGGGTCTCGGCCGGTGACCGGCTGGCGATGCTGCCCAAACTGGAGCGCGCCTCGCGGACGCTGGCGCGGGCCGGACGGGTACTGGTGACGCAGCTGGAGCTGGTGGAGGAGGTCGGCGCCGATCTGGATGTGGCGGCATTGTGGGCGGCGGTGGAAGAGGTCGCGTCCCGCGATCAGGTTCGCGTGGCGCTGGAGCAGGTGGAAGAGCTGGTGCCCGAAGACGATGGGGCGGCCGAGGCGGCGCTGCGCCAGGCGCTGGCCGCTCGGTACAACACGGTGCGACCGTTCCTGGCGTTGCTGGGCGAGTCGGCGGCGCTGGGCGCGGCCCCAGGAGGCCGAAAGATCTTGGCGGCGGTGAAGAAGTTGCCGGAGCTGGCGCGGCGCCGGGTGACGCAAAAGCCGTTACTCCCCAAAGAGATCGACGCCACGTTGGTGACCCCGGCGTGGAAGCGCACGGTGTACTCGGGGCCGGATCTGCCCCAAGGGGCGGTGAATCGTGAGGCATACGTCGTTTGCGTGCTGGAGCAGTTGATGCGCGCGCTGGGCCGGCGCGACATCTACGCCACCCCCTCGCATCGCTGGTCGGATCCGAGGGCCCGGTTGCTGGACGGCGCGGCGTGGGAGGCGGTGGCCGAGGAGGTGCTGGCCGGGTTGAGCCTGGCCGACCCGGTCGAGACGCATCTGAACAGCAAGGTCGCCGCACTGGACGCGGCCTGGCAGCAGATGGCCGCCCGGCTGGAGGCCGCCGGGCAGAACGCCCGGGTGCAGATCGTCACCCCGGCCAGCGGCCGGGCCCGGCTGTCGGTCCAGCAGCTGGGCGCCCTGGGCGAGAGCGATTCGCTCAAGAAGCTGCGCGCCACCTGCAAGGCGATGCTGCCGCGGATCGACCTGCCTCAGCTGCTGCTGGAAGTGCACGCCTGGACCGGGTTCCTGCACGCCTACACCCACCTGGCCGACATCTCCACCCAGATGGACGACCTGCCGGCCAGCCTGGCAGCCCTGCTGGTGAGCGAGGCGTGCAACATCGGGCTGACCCCGGTGATCGACGCCGACATCCCCGCGCTGACGCGCGGCCGCCTCGCCCACGTCGACCAGTTCTACGTGCGCGCCACCACCCACGCCGCCGCCAACGCCATCCTCATCGAGCACCAGGCCAAGGTGCCGATCGTCTCCCTGTGGGGCGGCGGCCTGCTCGCCTCAGTGGACGGGCTGCGATTCGTCGTACCGGTGCGCACCATCAACGCCGGCCCCTCCCCGAAATACTACGGCTACAAACGCGGTCTGACCTGGCTTAACGCAGTAAATGATCAAGTAGCCGGGATCGGGCAGATGGTGGTGCCCGGCACCCCGCGCGACTCGCTGTACATCCTGGACACCATGCTCAACCTGGATGCCGGGCCCAAACCGGAGATCGTCACCGCTGACCAGGCCAGCGACAGCGACATGGTCTTCGGCGTGTTCGCGCTGCTGGGCTACCGGTTCGCGCCCCGCTTCGCCGACCTGGGCGATCAGCGCTTCTGGCGGGCCGACCTGAGCGACGGCACCGCGAGCGACTACGGCCCCTTGGAGGCCATCGCCCGGCAGAAGGTGACCCTCAAGAAGATCATCACCCAGTGGCCGGACATGCTGCGCGTCGCCGGTTCCCTGATCACCAATCAGGTCCGCGCCTACGACCTGCTGCGCATGTTCAGCCGCGATGGCCGTCCCACCCCGCTCGGCCAGGCGTTCGCCGAGTACGGCCGCATCGACAAGACGCTGCACCTGCTGTCGATGGTCGATCCGATCGACGACACCTACCTGCGCACCATGAACCGCCAGCTCACCGTGCAGGAGTCCCGCCACCGGCTGGCCCGCAAGCTCTGCCACGGCGACCGCGGCCGGATCCGCAAGGCCTACCGCGAAGGACAAGAAGATCAATTAGCCGCGCTGGGTCTGGTTTTGAACGCCGTCGCCCTGTGGAACTCTCGCTACCTGGACGCCATCGTGACCCATCTGCGCACCATCGGCCACAAGATCAACGACGCTCCGATTGACGACGCCGACGTCGCCCGGCTCTCCCCGCTCGGCCATGCCCATCTCAACGTCCTGGGACGCTATGCCTTCACTGCCTCCCAGCCGCCTGCCGGGCTGCGGCCGCTGCGCGACCCGGTCATCGGCGCGGCCGACGTCCAGGACCCCGACGAGCCGTGACCGTCGATGGGGTGGCGGCTCCGGCCAGGGAAACGGTGTCGAGCTGCCCTACGAGGTAGGCAGGTAGCCGTTGAGGGTGGTGCGCTTGACGCCGATCTCATCGGCGATCTGCTGGACGGTGTAGCGGCGCTTGCCGTCCTGATCAGTTTCGGCGTACATCGCCCGAGCCCGCTCGACCTGGTAGTCGCGCAATTTCCGCCTGCGTCCCCCGGACCGGCCGCGGGCCCGGGCGGCCTCCAGGCCGTCGCGTGTCCGCTCGACGATGAGGTCGTGCTCCCATTCGGCGAACGCAGCCAGGATGTGGAAGAACAGCCGCCCCTCGGAGGTGGTGGTGTCGATGTTCTGGTCCAGGGCGCGCAGCCCGGCGCCGGCGGCCTGGACGCGGTCGGCGATGTCCTTGAGTATCTTCACCGACCGGCCGAGCCGGTCGAGCTTGGTGAAGACCAGGACGTCACCGGCGCGCAGCGCGTCCAGGGCCTTGTCGAACTCGGGTCGGCTGGCCCGCGTTCCGCTGACCGTGTCGATGTAGACGCGTTCGCATCCAGCGGCGGTGAGCCGGTCACGCTGGCTGCCGGGATTCTGATCGCGGGTGGAGACCCTCCCATAACCGAGATTCATGACGGCTAACGTACCTGACACGTCATAGATTCCCGTCACGGGTGTTCGTCAATCTTGACCTGCTACGACGCCATGACCTTGACGATGGCGACAGACGATCGATTATCGACAAGATCAGATTCTTGTGTTGTCCGCCTGGTAGGCCCCGCCAGCGCGCATGGCCGCCCAGACCGATCGCGCCGACAATGCCGTGTCGCCAGCGGCGCCGGGATTCAGGAGGTGGCGGGGGCGCGGTCGACCGGCCGGTACTTCATCAGGACGACCCCGGAGGTGAACGGCTCGGCGGAGACCAGCTCCAGCCGTTGCGGTGGTCGGCCTCCCTCAAACGGAGCCTTGCCGTCGCGCAGGTAGACGGGATGCACCAGCAGATGGAACTCATCGACGAGCCCGAGCTCAACCAGGGACCGGATCACTGCGAGACTGCCGTAGACCACGATGTCCCCGCCGTGGCCGCGCTTGAGTTCGATGATCTCGTCCGCGTCGACGCGTTGGAGTCTGCGGGTGTTCTGCCACGCCGCGATGTTCCCCGAAGCGGAGATGACGATCTTCTCCATGATGTCGACCCGTCGGGCGTACCCCCGCATCTCCTGTGTCTCCTCAGGGTCCTGTGCGGCCCGCGGCCAATGGCCGGCGAAGTGGGCGTGCGTGATCCGCCCCAGCAGCAGACTGCCGGCGCCCTCCACCAGCTCCCGTTCGTACCTCTGCATCTGGTCGTCGATCTGCAACCAGTCCATCTCGTCTCGCGGACCGGCGACGAATCCGTCGAGCGTCGTCCACATCGACACAATGATCTTGCGCATCTTCCATCCTCCATCGCGGTGCGTTGAACGTGGCGTCTTGCCGGGCCGGCACACGGACTCGCCGGTGCGCTCTGGGCCAAGCCCCAGGGAGCGCCGGCTACTGGCCGGCACCGAGAGCTGCGAGAACGGGTTCGGGCGTCAGCCCCGGGAAGCGTTCCTGGAAGTCCAGGACCCCGACCCAGGCTGGGCGCAGCGCGATCCGGACCATCCGCAGGCCGGGCTTGTCGATCGCCGCCACATAGGTGTCGCCCGCTTCCTCGCCCAGTCCGGCGCGCTGCATGACGGCGTACTCGGGCAGAACGCCCTCGACCTCGGTCAGGGTGACCTTCCCGCGCAGCATCAGCACTTGCGGGGCCCCGTCGGCGGTGTCGATGGTGATCGCCACGTCGGGGCGGGCATGCAGGTCGCGGACCTTGTAGGTGCTTGCGAACGCGGCGATGACGACCTCGTCGCTGTTCCACAGGAAGTTGACCGGGATCAGCCGTGGCGTGCCGTCTTTGCCGGTGTAGGCCAGCCGCGCCACCAGAGTCGAGTCGTTGAGCAGGCGCTGCGCGGTGGGGGTGTCCAGCAGTCGCACGTCGCCCTGCGGCAGGCCAGCCGCCTGGGTGTCAGAGAGGTTCATGAGGCTTCAAGCTAGAGGAGGAACTCCTAGAAAACAAGTAGCGCTCCTGAATTAGGATTTCTGCGGTAGCCTGAAGACCATGAGCGGCATGCGCAGCTATGGAGACCCGTGCGGCGTGGCCCGCGGCTTGGACATCATCGGCGAACGCTGGGCCCTGCTGGTCGTACGCGACCTGCTGCTGGGCCCCAAACGCTTCAACGACCTGCACGCCGGCCTGCCGGGCGTCAGCCCGAACGTGCTCACCCAGCGGCTACGCGACCTGACAGAACACGGCGTCGTACAACGCCGCGACCTGCCACCCCCGACCCGCGTCCGCCTCTACGAACTCACCGACCGGGGCCGCGCACTGGAACCGCTCCTCCTCCACCTCGGCCGCTGGGGCAGCCAAGCCCCGACCACCCCTGACGGCCTCCTCGGCATCGACTCCATCCTGCTCAGCATCAAAGCAGCCTTCGACCTCACCCAAGCCGCGCACCTCCATGGCATCTACGAACTGCACATCGACGCCGACACCTACTACATCGAGGTCACCGACGACTCGCTCCACATCAGCCGCGACAGCGCACCCAAGCCCCCCAACGCCACCCTCACCACCGACCTCGACACCCTCCGCGCCATCTGCGACCACCAGATCACCCTGGCAGCGGCACTGGACTCGAGCTCGCTGCACCTCGACGGCGACGAACACGCCAAACAGAGCCTCACAAACCTTCTCTTGGCGCCGTTCATGCCCTCACCCCAGCCGACCAACATGCCCTGAGGCAGCAAGATCCTTCTCACCGCTAATGGCTGTTCCTGCGTTCCTCGCCCCCGGGGTCGCCGTCGGCCTGTCGCAGGTCAAGCGCCTGCCCGGCCCGGCCAAGACCGTCACCCAACCGGTCGGCCGCGTGCTGCTGGAGGTGCTGCGCGACCGTGCCGACGATGTCCTGCGCTTCGCCCGTGACCTGCGCATTCCTCCCACGAACAACCAGGCTGAGCGCGACCTGCGACCAGCGAAAACCCAGCAGAAGATCTCCGGCAGGCTTCGCTCGGAGAAGGCCACCGAGCACCGCTACGCCGTACGCGGCTATCTGTCCACCGCGCTCAAGCACGGCCTGGACGTCATGACCGTCCTTCGCGACGCGCTCATGGGCGCCCCTTGGATGCCGCCCGATCCGGCAACGGCCTGATACTTCGGCAGCAGCCACACTCCTGCATGCCCCGAGACGATCACACAGCGCGATCACCAGAACTCGAAATGCGCTGAAGGTGAATGCTTACGGCTCCGGCGTGAGGGTACGAGCGGATTCCGGCAGACTTACCCTGCATGGGAATCGACGGCGACGACACACCGGGCCGTGCGCCAAGGCTCAACTCAACGCTGAACGCAAGGCCAGGAAGGCCAAGCGCGAGCGGGAGGCCCGAGCCAGGGGCAGGAGTGTCTGGACGGTCTCCGGCGGCCTGCCGGGGCTTGGCAAGCGAGGTTGAGCGTCCCAGGTCCTGGCCGCGCTGGGTCTCGGTCAGCTCGTTCATGACGGCCCTGCGCCAGGTGGCTGGGCGGCGCTCTTGCAGAGCGCGGGCGATGGGCGTCGGCGGCGGTGTCGGCCTACTCGGCGTCGGTCGGCTTCTTGGCCATGTCGCTCGTTCCTCCTCGGTCGTCGTCACGAGCTCGTGTCCAGTGCGGAGCGGATGGCCTGCAGCCAGGCGTTGAAGTCCACCGGCGGGCTGATCATGCCGTCGTGGACGCGCTGGGCGGCTTCCTGGGCGGTGTAGCCTGCGGCGTCCAGGTGGGCGCGGTCGCGCAGGACCAGGGCGACGGCCAGTTGCTCCCCGGTGGACCACGCGCCCGAGGGGTGCCCATCGTGGCAGCACCTGCCCCTCCTTGGCCACAGCGGGGTGGGCGGCTCGGGAGAGGCGCGGCGGTAACCGGACAGTGTCTATGCGTCGTCGTCCTTGCGGTCCTCCACGTCAGGGGCAGCCGGCCCGGCCTTGCCCACGGCCTGCAGGGCCCGCGGGTAGCCATAGCTGGTCAGCCAGTAATAGCGGACACCGTTAAGGCCCTGAGGCTCTCTCCAAGCGCTCTCTATCCAACCCGCCGTCTCCAGCATGGCGACGCTGTCCATGTTTCCGGGGACTCTTAGCCAGGAGAGCCCCTCAGGTGGAGCAAGGATCAGGGCGGACAGGATGCGTCGCTCCGATTTGCGGACGACCACGCCGTCGATCACCTTCTTGTGCCAGAACAGCATGCGGGCTCCTCCTGCTCGGGCTGAAACGAGGCTCACGGCTGCGACGGTACGCCACGGCCCAGGACACGCCTACTGCGTCGACCGATCGTGGACGGTCGACGTGCGCACGCGTGAGCTATGCCATCTGAGGCACGAGGATCACCGTCTCTGTCGGCATGGCGGCCACGTGGAGACGCACGGGGTACCCCTTGCGCAGAACCTCGTGGAAGTCGTCCAGGACAGAGTCGACAACCGTCCGGGGCAGGCCGACTGTGGCGTGATCGGAGCCCTTGGTCTCGTCATCGAGCATGTCGTTCAGCAGGTTCTTGTCGCGAAGAGTGAACCTGGTGTCGTCAGGGTTCAGGGCGTAGGAACGCCAGTAGACGCTCTTGATGGACGACACCTGGACAGGATCGAGAGAGACGTGCTGGGCGACGCACGCGTGGCGGCCGCTGGGCGCCGCCAGCAGGGCGATGGCCTCCTTGGTGCCTGCGTAGGAGCGGGCGATCCGGTCCCAACGGTCAGCCTTCTGAAGGAGGCCGGCCGCCTCGTACTCGGAGGCGACCCGAGAGAAGACGTGTTGCACGACCTTCCCGTACAGCAGGTCGTTGGGACGGAAAAGGCCCGTCTCCAGGACGAGACGCTCGTCGAGCTGGCCCGCGCGTCTCAGCAGCTCCCCGCCTTCGCTGATCGAGCCCCAGTTGACCAGCAAGATCCCCAGTTCGAAGGTAGCCAGCGGATCGTCGGCGTCGGCGTCGTAGGCCAGTTGCGTCCCGCGGGGGCCGAACCACTCCGTCATCCGGTCGACGGTCCTGTGTCCCGTACCCTGTCGGGTCAATACCGCCATGGTGGCTTCCTTCTCCACCGGCTGAACGAGGTCGTCCCAAACGCCGGAGGAGTCGGTGGCGTTCGGGTCCCAATCCGAGAGGAAAATCCTGTCGCCGGGCTCGAAGAACTCGAGCTCGCAACTGGCGTCGGTCCACTGGGCCCAATCAGCCGGGACGGAAATCGTCGTGCTGGACGGGACCCCGAGGTTGTGCGGCAGCTCCGCCTTCGAGAGTGCTCCTTCAGGAGCCGCTGATTCGACGGTTGGCGATGGAGGCGGGTTGGGGGAGGTCGCCAGAGCGAAGGTGGGGCCCTTCGAGTAGGGCGAAGCGAGCCACGCATACGAAGGCATGTCGTCCGTTGCGTCTTCCCGGAAGAAGAAGCCCACACCCGCCGACAAGGTGAAGGTCGGTTCCGGCCGGTATGTCGGGGCCACGTGGGTCTGAGACGTCGGGACAGTCTGGACTGCCGAGAGATCGACAGAGTCCGTCACGGGTGCCTTCTCCTCGACCGTGGGCTGCGCCTGGGCGCGCAGGCGTTCCGCCTTGCGCCGGGCGTCCTGGGCCTGGAGAGCCACGTATCGCTCTCGCCACTCCTCAAGACAGCCCGCAACCGGCCTGAGCCCCATCTCTTCCTGGTACCGGTCGACAGCTCTCAGGTAGCTGACCACCTTGTCCCACTTGGGGGGACCGACACGGTTCGTGCCCTTCAAAACTGCGGTCAACGTCGCCTTGCTGAGTTGCACCGGAAGGCCCTTCGACAGCACTCGCAGTTTGTCGTAGGAGGGGTTAACGCCCACGCGCTGCACCTCACGCAGGTCAGCGCGGAACGCTTCCCAGGTGTCTTCTTCGGGGAGAGGGCCAGACATAAAACCGGGCCACCGCCAATCGCCAATGAAATGAAGGGATAGGTGTGAGAACTCAAGGTCACGATTCTCCTCCACGTGACCGACAGTTGTGACGCGCGCACATCCTGATCATGGAAGCGGAACGGATCCGGAACAGCACGGAACACCAGATGGCATGAGACGCCAGCGGCCTCAGCCCTTCCGCGCGGCGTTTCGCCTCCGTTCCGGATCCGTTCCGCAGGATGCCTCCCACCTGGCGAAACGAAGCCGGAACGCTGCGGCGCCCTGGCTCTTAATGGCTATGCACGCGTCCTACCGGGCTCTTTTGTTGTTCCGGGTTGGGAGAGCCGCGTTCCGCCTTGCCTCTTACGGACTGTGACTGAGCGAATACTTGATAGATAGATGGCATCACCTTTCGCGCCGTGGCGACATGAGCTCCGGCGCCTGTTTTCGATTCGGAGAAAAGCTCGATGTCGCAGTCCCCTACCGCTTTCTCGGTGACCGTTGTCGTTGTCGCGTCTCTGCTGCTGAGCGGGACGGCGGTGATGCTCGCCCGCCGCGCGGGCAAGTCCATGCCGGCCGCTCTGCTGGTGGGCATGAGCGTGTTCGTTGGCGCCTTGGGCGGCCTGGCCGCACTGCTGTGAGAGCGCGGTCGCGCGGTCGCGTCCAGAATGTCGGCGGGTGCTCCCCGTCAACGTTCCCACCGCGGTGATCCCCACTCAGTGCACAGAGTCCCGCCATCACCGCGTGGGCGGGACTCTGTGAAGTGTGCGTCTACCCGATCCGTCGCTGGTCGGTGGCGCGCAGCTGAGTGATGTTGCTGCTGGCCGTTCTGGTCATACGGATGCGCCGCCAAGCGGTGGTCCACTGAACCAGGTCGTCCTCGCTCCCGCCGCAGCCCTTGATGAAGGCGATCACGACCTTGAGCGAGGGCATCTGCTTGCCCTTCAGCGCCTCGCACAGGGTGCTGGCGCCCACAGTCTTGCCCGCGTTGATGACAATCTGCCGATAGGACAGCTCACCAGCCCAGACATGGAAATCCTGCATACACGCCAGGAACTCCTCCTTGGTGTTGGCCGTGAGAGGGTCTGGTTTCAGGTCGAAGCTGGCCACGTCCTCACGCAGCCGATGCAGACCGCCCAGCGACGTCCCGACAACGGCACGAACACTTGCGGAGCGGTCTTCTCTACGGCCTTCTTTCGCTACCGCCCTGAGGAAGACGTCCCAGCTGTCCAGCACAAACTGCTTCCGAATGTCCCCGACCTCGCATGCGTCAAGGAGCTGGATCAGGTTGTCCCTGTTCGGGACTCGATTTCCTTCCAGCACCTCGGTGATCTCTTGGACCGAAGAGTTCGTTCGTCGAGCAACCTGCCCCAGGGAGATGGGCGTCGTCTCGACGGCGTCGCGAAGATGGCGGGTGAAGCGCTTTCGCGCCACGGACATGTCTGACCGAGTGGCCGGGGTGTTACGCCCCTCATACTCCGACATCGGGCGTGGCCTTCTGGAGGGGCTGGGGCTGGGGCTGGGGCTTGGACAGCTGCACCACGGCGCCGATCACGGTGGTGATCAGCAAGACGATCACCTCAGTGGTCATGGCCATGGTGTGTGCCGCGAGCGAGAAGCTCAGCAGGATGATGATGAGGATGGTCGGCCTCATCGGCGAGTCGCCGAAACGAGGAAGACCGATGCAGGGCATAGCAAGCATGGGGGCGTCTCCTTTGACGTTCTGCAGCCCGGCAGGGCAGGGGATTACGGGGGGCGGATCGGAGGGTTGCAGCCCTCGGGTCACCACGCGTAAAGCCATGATGACGTACGACGCCGCGCAAAGCGCCCAGAGCACGAAAACCGTCAAAACGGTCGTAACTACTTTTATCCCCGGTTTAGCCCTGGTTGCACGATGTTCTGCCGGTCAGATCAGTTCGCCGCTGTTCGCCCGCGTTACGAAGGTGTTCGGCAGCGTTCGGTGTCGTTCAAAGATGCCCGGACATCCTGTGGCAGCTGTTCAGGGCCCCACACAATGACTCTTAAGCAGCGTACAACCAGGGTTGTTTCGTTGCTCCGCCCCACGTCGGGGCCCCTTTGATGCCATTTGCACCGGCAGGGCAGGAAATCAAGGGACTAGTGAGGGGTTCGCTGTTGCAGCGGCGAACCCCTCGTGCTTTTCCAGCGCCGCCATCGGCCGTTCTTGAGTTCGGGCGTGCACCGGGCTCAGTCGGCCAGGCAGGCGTACCAGGAGGACTCGCCGTAGATGGAGCGGCTCCAGGCGTCGCGGTCCCAGCTGGTCACCTGGCGGCCGGTGAGCGCGGTGACGGCGTCGGCTGCGGCTTGCTGGGCGCCGTGCTGGTCGGCGGCGCGGATGTGGCCGAACAGGCCGAAGCCGTCGACGTTGATCTCGCCGTCGGGGCCGTACAGGTGCCACTGGCCGTCGACGCGCACCAGGCACACGTCGGTGTCGTCCCAGGCCCGGCCGGGCAGCTCGGCGGCCAGGCCGTCGCTGGCGGCGGTGTTGTCGCTCGTGCTCTGGCTGGCGGCGGGGGTTTCGTCGTCCGCCGCGGTGGTCGCCGGCACGTGACGTATCCCGGCGGTGCGGGCGGCGTGCTGCCAGTCGGCGGTGACGGCCTGGTGGTCGCGGGCGCTGGTCCTGACGGTGGTGGCCAGCGTGGCCAGGCGGTGGGCCAGCTCGCCGAGCTCGCTTTCCCAGCCGGTCGGCGGCTCGATGTCGGCCTGGCCGCCGTCGACGCCCGCGGGGATGTCGGCCAGCGCCGTGGCGAGCTCGGCGGCCAGCTGGCGGGCGCGGGCCAGGTCGGCGGCCAGGCGGCCGCGCAGCCACGCCGCGTGCGCGGCGGCCTCGGCGGTGCGGCGGCGGGCGCGGTGGGCGGCCTGACGGCACGGGGTGCCGCAGTAGCGGGCGGGGCGGCCGGTGCGGGCCTGTTCGATCGGTCCGCCGCAGACGGGGCAGGCCGGGCTGGCCGATGCCGCGCTCATCGCGCGCCGTCCGCTGCTGCGCCGGTCATGGTCGACGGGGTGGTTTCGTCGCGGTGGCCACCGAAGGCCTTCGCACGACGGAACGCGGGGACGATCATCGCGTCTCCTCCTGAGGGGTGCGAGCGGCCATCATCTGGACCAACCAGGCGCGCTCGCGATCGGCGTCCGGGTCGCCGTTGCCGCGCTCTACGGCCGGGCGGGGGGCGGACAGGTCGGCCGCGATGGTGCGGGCGTTCTGGGTGCGGGCCAGCCAACGGCGCTGTGCGGCGATCTCCCGCTCGCTGAGCGCCCCGTCGACCATGGCGCGGGCCTCCACGCCGAGCGAGGCGTAGAAGGCGCTCTCCGGCTCACTGGCGGCCGCGGCCCGTTCCTGCCGACCGGCCATACCGGCGGGGGCCGACGTCGTGGTGGTGTCCGGTGCGGGCTCCTTTACGACGTAAAGCTGGCCGCGTCGGACACCACGCTCGGCTGACGGCGGGGGCGGGTCCTGGCGGGAGGCCTCGGTGCGGGTGAGGGCCTGGCGTTCGACGGCGGCGGCGAGCATGGCGCGCTCGGCATCCGCCGGTGCGGCGTTGACATCGGTACGGGCGGTCTTGGCGGCGAGGCGGGCCTGCGTGGCGGCCAGCAGGGCGCGGGCTCTGGCGGCGGGCCCGGCGTCGGCGTCGACGCGGGCGGCCCGCAGGGTGGCGCGCTGGTCGGTGAGGGCCTGGCGCTCGATGTCGCGGCGGGCGGCGGCGGCCGCCAGGTGCTGGGATCGGGACGGGATCGGCGTGCTGTCGGCGTCGCGCCAGGCGGCCAGGCGGTGGCGGAACCAGCCCGCGGGGTGCTTGGCGGATCCAGCGAACGGCCTGGGCTGGCCGTCCGGGGTGTGGTCGATGGCGTGCACGACGTCGGCGGCGGTCCATCCGGCCAGCACGAACTCGGTGATGAGGTGCCGGACGTGCTTGGCCGACAGCCGCCGCAGATCGAGGCTGCGGGCCCGCACGTCCTCGGCGACGACCAGCGCCCGATCCTTGATGATCTTGGAATGTTGCTTCGCTGCCCTCGTTGCGGCGGCCAGCCCATGATCAACAGGGCCCGTGGCCTCGCGCGCACGCCTGCGTGGCGAGAGTTCCCCTCCTCCGGAGGGAAACTCTGAGGGGGTCCGAGTTATATCCACAAGGGCCAGCGCGGCGGGCTGGCCGACGACCTCCACGGGCTCGGCGGGGGTGGCGGGCGCGGGCTGTGCGGCGCTGGGAGCGTCGTTGGGGGCGGGGTCGAGGGTGGTGGGGATCGCCAGGACATACTCGGCGGCGATGTTGCCCAGGCCGTCGTTGATCGAGCCGCAGGCGGTGCCCTTGCGGTAGCGGACGGTCGAGCCGCTGACCACCGTGCCCAGCAGACCGCGCTCACGCAGCCAGGCCAGCCACTTGGCGACGCTCGACTTCGACAGCCGGGTGCGCTCCATCAGCACCGCCCACGTGGGCCTGGTCGTCATCGTCGACCAGTCGGCGTGCCGCATAAGCAGCCACACGACGGCCGACAGGTTGTCGTAGGCGTCGGTACGCAGCACGGCGGCATCGGGGTGCTCCTGAACCGCGCGCCGCCAGGCGACCTGCGAGCGGGCACGCCGCGAGCCTTCGGGGACGGCGCCGAAGATGGCCAGCCGTCGCGGTGACCACCAGGCCGGAAGGTCGGCGGGTGATCGGCCACCACCGCGGTGGTGGGGGGTGTTTGAAGCGGTGTTGCCGCGCCCCGGCGTGTCGTCAGGGCGTAGTGGGCTAACCGCCTGGCGCCCTGCTATGGTCGTCTCCAGACGTGAAAAGACACGCAG
>NZ_JBHZBH010000052.1:18105-49392 GCF_042754765.1 Nonomuraea sp. NPDC059194 | reverse complement strand
GGCTGTTCTCGTTGGGCCGGATTCCGATCACAAGATCACATCGACCCGCCGCGCATCCGCCCTGGTCATCCAGCAAATGGCGGCTGCCGTACTAGCGAAGCGGTTCGGAACGGGACCGTGAGCCGTGTCTTGAAAGCCTCGGGAGTCGTGCTCCATCCTCACCCTAAGGTCGGCGATGATCGCACCGAATTGCGCGGCCAGATGTGTTGCCCGCGTGCCGTAATTCATGGCAGCGAAGCCCTGGAGACCCATCTCCTTCAGTGCTTCCGCCCACTTGGCCTCACGCCAGAAGTTGCCTCCCCGCAGGAAGGCCCCGCGCTTGCCGAGGAAGGCGAATGCGTCATCGCGCCCGTCGTCGTAGGCCGCCAGGCGTTCGGTCAGCGCAGCGATGAAGACCGAGGGGATCGCGATGTTGCGTCGGCCAGCTCGTGACTTGGGCGGCACGGAGCTGCATCGTGCCGCCGTCGAGTTCGAGGAACTGCTCACCGGACGCTGACCGTTCGCGCGGCGAGGTCGAGACTCCCACGGCGGAGGGCGATCACCTCACCCCACCGCAGGCTCGCGAAGGTCGTCAGGAGGATGGCATAACCTCCTATCTACCCCTCTAGACAGTTGCGGGCGATCCGCTTTCGAGATGTCTAGGGGGTGGACGATTTACCTAGGCGAATGTCCAGTAAGCCGCGGTGGCGTCATCGAAGATCTTGCCGCGCTTCCAGCGGCTGCCATCTAGGTCGGACCGTTCGGCGGCACGGACCCGGCGGATGAGCACGTCGGGGCCATCGTGTTCGAGAAGGTCGAGGCACTGTCGCCACGTGGCCAGGTGGAAGCGATCGACCAGCCGGGAGGCGCCGTCGCTGAGCATGGCCGCGGTCCGGATCTGGTCGACGGGCGCTGAGCCGGTCAACGCCTGCTCAGCCGCGTGCGGGTTGGTGGCAGCGACCCAGAAACCGCCATCGATGTTGCGGTGTCCACGCATGGCGCTGATGTAGACGCTGAGGGCGTCGCTGTGCTGCGGCGTGCCACCGATCGCCTCGTTCATCGGCCCGCGGTACCGCTTGCCGACGATGGACTCGCGCTCGTCGCAAATCACCATGGGTTCGGCTCCGATGATGTCGAGGACAAGCACGGAGTCGGCCAGGATCAGCCAGTCGAGGGTGTCTCCGGTACGGCGCAGCATCACGACGATTGCCGAAGGTGTGCCGGGATGATCGAGGTCGCAGGTGTCGTGCTGCGCGGCGGTTTCCTTGATCCCGCTGGCCAGAATCTCGGTGAGCGGACCGGCGTTCTGGGTGATTCCCGCGACCAGGGTCGAACCGAGCGTGTGGGAGAACCAAGCCACGCCGTGCGAACATCCGGATTGCAGGCCGGCCGGGGTGCCAGCGCCGTCCAGGAGGACGACCGCATTCGAGGTGGCGCCGATGAAGTCCTCGTTGGGGCGGTCGGGGTACGCGGGTTCGGTCGCGAGGGTCAGGCGCACGTCAGTCATCCTCGTGTCGATAGAGAGGGCTGGCCAGGGCGGTGCGGACGGGCTCGTCTGTCTCGGGGTCGTACTCGACGCTGACGACGGTGGAGAACCGCTTGTCGCCGACCTGGCCCCAGAAGGTGGCGATCTCGGACGTCAGCAGGTCGACGACGCCAAGCGAGCCATTGGTCCTGATGCCGGCGATCGCGAGGAAGGTCCCGTTGCCGTCAGGGCGGGGGAGACGGCCGAAGTACGCGGAGTCGGTGGGCTGCTCGGGGTCGAGCTGGGTACCCGTGCGGTAGGTGGCGCCGGTCCTCGTGTCCCGAAGCAGCCAGCCGAGGTCGTCGCGCTCCCAGCGGATGACGGGGTCGGTGTCGTAAGCCGTGTGCATCGCCTCGGACATGGTGAAGGGCGGCCGGCTTTCGCCCGGTGTCCTTGGTCGGGCCGGGAGCGAGGGGGCCCGTACGCTGGCCCGGCGGGTCGGGCAGGTTCCTTCCTGCCCGCAAGTGTCCGACCTGGGTCCCCTCGCTTCGGGACCCGGCGCGGCCAAGGTGGGTAAAGCAGGTCGCCCGGCTCCGACCTCGACTGCTTCGACCCGAAGCCACATCACCGGAGCGTCGACCTGACTCAGCAGGAGGTGGTCGTCTCGGCTAGGCAGGAATCGGTGCCCGGCCCGCCGTTAGCGGTGTCGGTGCCCGGCCCGCCCAGAATCCGGTCGTTGCCGGCTTCGCCGTTGAGGGTGTCGTTGCCGGCGTCGCCGCTGATGTCGTCGGCGCCGTTGCCGCCGAAGACGGTGTCGTTGCCGGCACCGGCGGCGATCCGGTCGTTGCCCGCGAAGGAGAGGATGACGTCGTCGCCGCCCAGCGCGGCGATACGGTCGGCGAACGGTGACCCGCAGATGACATCGGCGCCCGAGGTGCCGATGATGGTCTGCCCCGAGGTGGCGGTGCGCCGGTCGATGGTGCAGGCCGGTCCGTCCTGGAGCGTCCCGTCGACACTGGTGGTGTTGAAGTAGCCGCTGCCGGTCTCTGTGGGGTTGTTGGTGAGGACTAGGCCCGTTTCCACGTTTAGCGCGCGGGTTGCGCCCTGCGCCGACGCCACGTTGTCGTGAAGCAAGATCCGGTCGGAGAAGAGGTACGAGTCGTCGTGTGGCCCCGAGATCTGCGAGCGAACCGACTGAGCCGGGACGGGAGCACCGCGGAAGTCGTAGCTTGCGCTCTGCGTCGCGCTCATCCCTGCTTGGTCCATGAGCGCGTAGCCCTGGTAGGAGAACTCGGCGGTGGAAAGCGAGGTCCCCGGCGGCGTATGCACGTTCAGCGACAGCGTGCATTCCTTATCCGAGGCATCATCACCAGGTTCGACGAGCGTCTCGTATGCGCTGAATGTAACGGTGAACGCCTTCCCGTCGGGGCTGATCGCCGCCTCCCATGTCCCGGGCGGGCACCCGTTTCCGTTCGCACTGACGCTCGAGATGTATGCCTCGGCCGGGTCGGGGACAGAGGATGCCGCGACCGCGGGCGTCATGACTGCTGCGGTGAGGACGGCGGCAGCGGCGAGTGTACCTGCGGCCAGCTTGGGGAGCGTGTTGCGCATGATGAATGGCATAGGGCATTCCTTTCCGTGGTGAGCGTTCCCAGCGAGAACGTCAGGTAATTTCCTGAGGCTCGTTGACCTGTGTCAGATCGAGCTCGTGAATGGTGTCGCGGTAGCGCGGATGCCAGAGCTGTTCTTTTTTCGTATTCGCCCGCACCGTTGCGATAGTGCGATAAGGGAGATACCCCAGCGTCAAGCATGAAAGACGCACACACGTTTATAAGCGGGCAAATAATCAGCAAGGAGCGAAAAGAGGGAGTGTCCTTGATGTCCGAATATCCGCCATTAAAATGGATATTATCCTGACGCGTAGCTCCCGAAAATTCCGATTCGCGCAGATATGCCATGATTCCGAGAATCTGGCCCCTGGCGCGGCGGTGGGCCGAGGGCAGCAACCGCGCCATGTTCGGGCGACCTTGAGCGGCCGTTAATGACCCTGCGAGCACCGGGCTTTCCTGGCGGCAGGGCTGCCGGTGCGTCAGCCTTGGGAGGAAGGACAGGCGTGGGAGAACCCCTGGCCTGATTGGCGGAACGGTGATCCCGAGGCTCTGCGAAAGCACGTCGCCTGGCCGGTCGATTGCCTCCTGTGGGATGTCGAGCACGGCCACTGGCGATCGAGTTAGGGCGAGCGGCCGAGCGATCCGTTGGGAGCCGTCGAAATAGCCCGGCTCCGGCTGGCGGACGCACCCAGCATGGCCCCACTCTATGCGCACCGATTCCTACCGGCCGGCCGCGGAACTTACGGACATCCCGTCCTGTCCATGCGGGGTTGGGACATCATCTACTACGGCACGGACCTGGCCGACTACATCAACCAGGAGTTCCGGGAACCACGCCCCGAACGCGATGAGGAATGGCAGCCGCACGCTACCGTCCCGTTCTGGCGGGACTATCTCTGAGTACAGGTCACCAGTACCGGAAGCACGATCAAGATCCGGGATATACACGGGATGATGCCGTAATGAGAAACCACGGCCAAAGCTATGGTGCCAGCTCAGCGACCCGTCGAAGCCTAGATCTCCGGCCTGCTGTAAAGCCGTAGGCTGCTCGGTTGGTGGCGAACCGAGCAGCTACCAAGACCTTGCGCCTAACCTCGGGCAGTCTCCTCAGTACCGCGGGCAGGAGCGGTAGCAGAAGGCCGGATGGCGATGGTGCTGACGGTGCCATTGCCCCACACAGTGGTCTCGATGACCGTCTGGCCGTCAAGGGACACCATGCGGAACTCCGGAACGAAACGAGGCGTGAACGTCCCGGCGATCCAGCTGCGCAGTTGCTCCACCCCGCTTGCAGCAAGGTCCCATTCGTCAAGAAGACGCACCTGGACCCATCCGGAGTGGTCCTCCCACTCGTCCTCTTCGTCTGCGTAGTTGACTAGCAGCAGGAATTCGCGATCTTTGTTGAAGAGGCCGAACTCCGACGCCATCCGGAGCCAACTCGCGTTGACCTTGACGGGCATATCCGGGTCATTGACATCGGGAATCTCGTCCGGCCGAGAGTCGAATCGGCCATCCTCGGGTCGAGCACTTGAGGGGGAACGTCCCGGTGGCAAATGAGGTTGCCGGACCTCTCCTTCCACTCGCCGGATGAAGAGCAGCCCAGCGGGCGCGAGCTGGGCGGCGATCTCGGAATCAGTCAGCGGCACGGGCGCACACTAGCCGCAGGGCAAGAGACACGTCCACCACGAGGTCGGACTGTGAAGGACGAACATCCTGCCTCTACCCGGGACAAGCTGAGCGGGCCGGTCGACGACAGACGGGAGGACCAGGCCGCCGAAGTGCGCGTCGCGCTGGAAGTGAGCAGGCGGCAGGCATGCTCGTCGTGCCATTAGCGTGCCATTAAGGGTGGTCAGCAGCGGTCAATCACGGTCACTCGCGGACTGTCCTCCGTGCAGGTCGAGGCCATCACGCCTGAAGATCAGGCCGATTTGCAAGCAGGATGTCAGGAGTTCGAATCTCCTAGGCTCCACCCATAACGGCATGGTCCTCGCCTGGGCGCGCTTCGCGCGTGGGGCTCGGGCTGTGACATCGGGGGGCGTGCTTCAACGGGGGTCACCAGGTCAGGGCGGCGTCCAGATCTGCGTCGTGACGACGTAGAAGACAACGCCCCAGAACACGGTCGCCGCGGCGACGATGCCGAGGCCGACGAGGTTGGTCTTCGCCACCGGTTCGTCCGGTGACGGCCGCAGCCACCGCTTGAGCAGTGGGTTCACGTAGTAGGGCATCGTGAGGAAGCTCATGATGAAGCTCGAAATCAGGTTGCCCACAAGCAGCCCGAGCCAGAGCGGCAACTTCAGCGGCGACAGGATGAGCGTCAACAGCACAACGGTCGGGTACAAGCCGACCCAGACCGCGATGGCGGTTTTGGTTTCCGAGGGCGGCGGCGCTTCCTTGCCGTTCTCTTCGAAGGCGAACCAGCTGCCGAACGAATTGTCGATCGTGCGCAATTTGAAGTCGTTGAACTTCTCGCCTTCAGCGAGAATTTCCTGCCGCTTGGCCGACGTCAGCCAGGCATCGAGGTGCTCGGCGTTGTCGAATCGGTACAGTGTGATCCATTCGTCCTGAAGCCCCTCGATCGGGCGGAAAAGCTCGGTGCCGCGAAATCCTTCGAATTTGCTCTCCTCCTGCCTCATGTGACACTGCCAATCGAGAAACTCGTCGACGTGGTTCGGGTGGACGCGGTGGGCGACCGAAACGGTCACCAGCGGATCCGTTGGTTGTGTGCCGCCGCTGATAACCTGCTGGGTCGCGGGACCGTCAAAATATTTGCTGCCAATATCGAGAAGACTCTGCCGGGTTGCGCCGTTGATCCATGCTTGTAGATGGGCTATCGAATCGAATCGGTATACGACGACCCAGTCGGGTTGCAGGGGGGTCGGCGGGGAGACCTCGGCGCCGAGGTACCCGGCGTAGTCGGCGGCAGCGGCGTTGACCTCTTCCTGCCACGTTTCGTACTCCCGCTCCAGTCCAGGCAGAATCTTGTGGCCGATGATTACTGTCGCCGCGGCGTCTTCGAGCTTTTCGGTGTTCATTTGTTCAGGCCCGTCGGCACCGGCTGGTTTTCGTTGATCCGGCGGTAAATTCGTTCCGGAGTCAGGGGCAGCGCGCGGTAGCGGACACCTGTGGCGTTGTGGAGCGCATTCGCCAACGCAGGGGCCACCGGATTGATGCAGCATTCTGCCATCCCCTTGGACCGCATGGGCCCGACGGAGTCCGCCGAGTCCACCAGGAGCAGGTCCGTGCGGGGGATATCGGCGTAGGTGGGGATGCGGTAGTTGCGGAAGTTCGGGTTGACCATGACACCGTTCGCGTCGACGTGGTAATTCTCGGTCAGCGTGAAGCCGATTCCCTGGGCGACACCGCCTTCTACCTGTCCCCGGACCTGCGCGGGGTTGATGACTACTGCAGCGTCGGTAGCCTGGACGCTGTAAAGAATACGGATCTCACCCGTCACCCGATGGACGGCGATCCGGAATCCCTGCGTATTGGAGGTGACGCTTCGGGGTGAGCCATAGGCCTTGCGAGCGGCGGTGAATCGAATTCCGCGCGTGCGGGCCAATGCGACGAGCTCGGCCAACGACACACGCTGGTCACCGCAGACGACGCTGTCGTCGTCCATCGAGCACATCACGAGATGGACACCCGTGTGCGCGGCCGCGAACTCCAGGACGCGGTCGCGCACGGCATTGGCCGCCCGAAGCACGGCGTTGCCCGCCACGAAAAGGCCTGCACTCGCAAAGGCGCCGGTGTCGAATCCCGTGCGGTCGGTGTCGGACTGCACCAGGCGAATCCGCGACGGCGTCGTGCCCAGCTGGTTGGCCGCGATCTGGACATGCGCGGTCGACGTGCCCTCGCCGAATTCGACTGTTCCGACGGCCAACTCGTACATGAGGTCGTCGCCAAGCGTGACCCAGGCCTCGGAGATGTGTTCGGTTGGGGGCGCGGTCTCGTGCAACGAACTCGCGACGCCGGTCCCTACGAGCCACTCGGGGCCGGGGGACGGCTCGTCGGCCGTACGGGCCATGGCGTCATCCACCAGATCGATGCACTTCGCGAGGCCGTCCTCAGCGAAGATCACGTCGTCGGGGCCGTCATGCATGGCGACGAGCCGATCACCCGGTCGCACGATATTGCGTCGTCGCAGTTCGAGCGGATCGATGTGCAAGGCGTTGGCCAGTTCGTCCATCGCCGATTCCACGGCGAACGCCGGTTGCGTCATCCCGTAACCGCGTAGGGCCCCGCTGGGAACGGTGTTCGTATAGACGGAGAACGCGTCGTACCTCTTGTTGGGGCAGCGGTAGATCATGACGGCGGCGCCGCCTGCGTACAGCGTTTCGCCGCCGTGGTTGCCGTAGGCGCCCGTGTTCGACACATTGCGGACCTGGAACGCGGTGAGCGTTCCGTCTGCCTTCGCGCCGAGCTTGACCGTCAACGTCATCGGATGCCGTGGCGAAGCCGTTGTGAACTCCTCCTCGCGGGTGTACTCGAAGCAGACAGGTCGCCCGGTGTCCAGGGTGGCGAGCGCGACCAGATCCTCTGAGATCACTTCCTGTTTGCCGCCGAAGCCGCCGCCGACGCGCTTGCAGAACACGCGGAGCTGGTCCGGGTTCAACGCGAACAGATAGGCGAGTTTGACTTTCGCGATCGACGGTGACTGCGAACTGGTACGGACGTTCAGACGGCCGTTGTCCATCCAGGCGATCGAGCCATGGGTCTCGAGGTGCGCGTGTTGCACTCGCGGTGAGGAGTACGTGCCTTCGTGGATCACGTCGGCTTCGGCGAAACCCGCATCGATATCGCCGATGTGTGAATGGATCTCGAACAGGATGTTGCGGACGGGATCCCGGACGAAGGGATCGTGCGCGCCGTGTAGCTGTGGCGCCCCCTCGGCCATTGCCTCTTCGGGGTCGAATACTGCCGGCATCACCTCGTATTCGACGACGACCCTTCGGCAGCCTTCCTCTGCCGCCCTGACCGTGTCGGCCAGGACCGCGACGACGCGTTGGCCGACGAAGCGGACCGTGTTGTCGAGGATGAAGGTGTCGTCCGGATCGACAAGATGGTCGGTGTGAATCGCCGTAGTAAAACGCCTGCGCGGCACATCTTCCCAGGTGTAGACCCGGTGCACGCCGGGAACTGCGAGTGCGGCGGTCTTGTCGATCGAGACGATCCGGGCGTGCGCATGTGGTGAGTGCAGCACCTTGAGGTGCAGCATGCCTTCGATGTGGGTGTCCATCGTGAACTCGGCACGACCGGTTACCACGTCGTTGGCTGCCGGCGCACTGACGCTCGTCCCGACGGCTTTTCCTGGCGCGGCTGTCTCTACGCCGACAAGGCCCTTTACGGCATCCTCGATCCCGCGATATCCGGTGCAGCGGCAGAGGTTGCCCTTCAACGCCCGTGGCAAGTCCTCCTTCTGAGCCTCGGTGAACGTTGCCGACGTCATGATCAGCCCTGCGGTGCAGAAACCGCATTGGAACCCCGGGGCGTCCCGGAACTGTCGCTGCATTGGATGCAGGTTGCCGGGTGATCCAATGCCCTCGATCGTCGTCACCTCACGACCGTCTGCGCGGAATGCAGGGGTGATGCAGCTGTGTACCGGATTGCCGCCCAACCACACCGTGCATGCGCCGCAGTCGCCTGCGTCGCAGCCCTTCTTGACGCCGAAGTGACCGAGTGAGCGGAGGAACGTGCGCAGGCACTGGCCGGGGTCTGGTTCTTCGTCGAAGCTCTTGCCGTTCACGATGTATGTCATGCCGGACCCCCAGCTATGAGTTCGCGACGAATCTCTTCGGCGAAGTGCTTTGTCAGGTGGCGACGGTGGTCAGGGGTCCCGTTGGGATCGGCGAACCAGACGTCGGCGGGGATGACGTCGATGCTCTGCTGCAAAGTTCCGGCATCGGGCATGACCTCGAAAGCAATGCGCACAGGCCGTGTGGTGCCGGCTGTGACGGTGAGCAGCAGGTCGCTCGTTCCTGGCGTTTGAGTACCGATGAGGAAAACCGTCGAACGGCCGAGCCGGGTCAGCGTGAAGCGACGGTGCGCGGCGCGTTTCCTCAGCGCGCGCGCCGGAATGTCGATGCGCCGCAAGATGTCCCCGGGAGTAAGAATGTTCTGATTGTTGCCGGTCACGAAGTCGAGGGCATCGACGACGCGTGCGGGCCCGTCAGGAGCCCACAACTCGTACTTTGCCTCGAGTGCGACCGTCAGCGTGATCATTGGACCTGCAGGCAAAGACATGCAGATATTGCCGCCGACGGTCGCAGAGTTCCAGACTTTGAACGAGGACAAGAATGCCTCGCAACTCTCCGCGAAAAGAGTGCCCGCGAGCCAATCACCCGGCAGTGGGAAGGCATACAGGTCACGGATGGTGCACGTTGCGCCGATTTCGAGGCCCGCCTCGCTCGGTACGAGGGGATCCCAACGCAACGCTGTCAGGTCGATCAGGCGGCGCAGGCTTGGCTGCTCCGCGGAGAACAGCCACGTGCCGCCTGCGAGCCACGCATCGCCTTCGCGCCAGTCCACGCCTGGCCGATCGGACGGTTGCCGGATGACTTCGGTGATGGTGTTGAGGTCCATGGGAACTGATCTCCCTCACGACGACAATCGTCCGACACCGCGTAGTGAACTCGATCGACCAGCGCGTGGCGCTGTCGTGTTCATTTTCGATTGCGGACATTCGGCTCGATACATTCGTCGAATACCGACCGGGCACGATGCGCGCATGGGCGCAGCACAACCTCGAGCGACAGAATCGAATTTTGGCCGCTATAGTCCAACCGCTCGCGGAAGGACCGGCGGGTGCATAGATTCCCGTTAAGAATATCGCAGAACGGGCAAGCCTCAGTTCCATCCACGATAACCGACGGTCAAAGGCCCCCTCGATTGCTGAAAGCGGGATACCCGGGCAGCGGCGGCACCTCCCACCCTGCGGCGACCTCCCGCAGCAGCGGTCGCATCGTCTCCGCGAGCGCCGGAACCCCGTCAAGCGTGCTCGCCATCTCCCACCGGTGCCTCAGCAGTTGCCGCCGAGTTGGAACCGGTCGGCGGGTTCGGTGAAGAGGCCCGTCCTCCTTCATGGCACGTGGCAGAAGTGCCGCTGTCACGTCCACCGTCCATACGGCGATGGCCCACTGCATCCCGGCCTGCCACACCCCGACGTCAGCCAACGCCGGGTAGGCCGTCACGACCTCCGCGCGAAAAGCGTTCTCGATCTCCTCGGCCAGTCCGGTCGGCAGGCGGAAGACGCACCAGCAGGTGGAGAACGGCATACGGCAGTAGGCCGCCGTCAGGAAGACCGATTGGAAGCAGGCGCCCTCGAAGTCGATCAGTCGCAGGCCCTCGCGGGTGAGCAGGTTGTTGTCGGGGCACGTGTCGCCCGGCGTGAAGGCCGGGAATTCCGTCTCGATCGCCTTCCCGACTTCAGCCAACTCCTCGGCCAATCCCTCAGGAGGAGCGATTCCGGCCTCGGTGAGCAGCGCGAGCAGGCTGGCGGCGTTACGCTCGATCCACGGTTCGTCTTCCCAGGATCCCGCGCCCTTGTCGTAGCGGGCTCGCAGCCGCGCGAGGTCGGCGCGCCTGGGTACCGACGCGGCAGCCAGTCGGCCAAGCCCTTGGGCCCAGGCCAGCAAGCCGTCGGCGGCGGCTTTCGGATCGTCCCCGAGCAGCACGTCGGCCAAGGTCGGCGCGCTCCCGAGATCGGCCATGACCAGTAGGGGTACGGAGGCATCCACACCCAGGAGCGCAGGTCCGGCCAGCTGGAGCGAAAGCCCTGCCGCCTCGGACGTGAAGGAACGCAGGTCGGAGAACGACTTGACGATCACGCTCTCACCGGCTGCTGTGCGGCAACGCAGCACCGTGCTGCGTGTGCTGCCTCCGAGGTCAACCGGGTCGAACAGCTCGGTGTTCAACAGGTCGCCCGCAGCACGCAAGATCGGGATCATCCCGGCATACTGTCACTGCCTTCCACGCCATGGCAGCCGCTTTTCCCGACCAAGAGCCAGGAGATGAGCCAGGCGATGAGCCTCGACGGCTAGTGCGTTGTCCACTAACGTGCACCGGCGTCGGGCCTGGGGTGCCGAGGTTGACGACCCACGCCGACCCGGCGAAGGTTCGTGGACACCGCACCAGCCACGACGACTAGCCACGACGGCGCCGCGCGATGGTGACGATCGAGCGGCTGGTGTCGGCGACCGGTTCGGGGTCCCAGTCGCCGTACTGCGCCTCGATCTCGAAGCCCGCCTCACTCAAAAAGCCGCCCAGCTCGGCCACATCCAGGAACCGCAGACTCGTACGGTCGACCCACAGGGCGGTGCCGTCCTGGTCGAAGGTCGTCTCGGTGAACGTCACGACACCGTCGGCCACCGACTCGACGTGGTGTGACACGCGCAGCGTGCGGCCGGTGCCGTCCACGACCTCGGTGGCGTTGGCCGGGTTCCAGCTCTCCCACGCGCGTGCCGAAGGGTTGCGCGTTTCAAAGGCGAACCGGCCGCCGTCACGCAGCGCCCTCCGGATCGCGGCCAGCGACTCGCGCAACTCCGCATCGCCGACGAGGCACTGGAAGGCGTTGCTGGCCATCGTCGCCAGGTCGAACTCCTGATCCCAGGAGGCGTCCGCCGCGACGCCGGTGACCCACTCGATGTCGGTACGGCGCCGCGCCCGGTCGAGCGCGGCCAGGTCCGGGTCGAGCCCGACGAGCCGTCCGCGGTGCCCGCGTTCGCGCGCGTGGTGCAGCATGGCGCCCGTGCCGCACCCCACGTCCAGCACGGCGTCCGCGGCCATCACGAGGTCGTCGTAGAACGCGTCACTGCGATGGCGAGTGGGGTCCCACGGGTTGAGCACGTCATACAGGGCGGCGGCGTCGGCATCGGTGAACATCCCCGCAGTATCACGACACGGCCAGGTGCTGCCAACCGAGTATCCGAGTACGGGGCGGCGAAAGCGCGCATAGCGGATGCATAGGGAACGTATTGCCGCCTGCTCCCATCATCGGTCTCCAGCCCTCCAAGCAGCTGAAGTCTCCAGCCCTTCAAGCAGCTGAAGTCTTCAGCCCTTCAAGCAGCTGAGGTCTCCAGCCCTCCAAGCAGCCGAAAGAGCACCGATGGAATATCTCCTGCACCTTGCCGACCTCACCAAGGCCGAGGCCGAGGGCGAGGGCGAGGCCGAACGGCACGTGATGCGCGCGGCCTGGTACGAACGCCAGGGTCCGGCCCGTGAGGTGCTGGTCGTGGGGGAGATGCCGGTTCCGGTTCCAGGGCCGGGCGAGGTGAGGGTCAGGGTGGCCGTCTCCGGTGTCCATGTGGGGGATCTGGGCAAGCGGCGCGGCTGGTGGGGTTCGACCATGGCCTTCCCCAGGGTGATCCCGCACGGCGACGGCGCGGGGGTGATCGACGCGGTCGGTCCGGGGGCGGACGAGGGCCGGGTCGGCGAGCGCGTGTGGGTGTACCTGGCCCAGTCCTACCGGCCGTTCGGCACCGCGGCGGACTACGTCGTGGTGCCGGAAGGGCGTGCCGTACCGCTGCCTGGGCAGGTGCCGCTGGAGCAGGCCGCTGGGCTGGGCATTCCGGGCATCACCGCGCACCGCGCGGTGCTCGGAGACGGGCCGGTGGACGGCCGGACGGTCGTGGTGACCGGCGCGCTGGGCGCCGTGGGCCGCGCCGCCGTCGCGATCGCGCGCCGCGGGGGCGCGCGTGTGATCGCAACAGTACGGCGGGCGGCCCACGTCGGTGAGGCGCTGGAGGCGGGCGCGCACGAGGTGGTCGACGTCTCCGAGGGAGGGGTCGCGGAGCGCATCCTCGCGCTGGCTCCCGACGGCGTGGACCGGGTCGCCGAGCTGGCCTTCGACGCCAATGTCGCGACCGATCTGGAGATTCTCCGGTACGGCGGGACGATCGCCACATACGCGACACGGGACGCGAATCCGCAGGTGCCGTACTGGCCGCTGGCGTTCAAGAACATCACGGTGCGCTTCCTCAGCAACGACGACTTCCCCGAGGAGGCCAACGCCGCGGCGGCGACCGAGCTGACCGCGGCGCTCCTGGCGGGGGACCTGCGCTACCCGATCGCGGGGCGTTTCGCGCTCGACGACATCGCCGAGGCGCACGACCTGGCCGAACGCGCCGCGGCGACCGGCCGCGTCGTCATCACTCTGTGAAGGAATCATTCCGTGAAGGAGCGTTCATGACCATTCTGATCACCGGCGCGAACGGCGCCGTTTCCGGTGCCCTGCTGGAGAGCCTGAAGGGCGAGAAGGTGCGGGCGATGGTCCGTGATCCGGCCAAGGCCCCGGAGGGTGTCGAGGTCGTGATCGGCGATCTGGACGAGCCGTCCACGCTGGAGGACGCCTTCGCCGGGGTCGACACGGTGTGGCTGCTGACCGCGATGGGCCCGCAGGCCCCGCACGCGAGCATGAACGCCGTCCACGCCGCCAAGCAGGCCGGGGTCAGGCACGTGGTGCGCATGTCGGCGATCGGCGCGGCCCATGACGCGCCCACGCGCAACGGCCGGCTGCACGCGCTGTCCGACCACGAGCTGCGGGTCTCGGGCCTGGACTGGACGATCGTCAAGCCCGGCTTCTTCATGCAGAACCTGCTCGGCTCGATCAGCGGCGGCACCATGTACGCGAGGCTCGGCCACGGCCGCCTCGGCATGATCGACGTGCGGGACATCGCCGACTTCGCGGCAGCCGTACTGACCGATCCCGCGCCGCACGCCGGACGCGCCTACACCATCACCGGGCCGGCCAGCATCTCGCTGGACGAGGCGGCGGCCACGGTCGGGGCCGCCTACCAGCCCGTCACCGACGAGCAGGCCCACGCCGCGATGTTGGGGTTCGGCCTGCCCGCGTGGGTGGCCGAGGTCAGCGTCGAGTACGGCAGGGCGTACGCCGCGGGCTGGGGCGACTACACCACCCCCGACTTCGCCCAGGTCGTCGGCCGTCCGGCCCGCTCCTTCGCCGAGTTCGCCCGCGACCACGACGGACGACTCGGCTCCTGAGCAGGTGACACGGCGAGCCTTCGGGCCCGAGCTGCGCCGGTGGCGCCTGCTGCGGAGCCTGAGCCAGCTGGCGCTGGCCGACGAGGCGGGCACCAGCCAGCGCCACCTCAGCTACCTCGAACGCGGCCTGGCCCGGCCGAGCCGCGACATGGTGGTGCGCCTGGCCGCGACCCTGGAGCTGGCCCCGAAGCAGCGGGACGACCTGCTCCTGGCGGCGGGCCTGGCGCCCGAGCCGAAGCCACCGGCGCGGTCCGGCCCGCTGCCGGACCCGGTGCGCGAGACGATGGAAGCGGTGCTCCGCGGCCATCTGCCCGCCCCCGCCCTGATTCTCGGGCCACGGGGCGAGGTGGTCGCCGCCAACGCGGCGGTTGCCCTGCTCACCGAGGGGGCCGCGCCGGAGCTGTCGCGGGATCCGGCCCGCCTGTGCCGGCTCATGCTGCACCCGCGGGGGATGGCCTCCCGGGTAGTCAACCTGAACAGCTGGGGCCATCACCTGCTGGAGGGCTTACGTGGCATCGCCCGCGGCTCGGGCCCGGACCCCGAACTCGAGGAGTACATCGCCGAACTGGCCGGGTACCTGCCGAGAGCGGCGCCCGACCCCGGTCAGCTCGGCTTCGCCGTACCGCTGAGACTGCGGAGCGCCGGTGGCGAGCTGCGGCTGATCACGACCTTCACCTCGCTCGCGGACCCGGCCCTGGAGGGCTACCGGCTGGAGGTGTTCCTGCCCGCCGACGCCGAAACCGCCGAACTGCTGCGCATAAGCGTGACGTGACAGTTGGTAGATTCCCTTGCGTGAGTGTGCGGTTCACGGTCCTCGGTCCCGTGACCGTGTCGGCGGCGGGAAAGCGCGTGCGTACGGCGGCGCCGCGGCACCGCGCGGTCCTCGCCTACCTGCTGCTGCACGCCCGCACCGTGATCAGCGTCGAGCGGCTCATCGGCGCGACCTGGGGTCTGACCAGGCCGGACACGGCTCGCGCGCAGATCCAGGCGTCCATCGCGGCGATCCGCCAGGTGCTGCGTGACGCGGGCGCCGTACAGCTGCTGGAGACCAGAGCCGCCGGATACGTGATCCTCACCGAACCCGGGCAGCTGGACCTCGAGGAGTTCAGCCGCGTCCAGGCCGATCCGGCGAGTGCCGCGCGTCAGCTGCGTGCCGCGCTGGCGCTGTGGCAGGGCACGCCCCTCGCCGACGTGAACGCCGACTACGTGGCCGAGGCGCGCGTCCGGCTGGAGGAACGGCGGCTGGCCGCCGTCGAACGGCTGGCCGAGTTGGAGCTGTCCCGGGGGCGGCACGCGCAGGTCGTCGAGGATCTGACCGCCGAGGTGGCCGGACACCCGATGCGGGAGCGGCTGTGCGGCCAGTTCATGCTGGCACTGCATCGCAGCGGCCGTCAGGCCGACGCCCTGGCGGCGGCCAGGAGCTTCCGGGAGCGGCTCGTGGCGGAGCAGGGCCTGGACCCGAGCCGGGCCTTCCTGGCCCTGCAACACTCCATCCTGACCGACGATCCCGCGTTGGACCACCGGCCTCGCGAGGACGACGGTGACATGCGCCCGGCCTCGTTCCTGCCGCGCGACATCCCCGATTTCACCGGCCGGGCCGAGCACCTGGCCCAGCTCGTCGGCGGCGAGGCGGCGGTCACGGCGATCGACGGCATGGCAGGGATCGGCAAGACGACGCTGGTGGTGCACGCCGCCCACCGGCTCGCCGACCGCTTCCCCGACGGTCAGCTCTTCGTCGACCTGCACGCCCACACCGCCGGCACGGCCCCGGTCGAGGCGAGCGCCGCGCTGGAGATCCTGCTGCGCCGGCTCGGCCTGCCCGACGGGCGCATCCCCGCGGGAATCGACGAACGGGCCGCCCTGTGGCGGGCCGAGCTCGCCGACCGGCGCGTGCTGGTCGTGCTGGACAACGCCGCCGACACCGATCACGTACGGCCACTGCTGCCGGGAGGCGCGGACGTCCGGGTGCTGATCACCAGCCGCCGCAGGCTGGTCGATCTGGACGGCGCCCACGTGCTGTCCATGGAGTGCCTGCCGGACGATGAGGCCGTCGCGCTGTTCACCGCGATCGTGGGCCAGCGGGCGCACGACGAACCGGCCGAGGTCCTGGAGGTCCTGCGGCTGTGCGGGTTCCTGCCGCTCGCCGTCCGGATCGCCGCCGCCCGGCTGCGCCACCGCCCCCGCTGGACGGTGGGCTACCTGGCCGGCCGGTTGCGGGACCAGCGCCGTCGCCTGGCCGAGCTGTCCACCGCCGACCGAGACGTCGCCGCCGCCTTCACGCTGTCCTACCAGCAGCTCGACACCGACTGCCGGCGCATGTTCCGGCTGCTGGGCCTGCACCCCGGCGCCGACCTCGACCCCTATGCCGCCGCCGCGCTGGCCGACCTGCCGTTGGCGCGGGCCGAGGCCCTGCTTGAAGACCTGCTGGACGCCCACATGCTGCTCCAGCACGTGCCGGGCCGCTACACCTTCCACGACCTGCTGCGCGATCACGCCCGCGCCACCGCGCCCCCGGAACAGGACGAGGCGCTGACCCGGCTGTTCGACCACTACCTGCACGCCACCGGCACCGCGGTCAACACCCTCTACGCCGACGGCCACGACCGCAGGCCCCCCGTCCCCGAACCGCACACCCCGGCCGTCGCCTTCGCCGACGAGGCCCAGGCGGCCGCCTGGCTGGAGGTCGAGCGGGCCAACCTGGTCGCCACCGCCGCCTACGCCGCCGACCACGGCCGGCCCACCTACACCAGCCACCAGTCGATCACCCTGTACCGCTACTTCTACGAGCGCGCGCACCACGCCGACGCGCTCGTCCTGCACAGCCGGGCGCTGGAGGCGACCAGGGCCCACGGCGACCGGCCGGGGGAGTCGCGCGCGCTCCTGCACCTGGCCATCGTGACCTGGCGGCTGGGCCGTAACGAGGAGGCGGCCGAGCAGGGCCGGCAGGCGCTCGCCCTGCTCCACGAACTCCAGGACCCGAACGGCACGGCGGCGGCGCTGGACCTGCTGGGCACCGTCCACGAACTGATGGGTGAGTACGGCGAGGCGCACGACTACTACCAGCGCGCCATAGCGCTCTGCCGCGAGCTCGGCCGGCGGGCCAACGAGGCCACCGCGCTGAACAACGTGGGGCTGGTGTACCAGCGGCAGGGGCGGCTCGAGCGGGCTCATGATCACTGCCGACAGGCCCTGGAGCTGTTCCGCGAGCTCGGCGACCGGGGTGGTGAGGCCCTGGCGCTGAGCAGCCTCGGCAGTGTGTACGCGGGGTTGCGCCGCTACGACGACTCCCGCCGCCACCTTCGTCGCGCCCTGGAGCTGTGCAGGGAGTTCGGCTATTCCGGGCAGGAGGCCGAGACGCTCAACCGGCTGGGTGAGACGGCGCGCGCCATGGGCGAGCCCGCCCGGGCACTGGAGGAGCACAGCGCCGCCCTCGCCGTCGCCTCCGCGGTCGGGCTGCGGTACGAGCAGGCTCGCGGGCACCAGGGGATGGCGCTCGCCCACCGCGACCTCGGCCACCTCGACGCGGCCCGCGACATCGGCACGAAGGCGCTCGACCTCTTCACGGGCCTGGCCGTACCAGAGGTCGGGGAGGTCCGGGCCTTCCTGGAGAACCTGCCGGGCGACGCGTGAAGGCGATCCGCCGATCGGTGGAGTAGGGGTGTGAGTCGTCTCATCAAGGAGGCCGCCCGTGCCCCTGCCGCGATCGATGATTTCGAGCACCTCTACGACACCCACTACGCGGAGATCCACCGCTATCTGGCCGCCCGCCTGGGCACCGAGGTGGCCGACGACCTGGCCGCCGAGACCTTCGTCGTCGCCTTCAGGAAGCGGGCGAGCTTCGACCCGGCTCGCGGCGCCGTCCTGCCCTGGTTGTACGGCATCGCGACCAACCTCGTCGCGGGGCATCGCCGAAGTGAAGCTCGACGTCTGCAGGCCCTGGCCAGAGCCGCGCCCGACCAGCCGCCTGAGGGTCACGAGGAACAGGTGCTGACCCGGGTGGTCGCGGCGAGCGCACAGGGGCGGCTCGCCGCAGAGCTCGGCAGGCTGTCCGAGGGCGACCGCGACGTGCTGCTGCTGGTCGCGCTGGGCGAGCTGAGTTACGAGGAGGTCGCCGCGGCCCTGGACATCCCGTTCGGGACGGTCGGCTCGCGGCTGAATCGAGTACGCCGGAAGCTTCGTGCCGCGTTGAGCGGCGTCTATGGAGGTAACGATGGATGAGCTGCAGGCGGTGAAGGACCTGCTCACGGTCCCGCCGCCCACTCCGGATTCGGTCCGGGCGGGGCGCGCCCGGCTGCGCGCGGCGCTGGCCGATTCCGCGCGACCGGTCGCCGCCGTCGGGGCGCGGCCGGGTGCCGTACGCCCCGCCGTACATCCCGCTGTGCGGCGCGGCAGGCGGGCGGCGCGCTGGAGCACGCTGGCCATCGGCCTGGTGGGAGCCGCCGCGGCCGCCGCCCTCGTGCTCTTCTCCGCGCCCGCGCCCACCACGCAGACGGTCCTGCTGTCGGCCGCCACCCGCGTGGCGCAGGCTCCCGACGAAGGCGCGTGGTGGACCAGCAAGCTGGTCAACGGCCGGATCTTCCCCGACCCGACCGGCCGCTACCTGCTGCGCCAGACCGAGTCGGAGCAGGTCGCGCTCCCCGCCGACCCTGAGGGCACGACCTGGGACCGGCGCACCTACCTGGGCGCCGTCGCCCTGGACGAGGCCGCCTGGAAGGCCGCCGGCTCGCCCACCTCCTGGACGTACCCCTCGCCTCCCGGACTGATCAGCGGCCGGCAGGACCGTGCCGTCTCCGCCCTCCCCGGCCAGCCGGTCACGCACTCCACCGAAGACTGGGACTTCCGCGTCGTCCTGGCCGACAAACCCCTGACCAAGCTCGCCGAGGTGCCCGCCACCCCCGAAGGACTGCGCGGCCTGTTCGGCGACAACGTGCAGGCCGTCGCCCGGCTGATCTTCTACGCGCCGGTCACCAGCGAGACGCGGGCCGCCGGCTACCGGCTGCTCGCCCAGACCTCCGGCGTGAGCGTCGCCGGGGAGGTGACCGATCCGCTCGGCCGCAGGGGACAGGCCATCGAGTACGGCGAGCCGGACGGTTCACGCGTGCGGCTCACCCTCGACGAGGCCTCCGGAGCGCCGCTGGCGTTGGAGACGCTGCGCGACGGCCGAGTCGTCGAGTTCACCGCCATCGAGTCGAGTTCCTGGACCAATGACAACCCCCTGAAGGAGCAGCAGTGACCTCTCTCAAGCGCCGTGCCGTCATCACCCTCGCCCTTGCCGGGCTGGCCCCCTTTGCCTCCCCGGTGTCGACCGCATCGGCAGCCCCCGAAGGCGCCTACTGGCGGGTCGAGACGATGATCGCCCTTCCCCACATGCGGCCCGTCGGCAGCGGCTACCGGATGAACGAACTGAGGGTTTCGGCCACCTGGAGCAACGTGCGGGGCAAGCACTGGACGGCCTTCCGGCCGATGGGCGCCAAGCCCGCCACGGCCAAGGACGAGGCCGCCTGGAAGGCCGATGGCTCGCCCACCTCCTGGACGTACCGGACCGAGGGCATGAAGGTCACCCTGTCCACCAAGCCGGGCAAGGGCTACGTCGGCCCCGAGGGCAGCGGCAAGGCCGGGTTCCCCCATTACGGCAAGCTCCTGACCTACCAGGAGCTGCAGACTTTCCCCGCCGAACCGGCCGCGCTGCGCTCCCGCATCGTCGCCGGCCTGCGGGCGGAGCTCGAGGTGACCGCCAAGGAGGAAAGCGGGGTCCCGGAGGCCGACAAGCGGGCGACCTTCGAGCGGAACCTCGACCGGTCCGTCGCCAGCGCCATGGGGTATCTCATGGTCGAGAAGCCGCTGCCCAAGCCGGTGCGCGCCGCCGCGTTCCAGGTGCTCAAGGAGACCGAGGGCGTACGGGCGGAGGGCTCGGCCAAGGACGCCCTCGGCCGCCGCGGACAGCGGTTCGCCCTCCCCGTCTTCTCCGCCAAGGGGCAGGCGGTGGACGAGAAGGTGCTGGTCGATCCGGCGACGTTCACCCTGCTGGAGTGGGACGTGCGCTCGACGTCCAACGGCAAGCCCTCGGCCAAGCCGTGGCGTAAGGAGACCTTCGTCAAGGTCGGCTGGACCAACGACAAGCCCGCCATCCCCAGCTGACAACCCACCCCAGGGACCGGCCCGGTCAACCAGAGCGACTCGGCCGGTCCCACTTCACTGTGGCCGGGTGACCGGGGTCATTACTCATCGTCTGCGACCTCTCCCCTTCCGCAGGCGCGATCGTCAGGGTCGTAGGGGCCATCGTTGACGTGGTGGTCCATCTCCTTTCGGTACTTCCTGTCGTCCAGGCGCGGCATGCCGCGGGACACGGCGGCGAAGTCGGCCCGCGAGACAGTCCGGCGCCGGTTGCGCAGGTCGTGCTGTGGGATCTGATGGGAGTGGTCGGGGTCAGAGGTGCTCACTCCGTCGACTTTACGGGCGTGGACCCGCCGCGACCTCCCCTTCGTGGGCGCGGCGGAAGTGGCGTCACGAGGCCGCGGACCAGCCGCTCCACCTGTCCACGGTGATCACGACGACGGGCCCCTCGGGCGGCCGGGAGCGGTACGCGTCGTAGCGCTCGGCCAGCCGACCGATCCACGTCGCTCTCTCGGCCGGGTCCTCGACGATCGCGGCCCTGCCGTCCGCTCGCGCCCACCACAGCCGCGACCAGTCCTCGTCGTAACGGTCCACGAGGAGGCAGACCCGCTCGTTGGCGGCGATGTTGCGCAGTCTCCGCAGATCCGTGGACCTCTTCGGCTTGTGGTCGACGGCGAAGGCGATCAGGTCGTCATGGACGGCGAACACGATGGGCACGAGGTGCGGCACCCCCTGGGCGTCGGCCGTGGCGAGCGCGGCCGTCCGCGCCGTCACGAATCTGTCCCTGGCGGCGAGCTCGTCCATGGCGGCATTCAACCAGCCGATCGGGCCGCGTCCAGATCTGGTGGTGGCAAAGGTCATGGAAGCGCTGTGTGTCTCCGTTGACCCATAGGAGGGGGGCTGAATAAATTCCGACCCGTTCTGCGGCCGAGTGAAGCGGTGATTCGCATGCATTCGATCATTCGTCCAGGTCAACGGGGTGACGGAGCGGCGCAGGGGGTGGTGCGCTGTTTCGGTGAACGGCTGGTGCCCTTCGACGAGCCGGTCGAGGAGAGCCGGGCGCTGGTCGGGCCCTCGCCCGGTGAGCTGCTCACCGCTGCTCGCCGGGCCGTCGCCGAGGGTGGCCCGCTGGTCGTCGCCGCGGAGACCGACGCCTACGCCGGGTTCCTGCGCTCGGTCTGGCTGGAGCACCCCGACCTGGCGGTCGGGCTGGTGGTGACGAGCGGCGCCGTCCTGGCGCCCGTGACCTCGGGGCCCGGCTATCACGAGCTGGTCGTCGACGAGGACGGCAAGGCCTGGCGCAGGGAGAGCGTGCCGGTGGAGCTGTCCGAGGGCGAGGTCCCGCTCGGGCCGGACGACGTGGTGCTGGTCAGCGGGGGCGGCAAGGGGTTCGGGCACGCGTGCGCGAAGGCGCTCGCCGACGCCACGGGGGCCAGGCTGGCGCTGCTCGGCCGTACCGACCCTGATGACGATCCCGTCCTGGCGGCCGATCTGGCCGCGCTTCCGACGGAGTACGCCTACGAGCCCGCCGATCTCGGCGACTCCATGGCGGTGGCGCATGCCGTACAGACGATGGAAGGGCGGCTCGGGCCGGTGACGGCGATCGTGCACGCCGGAGGCGTGAACAGGCCCGCCCGGTTCGCGGAGCTGGGCGACGGGGAGATCGCGCTGCACGTCGCGCCCAAGGTCGGCGGGCTCGAGGTGCTGCTGGCCGCGGTCGAGCGGCCGCGGCTGGTCGTGACGTTCGGTTCGGTGGTCGGCAGGTACGGCAGGGCAGGCGCGTCGCACCTGGCCCTCGCCAACGGGCTCATGCGCGAGCGGGCGCGCGAGCTGGGGGATCGGGCGAAGCGGACGCTGACCATCGAATGGGGCAGCGAGCGCAGGTGCGACCTGTTCCTTCGGGTGCTGGCCGCGTCCGGCCTGTCGGGGACCGTCGCCATCCGTCCCGACATCGACCCGCATCCGCGAAAATGAGCGCATGAACGAGCAGTGGCAGGAGATCGGCGACCGGGTGTTCGTCCGTCGGCACGAGTCCTACGACCTGAACGTCGGCCTCGTCGTCGGTGACGGCCAGTGCCTGGTACTCGACACGCGGGAGACCCACCCGAGAGCGGCCGACCTGGTCGCCGCCATCAGGAAGATCACTCCCGATCCCTGGACCGTCGTCAACAGCCACGCCCACTTCGACCACTACTTCGGGAACGCGTTGTTCGTTCCGGCCGAGTTCTGGGCGCACGCGCGGGCCGCTGAGGAGATCAAGAGGGACGGCGAGGCGACCAGGGACAGGGTGGCCGCCTCCAGGGAGCCCGAGGCGGCCGACGTGGAGATCGTGGTGCCCGACCACACGTTCACCGACCGGGCGACGCTCGACATCGGCGGCAGGCCCGTGCACCTGCGCTACTTCGGCAGGGGGCACACCGACAACGACATCATCGTGCACGTGCCGGACGCGGGGGTGATCTTCGCGGGGGACCTGGTGGAGGAGGGCGCCCCTCCGGCGTTCGACGACGGGTACCCGCTCGACTGGCCAGGCACGCTGGCGGCGATGCTGGCCGAGCTGGGCGAGCCGGTGATCGTGCCGGGGCACGGCGCGGTGGTGGACCGGGCGTTCGTCACGTCCCAGATGAACGACCTGGCGCTCACCGCCGACCTGGCCCGCCGCGCGCACGTGGAGGGGCTGCGCGACCTGGTCGCGCAGATCCCCTACCCGCAGGCGATCGAGCGCGCGTTCCTGCAGCTCGACGCTGTCACCTGACGGGTCACGTGACGCAGAACTCGTTGCCCTGAGGGTCGGTGAGGGTCACCCAGGTGTAGGGGCCCTGCCGTCCCCGGTGGGACTCCGTCGCGCCCATGGACACCAGCCGCGCCACCTCCGCCTCCATCTTGTCGGTGCCGACGTGGACGTCGAGGTGGACCCGGTTCTTCACCGTCTTGGGCTCGGGCACGAGCTGGAAGAGCACCCGGGGCGAACCCGGGTCGGTGATCGCCGTGCCCACCTTCCACACGAGCGCGCCATTGTGGACGATCGTGTCGTCGTCGGAGGCCTGACCCTCGGCGATCATCCGGCGGATGAACGCCTCGTCCTGCGGCTCGACCGTCCAGCCGAGCGCCTCGGCCCACCAGTCGGCGAGCCCGTGCGGATCGGGTGAGTCGACCACTACCTGGAAGCCATATCCCATATTCGCAGTCTCCAGGATAGGCGCCAGGAATGGAGACACCATGAACACGCGGGTGACCCAGCCACGAGGGCGTGGTCGAGGCGTCAGGTGACGGCGAGGCTCTCCTGAGCTTCGCGGGGGCGGGCCCGGCCCGCCCCCGCGACAGCGGGTCCGCGGAGCGGGAACCGCGCGACGAACCCCCCATCCCGTACGGCAAGCGTCCCGCCGTGCAGGGTCGCGATGTCCCTGGCGATCGGCAGGCCGAGCCCGACTCCTCCGCCGTCCCTGGCCCTGGCCTCGTCCAGCCTGGTGAAGCGGTCGAACACCGCCTCCCTGTGCTCGGACGGGATCCCCGGGCCGTCGTCGAGCACCTCCAGGACCGCCGCGCCGTCCTTCCCCCGCACCCGGACCTCCACGGCCGTCGCCGCGTGCCGTACGGCGTTGTCCACGAGGTTGGTGACCAGCCGGGCGAGGTGGCCGCGCGAGCCGCTGATGACCACGTCGGGGCTGATGTCCAGGGTGACGGCGGCGCCCGGCCGCAGGCTCTCCTCGGCGACGACCTGGCCGAGGTCCACCTCCTCCGCCTTGAGCGGTTCGCCCGCGTCGAGCCTGGCCAGCAGCAGGAGGTCGCCGGCCAGCCGCTGGAGCCGGTCGACGTCGGCCAGCGCCTCGGTCGACAGGTCGGTGGGCTCGGCCAGCTCCATCCGGGCGCGCAGCGTCGCGATCGGGCTGCGCAGCTCGTGCGCGGCGTCGGCGACGAACTGCTTGTGCCGTTCGACCGCCGTCTCCAGCCGGTCGAGCGTGCCGTTCACGGTGGTGGCGAGCCTGGCGATCTCGTCGCCCGACTCGGGGACCGGCACCCGTTGGTGCAGGTCGCGGGCGGTGATGTCGGCGACCTTCGCCCTGATCGCCGCCACGGGCGCCAGCGCTCTGCCGACGGAGAACCACGTCATCCCCGCCACCACGGCCAGCAGCAGCGGCACGCCCGGCAGCAGCAGCCCGTTCAGGGTCTGGAGCGCCTGCTCGGCCCCCGCCAGCGACGCGCGGCCATAGACGGTCATCGTGCCGTCCTCGGTGGGCACGGCCATGGTCGCGATGGCGAAGTCTCCTGCCACCGTCTCCCACGGGACGGTCTCGGTCGTGGCCGCGATCTGCACGTCGGGGTCGGCGGTCAGCTGGAGCCGCTCGGCGGGCTGCGCCTCGATGCTCAGCGGCAGCACGGAGGCGGCGGAGACGACCTTCCTGGCCGCCTCGGCGTTGGCGCTCGCCTCCAGGCTGCCCCTCAGCGAGACGACCAGGACCGCGGTGGCCAGGCCGAGCGCGGCGGCGACGACGAGGGTGGCCGCGATCGTGGCCCGCAACCTGACGTTCACATCGCCTCCAAGCGGTAACCCGCGCCCCTGACAGTTTCGATCACACCGGGGCCGATCTTGCGGCGCAGCGCGCTGACGTAGACCTCGACGATGTTGGCGTCGCCTTCGTAGCTGAAGTCCCATGCCTGGGCGAGCAGTTCGGTCTTGGAGACCACCTCGCCGGGCCGCCGGGCCAGGCCGTGCAGCACCGCGAACTCCTTGGGGGTGAGCGCGATCTCGACCCCTGCCCTGCTGCAGCGAAGTCCGGCGGGGTCCACAGTCAGATCGCCCACGGTGATCGACACCGGCCGCTCCTTGCCTCCTCGCCTGACCAGCGCCCGCAGCCTGGCCACCAGCACCACGTAGGAGAAGGGCTTGGCCAGATAGTCGTCCGCGCCGTTATCGAGCGCCTCGGCCTCGTCGTAGACGCCGTCCTTGGCGGTGAGCATCATGATCGGCGTCCAGTTGCCCGCCTCGCGCAGCTTCGCGCACAGCGCGTACCCGTTCAGCCTGGGCAGCATGACGTCCAGGACGATCGCGTCGTAGTCGTTCTCCGCAGCCATCCACAGCCCGTCGCGGCCGTCGTAGGCGACGTCGACGGCGAAGCCCTCGCCCGCCAGGCCGCCCTTGACCAGGTCGGCCAGCCGCTTCTCGTCCTCGACCAGTAGTACTCGCACGGTGTTAAGAGTGCCTGAGGCGACCTAAAGCCAACCTGAAGATCATTTCGGCCGCGTTCAGTGTGCCTTCAGGTTCGGTGGGCGAGGCTGCAGGCGTTCCGATCGACCGAAGGAGATGGACGTGTTCAAACGACGTATCGCCGCTCTCGTTGCCGTGGGTGCCGTCGTGCTCGCCGGGGGGCTCGCCGGATCGGCCAACGCCTCCTCCGGAGAGCCGCCCGCCAAGGGCGGCACCTGCGTGACGAGCGACGGCAAGACCTTCGAGTTCAGCGAGGCGGTTCCCGCGCTCAAGCTGGAGCCGGGCAAGAAGGGCGCGGCCGTGCTCTCCGACGACGAGAGCGTGCCGGGCTCGGCGTCCGTCGCCGCGGTCCGGGTGGAGAAGGCCGTGCCCACGACGGAGGCCCAGGCCGCGCCCGAAGGCGCCGTGCGCGTCGAGCGCTGGAGCAAGGTCGTCGAGGCCACCGAGACCACCGAGGCCGTTCCCGCCAAGCCCGCGCCTGGCGTCGAGGCCGGTGAGGCCAAGGTCGACGTCGAGGCCGTGGAGGTCGGGGAGGGTGACGTCAAGATCGCCACTCCCGACGGCGAGAACGCCCACGCCGTGACCATCACCTGCACCGCCAAGTAACGGGGGCGCCCGCCCTGCCGTACCGGCCATGGGGGTCCGGTACGGCATGACGGGGTCCGCGGCTCAGGTGAAGGACGGGTGCGGGCCCAGCGCCCAGTACTCGAAGAGCCCGTGGCCGACCTGCCCGTCGTACTCGAAACGGCCGACCGCGTCCACCATGCCCCACATGCGATCGGCGTCCTCGGGCAGCGTGTAGGTCACCCCCTGGACCACGGGCTCGCTCCCCTGGTACATGCCGTGCTTCCAGTCGGACTCCAGGCCGTAGCCGGTGCCGACCATGAGGTGCACCGGCAGGATCGGCGTGCACCGCACCTCGATCTTGTCGAAGGTGATCGTCGCCTCCACGACGTCGCGGGTGCCGGGGGCGTAGACGGGGTGGTAGCCGGGACGGCCGAGATACTCCTCCCGGCCGTCCGGCCACACCCTGACGGCCTCCTCCAGCACCCTGCGGCCCTGGTGGTCCTCCTGGACGATGCAGAGGATCGCGTGGTCGTCGAACTGCATCGGCGCGTAGAGCCAGTAGAAGGTGCCGGGGTTCTTGACCTGGATGCCCGGTGGCTCGGGCTCGCCCACGGGCCTGATGCCCCACGAACGGTCCCTGGTGCCCTGCCATCCGTCGACGGGGATCTCCTCGTCGCCGACCACGATGGCGCCCGTCCAGCGGCCGGTCTGTGCCAGCCGTACCGAATCGAAGACCACCCGCTCCTGCCAGCGCACGAAGTGGCGCGGTTCGAGCGTGGCCGGGATCGTGCCGGTCCAGGTGAGGTCGAAGGCAAGGCCATGCTCGTTCGGCTCCAGGATCACCCTGAGTCGTTTGAGTCCTTCGATGACCTCGACCCTGAACGGGCCGACGGTGGTGTCCATGCGGTCGGGGCCGAGCTCGCGAGAGGCCCTGACCACCCGGTGCAGGTCCGTACGGCGGGCACAGGCGAAGGCGTCGGTGACGCCCAGGTTGGGGTACTGCCCGAGGCCGACGATGAGCATGAGCTCGTCCGTGCCCGGATGGCAGTTGAAGTAGTAGCGATCGTAGAAGTTGCGATCGGAGGTCGCGACGTGCCGCATGACCTGCGGGGCCTGGTGGATGGGGAAGTCGTCCAGCGGTGACAGGCTCATGCGCTGGTTGTAGCAAGCGCTTGGTTACAGGTCAACGCGGCCGCGCGCGAAGGCGCGGCCGCGTCTCACCCGTCAGGACATCTTCCGCGTGGCCTCGTCGACCTTGTCGGCCGCCTTGTCCGCGTTCGACGACACCTTGTCGGCCGCCCGGTCGGAGGTCGACGACGCCTTGCCGGCTGCCTGGTGCGCGCGCTCACTGACCCATCGAGAGGCGTCAGAGGCGGAGTCCTTCATGTGGTCGGTCCACTGCTGAGCGTTGCGGCGGTAGAACATGTAGCCCACCGCGCCCAGCGCCATCCCGGCGAGCAGAGTCATGACCGGCCACCGGCGAGACCTCACCGGAGTCGGGTCGATCCTGCGAGCCGCCTGGCTCAACATCGAACTGACCATCGGGGCGAGCTGATCCTCGACCCGATGGGCGGCACCCTCCAGTTTGGGTGCAACCCAATAGCGTGCATCCTCGATCCGATGCGCGGCGGCCACCTTGGCCTGGTCCGTCATCGGTGCGATCCGGTCTCCGGCTCGCATGGCCTGGGCCTTCATTCGGCCCGACCACGTCGTGGGTATCTCGACCAAGACGTGGCGCTTTCTGAGTGTCAGGGACACGACAACCTCCCCTGTCGTTGGGGCCCCGCAGCCTGACCTTCCCGGTACAAGGCGGCTCAATCATGACGCGCCGTGGGAGGATGCTTGAGCGGCCCCAGCGGCCGTGACCACCAAACCATCACAGAACAATCCCTGTGCATAGAGGGGGGCAGCTGTCTCGTGGCTGAGAAGCTGATCGCAAACCTGCAGACCAACCGCGGTCTTATCAAGATCGAACTCTTCCCGAACAAGGCGCCGAAGACGGTTCGCAACTTCGTGGAGCTCGCCGAGGGCACCAAGGAGTGGACGCACCCCGGCACCGGCGAGAAGAGCACGGGCCGCTACTACGACGGCACGATCTTCCACCGCGTCATCGACGGATTCATGATCCAGGGAGGTGACCCGCTCGGCCAGGGCATCGGCGGCCCCGGCTACGAGTTCGACGACGAGATCCACCCGGAGCTCGTCTTCAACAAGCCGTACCTGCTGGCCATGGCCAACGCCGGCATCCGCTTCGGCAAGGGCACCAACGGCTCGCAGTTCTTCATCACCGTGGTGCCGACCCCGCACCTCAACCGCAAGCACTCCATCTTCGGTGAGGTCATCGAGGGCCAGGACGTCGTCGACGCGATCGCCAAGACCCAGACCGGCCGCAACGACCGTCCCGCCGACGACGTCATCCTGGAGTCGATCACGATCGACCGCGTCGAGGGCTGACGCGGGCTGGGAGCTCGGCTCATCAGGAACGCGAGGGCGTTTCCGGTGAGTAGGCTGGCGGTCAGTGGACGAGAAAGGCCCCTCATGACCAGCCAGCCGCCCAGCCCCCAGGAGACCGTGCCCACGTGCTACCGCCATCCTGGGCGGGAGACGTGGGTGCGCTGTCAGCGCTGCGAACGTCCCATCTGCCCTGACTGCATGCGCGACGCCGCGGTCGGCTTCCAGTGCCCCGAGTGCGTGGCGGAGGGCAACAGGACGGTACGGCAGGCGCAGTCGGTCTTCGGCGGCGCCGTCGTCACCACGCCGTACGTCACCTACACCATCCTCGGCCTCATCGCCCTGGTGTTCGTCGGCCAGCTCCTCACCGACAACCGGCTCGGCGGTGCCCTCGCGATGAACACGGTCTACGTGGTCGGCGAGGGCGAGTACTACCGGATGATCACCAGCGCGTTCGCGCACTCCACTGGCCTGATCTTCCACGTGCTGTTCAACGCCTGGGCCATCTACGCGATCGCTCCCTACCTGGAGCGCGCGTTCGGGCACGTGAGATTCGCCGCCCTCTACCTGCTCAGCGCGCTGGGCGGCTCGGTCATGAGCCTGTGGTTCGACGACTTCAGAGTGGCGACCGTCGGCGCGTCGGGCGCGGTCTTCGGCCTGTTCGCGGCCATCTTCATCGTGGGCCGCAAGCTGAAGCTCGACGTCCGCGGCATCGCGACCGTCATCATCCTCAACCTGGTGATCACCTTCGTGGTGCCCGCCGTCACGGGCCTCGGCATCAGCTGGACCGCCCACGTCGGCGGCCTGCTCACCGGCGCGGTGCTGACAGGTGCGCTGGTCTACGCCCCCAGGAGCAACCGCGCCCTGTATCAGACGCTGGCGCTCCTGGGGGGTTTCGCCATCCTCGCCGCGCTGACGATCGTGCGGGCGACGTCGCTGCTCTCCTGACTGTCCCCAGCCTGTGGAAAACCTGTGGAAAGTACTAACGCCAGCGGGTGGAAAGCACCACACCGAAGATGATGAAAACGAACCCGATCAGCAGGTTCCAGTTGGTGAGCGACCCGATCAGGGGCGCTGTGGGGGCCACGTAGTAGACGGCGATCCACAGGATCCCGATGATCCACGACACGACCATGGTCGGCGCCAGCCATCGCGGGCTGATCTTGACCTCTTGCGACTTCTGCGGCGGTGTGTATACCGCCTTCTTGCGAGTCTTCGGCTTGGGCACTGGATAACTCCTGCTGGCGGCCGGGGGCCATCCGGATAGTCCCCAGGCTCTCTGGTCTGCCCAGGATAGTCGCCACGCGCGGAACATGGCGATCCCCGGCGACCGGCGCGCGTCTACGTACCCTGAACACGGTGAAGGCACTGCTACGGACGGCGGGGGAGCTGAGCATCACGGCGGGCCTGGCCATGCTGCTCTTCTGCGCCTACCTGCTATGGGGCACCGGCGCCTACACCCAGCGCCAGCAGCTGCTGCTCCAGCGGCAACTTGCGGAGGAGCAGGGCGAGGACACCCGCCTCGACAAGATCAAGCTGGGCAACGCCGTGGCCATGCTGCGCATCCCCAGGCTCGGCGACGACTACCGGTACGCCGTGGTCGAGGGCGTCGACGCCGAACACCTCAAGAAGGGGCCCGGCCACTACCCCGGCTCCGCGATGCCCGGCAGGATCGGCAACTTCGTCCTGTCGGGTCACCGCACCACCTACGCGGCGCCGTTCAACCGCATCGACGAGCTGCGGCGCGACGACGAGATCGTCGTGGACGCCCGCGAGGCCCGCTACACCTACCGGGTCATCGCGCAGGACGTCGTGGAGCCCGACGAGGTGGAGATCCTCGCCCCCGTGCCGGGAAAACCCGACATCAGCGCCATCAGGGCGATGATCACACTGACGACCTGCCATCCCGAGTACTCCGCCGATCAGCGGCTCATCGTGTACGGCGTGCTCAAGTCCACCGAACCGCGGAAGGCCTGACATGTACGGCTGGATCTGGCGGCACCTGCCCGGCGGCACCGGGAGACGACTCCTGACAGCCCTTGTGCTGGTCGCGTCGGCGGGAGCCATACTCTGGTATGTCGTCTTTCCGCTTCTCGAGCCCGCAGTGACGCTGGATGAGGTGACCGTCCGCAAATGATCCTGGTGGTGGACAACCACGACAGCTTCGTCCACACCATCGTGCAGTACCTGCGCTCTCTGGGCGCCGCCTGCGAGGTGCGGCCGCGCGACGTGGTGCGTGTGGAGGACGCCGACGCCTTCTCCGGCGTCCTGGTGAGCCCGGGACCCGGCACGCCCGAGGCGGCGGGCGTCAGCGTCCCCCTGGTACGGCACGCCGCCGCCACGGGCACACCGCTGCTCGGCGTGTGCCTCGGCCACCAGGCGATCGGGGTGGCCTACGGCGCGGTGGTGTCGAGAGCGCCCGAACTCATGCACGGCCGCACGAGCGCCATCACGCACGACGGCAAGGGAGTGTTCGCCGCGCTGCCCTCACCGGTGACGATGACGCGCTACCACTCGCTCGCCGTACGGCCCGAGACGGTGCCGGACGAGCTGGAAGTGAGCGCGTGGACCGACGACGGGACCATCATGGGGCTCAGGCACCGCACCGCGCCCATCGAGGGGGTGCAGTTCCACCCCGAGTCGGTGCTGTCGGAGCACGGGCACCGGCTGCTGGCCAACTGGCTGTCGACGATCGTGTAACACGGGGCCGCCGCCGAACGACTTACGGATGAGCGTCCCCGCCGTCGCCCCCGAGCGGCGGGGATGCTTCCACGTCTGCCCGTGATGAGCGTCCCCGGCGCTCGGACGGCCCCCGAGCGGCGGGGATGCTTCCACGTCTGCCCGTGATGAGCGTCCCCGGCGCTCGGACGGCCCCCGAGCGGCGGGGATGCTTCCACGTCTGC
>NZ_JBHZBH010000052.1:0-18006 GCF_042754765.1 Nonomuraea sp. NPDC059194 | reverse complement strand
CCCGTGATGAGCGTCCCCGGCGCTCGGACGGCCCCCGAGCGGCGGGGACGCTTCCACGTCTGCCCGTGATGAGCGTCCCCGGCGCTCGGACGGCCCCCGAGCGGCGGGGACGCTTCCACGTTTAACCGTGGCTCCCACACGAGCTCGCGGCTCCCACTACCCGCGCCTTTCACCTCCGCCCGCGACTCCCCACCCGCTGGCGGCCTCCACGCGTGCGCCTGACTTCCCCGTCGGCCTGTGGTTCGCGCCTCCGGTGGGTCAGGTGGCACCCGAGCGGTGGGGACGCTCACCACGCCTGCCCGGCCCCCAGGGCCCGGACGAACCCCGGTGAAACGAAACGGCCCCCTCCCCGACTGATCCGGGGAGGGGGCCGTTCTAAGTCACGGGCCGAGGTCTGGCGGCTCGCCGGTGTCGTCACCCGGTTCCTCGGTCGCCCCGTCGGTCGGGATGTCCGTCGGCTCCTCCGTCGGCGGGAACGTCGGCTGCTCGGTCGGCGGCTGCTGCTCGGGCCCCGTCGAGACCACGATCGTGACCGTCGTCTTCTGGTTCTGCGGGCTGCCCGCCTCGGGGCTCTGCGTGATGACCGTACCCGGAGGCTGATCGCTCGGCTGGGGCACCACCTTCACCCTGAAGCCCTCGGCCTTCAGCTCCCGCTCGGCGTCCTCCTGCGTCTTGCCGACGACGCTGGGCAGCGGCACCTGCGCCTTGGGCACGTACAGCTTGACCGACTCGCCCTTCTCGATCTCCGTGCCGGCCTTGGGCTTGGTGTCGAAGACCTTGTCCTGCGCCCTGGAGGAGACCACGGGCGTGACCACACCCTCCAGCCCTTCCTTCTCCAGCTCGATCCTCGCGTCCTCCGGCGAGAGGCCGATCAGGCCGTCGGGCACCTTGACCTTCTCCGGCCCCGTGGACACCTTGAGCGCGATCGTCGCGCCCGCGTCCACCTTGGTGCCGGCCTGCGGCTCGGAGCTGATGACCACGCCCTTCTCGACCTCGGGGTCGGGCGCCTCGGTCACCGTGAACTTCAGCTTGAGCGAGGTGAGCTTGGCCTCGGCGTCTTCCCGGGTCTGCGTGGCCAGCGGCGGAACCGTGATCTGCGCCGCCGCGGACGTGCCGCCCCCTGAGCCCAGGAACTTGTAGCCGACGAAGACGAACGCGCCGATGATCAGCAGCGGGATCAGGATCCACGCCGCGGTCTTCACCACGGTGCCGCCGCCGCCACCGCTCGCGCGCCGCCTGCCGCCGCGGGTGGGCTCGCCGCCGTCGCCGTACTCGTAGGGCTGGATCGCCCCGGTGCGCTGCGCGGCGGGGCCCGCGCCCTGGGTCGCGGCCATCGTGCGGGTGCCTGCGCCGTAGTTGCCGGCCATGGTCATCGTCTGCGCCTCGACCGGCATGCCGCTCATCGCGCGCTGGATGTCGGCCCGCATCTCGCCTGCGCTCTGGTAGCGCTGGGCGGGGTCCTTGGCCATCGCCTTGAGCACGATCGCGTCGGCCCACTTGGGAATCTCGGGGTCGATCTGCGACGGCGGGATGGGCTCCTCGCGCACGTGCTGGTAGGCGATCGCGACAGGGGAGTCGCCGGTGAACGGCGGCTGTCCCGTCAGCAGTTCGTACAGCACGCAGCCGGTCGAGTAGATGTCGCTGCGGGCGTCGACCCGCTCGCCCCTCGCCTGCTCGGGCGAGAGGTACTGGGCGGTCCCTATCACCTGCGCCGTCTGCGTCATCGTGGCGGCCGAGTCGGCCATCGCGCGGGCGATGCCGAAGTCCATGACCTTGACGTCACCGTTGCGGGTGATCATCACGTTGGCCGGCTTGATGTCGCGGTGCACGATGCCGCCGCGGTGGCTGTAGTCGAGCGCCCGCAGGATGCCGTCGACCAGCTCGACCGCGCGCTCTGGCAGCAGCCGGCGGTCGGCCCGCAGCAGGTCGCGCAGCGTGCGGCCGTCGACATACTCCATCACGATGTACGGCACGGGCGCGCCGTCGGTGGTGTCCTCGCCGGTGTCGTAGACCGCGACGACGGCCGGGTGGTTCAGCGACGCCGCGGACTGGGCCTCACGACGAAAACGGGCCTGGAAGGTGTGGTCGCGCGCGAGGTCGGCCCGAAGCGTCTTGATCGCGACGATGCGGTCCAGTCGGATGTCTCGTGCGCGATACACCTCGGCCATGCCGCCGCGCCCGACGACACCGTCGAGCTCGTAGCGACCTCCGAGTAGCCGAGGCTGAGTCATTTCCTGCACTGTCCCTTACCGTTCATCTTGGGTACCGGCCGGCTCGCGGGCCGCCAGTGTCCATCATCGACCCCGCGACGCATCACGTCTCCTCGTTCGGCGGGATGGTTTCGCCGGGGTCGGGGGAGCCAGTCGGTGTCACTGTTGGCGTCGGGGTGGGGGTGGGCGTTGGGGTGGGCGTCGGGGTCGGGGTCGGGGTCGGCTTTGGCGTCTTCGTCGGCGTCGGCCGCTGTGTGGGCGAAACCGACGTGCTTACCGTAGCTGACCGTGAGGGTACCGGCCGAGCGGTCCTCGGCGGAACAGTGGTGGGGCGGCGTGGCGGCGTCTTGGTCCTGCTCGGCTTGACGGACGGCGAAGTTTCTATGGTTTTTGTGGGTTCCGTCACGTTGGGGGTTTCGCCGAGGCCGTAATTGGCAATAGCAAATGTCCCGAGTCCGACCGCCGCCGCGCATCCGGCCGTCGCCACCAGCACCGTGGTGCGCCGCCTGCGTCGCCGCGCGGGCTCGGAAACCCGCGTCATCGCCGGATCGTCGCCATACGGCCCCGAACCGGGCCCGCCATACGGCTCCGAACCGGCCCCGCCATACGGCCCGGCCGCGCCCGAAGGCACCGGGGTGGGCGGGCCATACCTTCCGCCGCCCGGAGGGACCGGGGTCGGCGGACCGCCATACGGGTCGGCCGTGCCGGGAGACGTCGGGGTGGGCGTGCCATACGGGCCGGACATGCCTGGAGGTACCGGGGTGGGCGTGCCGCCGTATGGGCTGCCGGGCGTGCCGTACCCAGGATCCGTGCGGTGCCCCTCACCGAACGGCGGGTTGACGCGGAACCCGGCGGGATCGGTCAGCATGCGCAGCTCGGTGCCGTAGTCGTCGGCGCTCACCAGCGACTCGCGCAGCGCGGCGGCCCGCTCGGCCAGCTCCCGCGCGCTTGCCGGCCGCATCGACGGTTCCTTCGACAGCAGCGCCGTCACCAGCCCGCGCACCGCCGCCGGGATCGCCGGGTCGAGCGGCGGGGGAGTCGCGCTGAGGTGCTGGAGGGCGATCGCCACCTGGCTGTCGGCGTGGAACGGCGTGCTGCCGGCCAGGCACTCGTAGGCCACCACGCCGAGGGAGTAGAGGTCGGTCGAGGGCGTCAGCGGCAGGCCCTGCGCCTGCTCGGGGCTGACGTACTGCGCGGTGCCCAGGACGGTGCCGGTCTGGGTGACCGGCGCGGCCTCCATCGCGCGGGCGATGCCGAAGTCGGTGACCTTGATCGTGCCCTCGCGGGTGACGAGCAGGTTGCCCGGCTTGATGTCGCGGTGGATGATGCCCGCCGTGTGCGCCGCCTGCAGCGCCTTGGCGGTCTGGTGGATCACGTCGAGCGCCACCTCGGGCCCGAGCGCGCCGTTGCGCGCCAGGATGGCCGACAGCGGCTCGCCGGGCACCAGCTCCATCACGAGGTAGGCCAGATCGCTCTGCTCGCCGTAGTCGAAGACCTGGGCGATGCCGGGGTCGGACAGTCCTGCGGTGATCCGCGCCTCGTTGCGGAAGCGGGCCAGGAACGAGGCGTCGGCCGCGATGCCGCCCCTCATGATCTTGACGGCGACCTCGCGGCCGAGCAGTTCGTCCTTGCCGCGCCAGACCTCGCCCATGCCGCCGACGGCGATGCGCGATACCAGAAGGTAGCGCTCGCCTAGCCTGCGGCTGGGGGAGGTCACTTCGAGAGCACCGCTTCCATCACGGCCTTGGCGATCGGGGCGGCGGTCTGGCCGCCGGAGGCCTCGGTGCCCGCGCTGCCCGACTCGACGATGACCGCTACCGCGACCTTCGGGTCCGCGGCGGGCGCGAAGGAGATGAACCAGGCGTGCGGCGCCTTGCCGGGGGTGGTCTGCGCGGTGCCCGTCTTGCCGCCGACCTCGACGCCGGGAATCTGGGCGCGGTTGGCGGTGCCGTTGTTGACGACGCTGACCATCATCTGCTTGAGCTTGCCGGCGGTCTCGGGGCTGATGGCCTCGGACAGTTCCTCGGGCTCTGCCTCGTCGACGGTGTCGTTCTTGGCGTCGGTGATCTTCTGCACCAGGTAGGGCTTCATGACCTTGCCGTCGTTGGCGATGCCCGCGGCGACCATGGCCATCTGCAGCGGCGTCATCTGGTTGCTGCGCTGGCCGATGGAGGCCTGGGCGAGCGCGGCGGCGTCCTCCTGGGGGCCGATGTCGCTCTGGGACACCCCCATCGGGATCGAGAGCGGCTCACCGGCGCCGAACTTCTTGGCCTGCTCGGCCATCCGGTCGTAGCCGAGATCCATGCCGATCTTGCCGAACGGCGTGTTGCACGAGCGTTCCAGCGCGTACACCAGCGGCACCTGGCCGCCGCCGCAGGCCGCGCCGCCCGAGTTGGGCAGGTCGGCGGTGGTGTTGGGCAGGTCGAGCACCTGCGGGGCGGGCACGATGGTCTGCCCGTCGCGGCTGGAGTCGTCCTCCAGGAACGCCGCCGCCGTCACCACCTTGTAGGTCGAGCCGGGCGGATAGGTGCGGTTGATGGCCCTGTTGACCAGCGGGCCGTTGGTCTTGTCCTCGTCGAGCTTGTTGTAGGCGGCGAAGACCGTCTTCTTGTTGGTGCCCGACAGCACGTTCGGGTCGTAGGTGGGCAGCGAGACCATGGTCAGGATCGCGCCGGTCTTCGGGTCGAGCGCGACGACCGCGCCCCGCTTGCCGCTGGCCGACAGCGCCTCGTGGGCGGCCTTCTGCGCCTTCGGGTTGATCGTCACCTCGACGTTGGCGCCGCGCGTGGGCTCGCCGGTGAACAGGTCGATGCTCTTGCGCAGCAGCAGGTCGGGGTTGCTGGCGTCGAGGTAGCTGTTGGTGGCGCGCTCGATCGCCGACTCGCTCTCCGGCGAGAAGTAGCCGGTGACGTGCGCGAAGACCTTGCCGTCGGGGTACTCGCGGGTGAAGCGGTAGTCGCCCTTCTTGTGCTCGATCGACTGCGCGAGGATCGTGCCGCCCGCCGTGATGCGGCCGCGCTGCACTTCGTAGCGGTCGAAGAAGTTGCGCTTGTTCCTGGCGTCGTCGTTCAGGCTTTCCGCCTTGATGGCCTGCACGTAGTTCACGTTCAGCATGAGCAGCCCGAACATGACGAGACACGCCACGGCCGCGCGCTTGAGAGGCCCGTTCATCGCTGGAACACCTGCGTCATTCCTTCGTCCTGGATCGCCTGGGGCGGGGGGCGTCGGGCGGCATCAGACATGCGTACCAGGAGGGCGATAAGGATCCAGTTAGCCAGCAGCGCTGAACCGCCCTGCGACATGAAGGGCGTGACCAGGCCGGTCAGCGGGATGAGCGCGGTCACGCCGCCGACGATGATGAAGGTCTGCCAGGCCAGGATGAACGACAGGCCGCCCGCCAGCAGCTTGGAGAACGGGTCGCGGGCCGCGATCGCGGTGCGCAGGCCGCGCTCGACGATCAACGCGTAGATGAGCAGCAGCGCCATCAGGCCGGTGAGCCCGAGCTCCTCGCCCACGGCGGCGAAGATGAAGTCGGAGTAGGCGAGCGGGATCTCCTTGGGATGACCCTGTCCGAGCCCCGTGCCGAGGATGCCGCCCGCGCCCAGGCCGTACAGGGACTGCATGAGCTGGTAGCTTCCGCCGACCTCGCGATCGTAGTAGACGGGGTTGCTGGGATCGAGCCACACGTCGAAGCGGTCGCCGACGTGGCTGAAGATCTGCCCCGCGATGTAGGCGCCGCCGACGAACAGCAGGACGCCGATCAGCACCCACGAGGTGCGCTGGGTGGCGATGTAGAGCATCACGATGAACGCGCCGAACAGCAGCAGCGAGGAGCCGAGGTCCTTCTGCATCACCAGCACGCCGAGGGCGACCGCCCAGGTGATGAGCACGGGGCCGAGGTCACGGGCGCGGGGCAGATCGATGAACAGCAGTCGCTTGCCCGCCAGCGCGAGCACGTCGCGTTTGGCCACCAGATAGCCCGCGAAGAAGACGACCAGCGCGATCTTGGCGAACTCGGACGGCTGGATCGTGAAGCCGAAGATGCTGATCCAGATGCGCGCCCCGAAGAACTCGCGGCCGAGCCCCGGGATCAGCGGCGACAGCAGCGCGATCAGACCGATGAAACCCGCGGTGTAGGTGAGCCGCTGCAGCGCGCGGTGGTCGCGCAGCACGATCAGCGTCACGATGAAGAGCACCACACCGACGCCGGTCATGACGATCTGGTTGGTGGCCGACGCCTGGTCCTGGCCGGCCAGCTCCAGCCGGTAGATCATCACCAGGCCGAGGCCGTTGACCAGGGTGACCAGCGGGAGGATCAGCGGGTCCGCCCATGGGGCGAACTTGGCCAGCACGAGGTAGGCGGCCAGCATGAGGCCGCCGAGGCTCAGGCCGTACGTCAGCATGCCCGCCGGGATGGCGCCGTCGACGGCCAGGCCCACGTTGGCGTAGGCCCCCATGACGATCGCCACGGCGCCGGCCAGCATGAACAGCTGCGCCGCACGCCGCTTCGCGGGCATGGGAACGGGGGTCGCGACCACTTCGCTCACCTACTGGGACCTCGTCTTGGTCGGGGAGGAGGACGGGGTGGCCGAGGCTTTGGGCTCGCTCGCCTTCTGCTGCTCGGTGGCGTTGAACTTCAGGCTGTTTATCTTGCTGACGCCCTCGACTTCGCTGGCGACCTCGATGCCGTCCTTCACCAGCGCCTGCTCGGTGCTGGACAGCTGGGAGAGCTTGCGGCCGGTGGGCTTGATCACCTCGAAGAACTGGATCGGGCCCACCTCCTGCTGCACTCCGCGAAAAACGACCACCTCGTCGCCCCTGGCTCCGACGAAGTACTGGTCCTGGACCCACTGCCAGCCGAAGTAGCCGCCGGCACCGGCGGCCACCGCGGCCACACCAAGCACGGAGACCAGCACGGGCCACACGCGACGCCGCCTGACCCGACCGGACGCCTCAGCGCCCCGGTAGTCGTCATCGCCGTCATCGGTGAACACCGGCTGGGGTGCGGTCACCGCGCTCACTCGCCCCGCCGGGTCCCCAGGGGAACTCGGGTGCAGGCGGTTCATGCCGGCCGCGCCGACCACCGCCGCCTCGGTCGGCACCTGCGGGGTCTCGGTGAGATCCACCACGTCGGCCAGCACGCAGGTGATGTTGTCGGGGCCGCCGCCTCTGTTCGCCAGGTCGATGAGCTGGCGGACGACCTCTTCGGGGTCGTCGATGTTGGTGAGCGTCGCGTGCAGCGTCTCGGCGCTCACCACCCCCGACAGCCCGTCGGAGCAGAGCAGATATCGGTCGCCGAGCTGTGCCTCGCGCAGCGTGAGGTCGGGATCGACCTCGCCGCTGCCGTCGAGCGCCCGCAGGAGGATCGACCGCTGCGGATGCGTCGCCGCTTCCTCAGGAGTGATCCGCCCGTCGTCCACCAGCTGCTGGACGAGCGTGTGGTCGTGGGTGATCTGGTAGAGCTCCCCGCGTCTGAGCAGGTAGGCGCGCGAGTCGCCGACGTGCACCAGCGCGACCTGGGTGCCGTTCCAGAGCATCGCGGTGAGAGTGGTGCCCATGCCCTTGAGGCTGGGATCCCGCCCGACCATCTCGTGGAGCTTGCGGTTGGCTTCGCGTACCGCTGCCTCGATGGCGTTGAGCAGGTCACCCCCCTGTTGGCTCTCCTCGAGAGATGCCATTGCGGCGATGGCGACGGAGCTCGCCACCTCGCCGTGTGCGTGCCCGCCCATGCCGTCGGCGACGGCGAGCAGGCGGCCGCTAGCGTACGCCGAGTCCTCGTTTCCTTCGCGGAGGAGGCCGACGTCCGAGCGGGCGGCGTAGCGGAGTGCGATGGTCATTTGCGCAATTCAATGACTGTCTTGCCGACACGGATCGGAACTCCGAGCGGCACCGGGGTCGGGCGGGTGACTTTCGAGCGGTCGAGATACGTGCCGTTGGTTGAGCCAAGATCTTCCACGATCCACTGACCGTCCTGAGGGAAGAGTCGGGCATGTCGGCTGGAAGCGTAGTCGTCGGTTACGACCAGCGTGGCGTCGTTCGCCCGGCCGATGGTGATGGGCGTCTCCATGAGAGTGATGGTGGTGCCCTGCAGGGGGCCGCCCGTGACGACCAGCTGGCGCGGCTCCCCCTTCTTGCTCTTGGGCTTGGCGACCGGTTTGGGACTTGCCGCCTTGGCTCGTGGAGCCGCTGGGGCGGTGCGTGAACCGAACAGGTCGGTCCGGATCACCCCGACTGCGGCAATGACAAAGAACCACAGCACCGCCAGGAAGGCGAGCCGGATCAGCAGCAGCGTGAGCTCGGACATGGACCGTTTGTCTACCTCTAATCGCGCCGGAAAACCAGAGTCGTGCGCCCCAGGGTGACACGTGTGCCGTTCTGGAGCTCGATCCTGCGTACCGGCTGGCCGTTGACGAAAGTGCCGTTCGTGGAGCCGAGGTCGACGAGCACGACCTGCGGACCCTCGACGCGCAGCTCCGCGTGGTGCCTGGAGACACCCGGATCGACAAGACGAAGATCGCAGTCGGTGCCCCTGCCGAGCAAGGTCACCGGAGTGGTCAGCTCGTAGGAGCGGTCACCCTGCGGATCGTCCTGGGTGGAGACGAGCAGCCGCGGCTTGCCCCCGAACGCCCCCGGCCTGGAGGCCGGCAGATCGCTCTTGGGCTGACGGATCTCGTCCTGCTCGACCGTCGCCCCCCTGATGACGCCTGAGCGGATGCGGAACAACCCGACCGCCAGGTCGTTGGCCGTTTCAAAACGGACCCGGACCGGTCCCACGAAGGAGTAGCCCTGTTCCTTGGCGTACTCCCTGGCGAGGTTGGCCAGCTCGTGGCTGATGCTGTCGGCGTAGACCTCGAGCCTTTCGGCGTCGGTCGTCGACAGCTCCACCACGAAGTCGTTGGGCACGAGCGTCCGGCCCTGAGCCACGATGGCGGCCCGCTCGTCCATCTCCCGCTGTACCGCGCTGGCGACCTCGACCGGCTGAAGGTCAGATTTGAACGCCCGCGCAAAGGCCCCCTCAACCAAGCCTTCGAGCCTGCGCTCGAAGCGCTGAAGGACTCCCACCGGGTACCTCCCTTCCTCCGTGCATATCGTCGCGGCCGCTGGGGTGCCTGTGGCTCCTGAGTCGCTCTCTTGCACCCAGCTCTTTTCTCCGCGTCTTGATGCGATCGTATCCGGGTTCGGTACCAGCGTCTGATCCGTGCTACTGTTTCTCCGCACCCACAAGGGCGGGTGGCGGAACGGCAGACGCGCACGGTTCAGGTCCGTGTGTCCGAAAGGACGTGAGGGTTCAAATCCCTCCTCGCCCACTCCGGGTCACCGATGTCATCGGTGGACCCACATTGACGAAGAAGAGCCCCGGTTCGCAAGAGCCGGGGCTTGTTTTTTGGTCGCGGCCTGCGCCTTCGTGGGAGACGCTACCTGAGGCCCCTTGCAGGCCGCTTTCATGTCACTTACATGACCTTGTCGTACTTTCCGGTGTTTCGCTGAGAGCTGAGCGATTGGGATGATCCGCACGTCGCCGGGGGTGGCGAGCCTCACTCACGACCCCCGCCCCGTGACCCAGGCTCTCCGGCTCGTGGTCTCGGGGCCCGTGGTTCGTGACCCGAGGTTTCCACCCAGCCTGTGACCCGAGGTTCCCCCCGGCCCGTGGGCCGGGGGGAACCTGCCGGTCAGGCCGCTCTGGTTCAGGCCGCTCTGGTGTCCAGGAGCTCGCCGAGCAGGTCGCCCAGGCTCACCATGCCGATCACCGACTGGTCGCCGGCCGTCACCAGGCCCAGGTGCGCCCGCGCGTCCTGCAGGGCCGCCACCGCCTCGGGCACCTGCGTGACGCACGCCAGGCGCGGCAGCGGCCGCGCCAGCTCGCCCGCCGTCGCCTCGGGGCGCAGCACGGCGTCGCGCGCGTGCAGCACGCCCCTGATCTCGTACGGCGTGCCGACCAGCAGCCGCAGGTGCCCGCTCTGACCCGCGGCCCGCCTGATCTGGTCCGCGCCCGCGTCGGCGGGAACCATGACGACCCTGTCGATCGGGACCATGAGCCGCTCGATGCCCTCGGCCTGCAGCCGCAGCGCCCTGGTGAGCAGGTCGTGCTCCTCGCGGTCGAGCAGGCCCATCCGCCCCGACTCGCCGACCAGCATGGCCAGCTGGCGCGGCGTCCTGGTGGTAGCCAGCTCGTCGCGGGCGTGCACCCCGAACAGGCGCAGGATCAGGTTGGTGAAGCCGTTCAGCGCCCACAGCAGCGGGCGCACCAGCCACGTGAAGGCGCGGAAGGGCACCGTCAGCAGCATCGCGGCCGCCTCGGGGTGGGTCAGCGCCCACGACTTGGGCGCCATCTCGCCGACGACCATGTGCAGGAACGTGACCAGGGCCAGCGCGATCGCCAGGGAGACCGGTGCCCGCAGGCCCTCTGGCAGGCCCAGCCAGCCGAAGACGGGCTCCAGGTAGTGCTCGATCGCGGGCTCGGTCACCATGCCGAGGCCCAGCGTGCACAGCGTGATGCCGAGCTGCGCGCCCGCCAGCATGAGCGACAGCTGCTTGCCGCCGCCGACCGCCGACTTGGCGACGAGCCTGGTCAGCCTGCCGCTGCCGGAGGCGATCTCCTCCAGGCGGTGCCTGCGCGACGACACGAAGGCGAACTCGGCGGCCACGAACAACGCGTTGAAGGCAAGCAGCGCGAGGCTGAGGACGAGGAGGGCGAGCGGGTTCAGGTCCACTTGCCCACCTCCGCGTGGTGCGGGGCGGGGGCGAGCCGTACCCACTCGGGAACGCGGCGCTGCAGCGACAGCACCGTGATGACGGCCTGCGCCTCGGGGGCCTCGTCCTCGAACGGGTCGGCGTCGGCGACAAGCTCGACGGTCACCCTGTCGCCTGGCTCGGCCATCCGGCCCAGCCTGGCCAGCACCAGGCCGGCCACGGTGTCGTAGTCGTCGCTCTCGGGGAGCGCGATTCCGGTCGCCCGCTCGATCTCGTCCAGCCTGAGGGTGCCGGGGACGTCCCAGACGCCGCCGGGGCGCTCGATCGCGCCGACGGGCTCGGGGTCGTTCTCGTCGACGAGCTCGCCGACCAGCTCCTCCGCCAGGTCCTCGACGGTCATGACGCCGGCCAGCCCGCCGTACTCGTCGATGACGCAGACGAGGTCGTCCTTGGCGCCGCGCATCTGCTCCAGCACGAGCGGGAGCGGCAGCGAGTCGGGGACGAGCAGCGCGGGCCTGGTGATCGCGCTGATGGGGCCGTCCTCCAGGCCGGAGGCCAGCAGTTCGCGCACGCCGGTCACGCCCACCACGTCGCCTTCGGGACCGAGCACCGGGTAGCGCGAGTGGCCGCACTCGCGCATCGTCTCGATCAGGTCGGAGATCGAGCGGTCGTCGCGCAGCACGACCACGCGCGGCCGGGGGACCATGGCCTCCTCCGCGATGCGGTCGCCGAACTCCAGCGCCCGCTCCAGCAGGTCCGACAGCCGCGGCGGCAGCTCGCCCGCCCGGGTGGACTCGGCGATGATCCTGGACAGCTCCTCCGGGGTCGCGCCGTGCTCCACCTCCTCCACGGGCTCGACTCCCACCCGGCGCAGCAGGCCGGTGGCGGCCGAGTCGAACAGCTTGATGACCGGGCCCGCGACCGCCAGGTACATCAGCGTCGAACGGGCCAGGAACTTGGCCACAGGCTCGGGCTTGGCGATACCGAGGTTCTTCGGGGCGAGCTCGCCGAGCACCATCTGGATGACGGTCGCCACGAAGACGCCGATGGCCACGGAGAAGGCCGCGGAGAAGGCCACCGGCAGGTCACCGAGCAGGGGCCGGACGAGAGTCGCGATCGCCGGTTCGGCGAGGTAGCCGACGAGCAGCGCGGTGACGGTGATGCCGAGCTGCGCGCCGGAGAGCATGAACGACAGACGAGAGGTGACCTGCAGCGCCCGTTCGGCGGCCGCGTCACCGGCGTTCGCCTGCTCGCGCAGGATGCCCCTGTCGGCGGCGACGAAGGCGAACTCCTGGGCGACGAAGTAACCGGTCGCCGCGGTCAGCAGGAAGAGGGCGAGAATGCCGAGATAAGCGCTCATTTCGAGCTCGCAGAGGGTCCCGTGCGGATGCACGGGCTAGTACTCCATGGGTCCGGAGCGGACACGATCATCCTTTCGGTCGAGGTTTCCCACAACCGTAACGACCCAGGTGGCGTCAGATGTTTCCGGAGGGACTTCACGTCCGGTCCGCGTACTTTTCCGTGGTAAATCCTTACCGAGCAGTCTGCACTTGCGGGAGGTACGAAGTACCGTCGAAGCCATAGCGAGGGGGAGAAAACGACGTGACCGAGGACGACCGCACCAGGGCCATGCGCTCGCCAGGTGACGCCCGCCCGCTGCCCAGGCCGCAGGGCGGCCCGATGCGCTCGGGTGGCGCGCCCGCGCACCAGGTCCCCGGCGCCGAGCCCACCAGGGTCAACGCGCCGCCGTCCGCGGCCGAGCCGCCGCGATCCTCCTCCCGCGTGTACGGCAAGGCCCGCTCCGGCAACAGCCCGGTCCGCCCGCTCGGCAAACCGCCGAAGGAGCCCCGCGCCCCCCGCACGCCTGGCGGGCCCCGGCTCGGTGGCCGGATCAAGGGCGGCACCATCCTGAAGATCCTCGCCGGGGTGGTCGCCGTCCTGCTGGTGCTGTCCGTCGTCGGGTTCTTCTGGATCAACGGACGGATCAAGAGCGTCGAAGGTGTGCTCGACGACTACGAGGGCCGCCCCGCTGACACCCCGGGCACCAACTGGCTGCTGGTCGGCTCCGACAGCCGTGAGGGCCTGTCCGCGGCCGACCGCAAGAAGCTCGCCACGGGCAGGGCCGTCGGCCGGCGCACCGACTCGATGATGCTGCTGCACATCCCCGACGGCAGCGACCGGCCCACCCTGGTCAGCCTGCCGCGCGACTCCGCGGTCAGCATCCCGGGCCAGGGGCGCAACAAGCTCAACGCGGCCTTCGCCATCGGCGGACCCCAACTGCTGACCCGCACGGTCGAGAACGTCACCGGCATCAGGATCGACAACTACATGGAGGTCGGTTTCGCCGGGTTCGTCGACATCGTCGACGCGGTGGGTGGCGTGGAGATCTGCGTCAAGAACGCGATCAACGACCCCAAGGCCGGCCTCAAGCTCAAGAAGGGCTGCCAGGAGATGGACGGCGGCACCGCGCTCGGCTATGTCCGCACCAGGAAGGGCGGGGCGCTGCCCGACTTCGAGCGGACCAAGCGGCAGCGGCAGTTCCTCAGCGCGGTCGTGAAGAAGGCGGCCAGCCCCGGCGTGCTGATCAACCCGTTCACCTCGATCCCGCTGGCGATGGGGGCCACCGACGCGGTGCGGGTCGACGGCTCCACCGGCGCGTTCGACCTGCTGTCGCTCGGGCTGGCGATGGGGGGCGACCCGGTGACGACCGTGGTGCCGTTCGGCGGGAACGAGAGCGTGGCGGGCGGCGACGCGGTCAAGTGGGACCGGGCCGCGGCGACCCAGCTGTTCGACGCCCTGAAGGAGGACAGGCCGGTCCCGAAGGACGTCCTGGACAAGAGCTGACCTCCCGGGCGGCCGGTTGAGCCGGGGTCGGCTCAACCGGAGGGGATCAGTCGGATGCGGAGCCGGGTCGGCTCAGCTTGAGGTTTACCAGCGGGTACGGCTCAGCCGGAGGCGCCGACGGCTGCGCTGATGGCCGCGGTGGTCGCGGCGATCATGATGACCGCGTTGATGTCGGCGATGGTCTTGGCGACCGCATCGCCGGCCCACTCGCCCTCGGTGATCTCCTTGATGCGTTCCTTGCTGGCCCCTGGGAAGGCCTTGCGGTCCAGCTTGCAGGCGTGCATGACCGCGATCAGCACCGCCGTACGCGCGTCGGGCTCGGCTCCGGACAGCACGCCCGCCACCCGCTCGCGGACCTCCGCCTCCACGCTGCCGTCGGCCTCAGGCCAGCGCGTCGTGGGGAAGACGCCGAGCACCTTGCCGCGCTGCTGCGTCAGTACCCCGGCGTCGGCGAGCTTGGTCAGCAGGCGGGCCTTCAGCTTGGGGGTGCCGATCTTGCTGACCCACCAGGCGGGCTTGCGCTCCTTGCTGTCTTCCGCGATGCGGGTCAGGACGTCGTCGAGGTCGGCGTCGCCGCTGCCGGCGGCGTTCTTCACGACGACCTTCTTCTGCGACAGCTCGATGCGGTCGTCGACGGCCAGTTCGGCCAGTACGGCACCGCCGAGCGCGGCGCCGAGCTCGGTGGAGCCGATCAGCTGCCTGCCATCGTCCTCGCTGTGGGCGAGCAGCAGCACCTCTTCGGCGATGGTGACGGTCATGCCCCGACCCTATGCCGTAAGGGGCTCGTAAGCGTTGCCAGGGGCAGCGCGTGGTCAGGTGGGCATATGAAGCTCCTACGCCATCCAGTGACCTGGATCACCGCGGCGGTGGTGTTCGGGGTCGCGATGTACCTGTTCCAGCCGTGGCGGCTCTTCACGACCGTGGAGGTGAACGAGCCCTTCCCTGCGGCGGTCGCCGTACCGTCGGCGGAGCCGTCCCGGAGCCCGTCGGCCCAGGGCCAGCCGCTCCCGGGCCAGTCACCCACGGGCCAGGCGGGGGTCGGTACGGCTCCCGCGGCCACAGTGCTCCTGTCCGGAAATTTCCGGACGCATGAGCACAAGACCACGGGTGTCGCGAAGGTGCTCAGGCTCCCCGACGGCAGGCGGGTCCTGCGGATCGAGCGCCTGTCCACCTCCGACGGCCCGGACCTGCGCGTCTGGCTGAGCGACCAGCCGGTCACCGACTCGTGGCGCACCTTCGACGACGGCGCCTACCTGGAGCTCGGCCACCTGAAGGGCAACAAGGGCAACGCCAACTACGCCATCCCCGCCGACGCCGACCTCGACAGCCTCACCAGCGTGTCGATCTGGTGCAAGCGGTTCAGCGTGTCGTTCGGCGCTGCCGCCCTCACTCCGGAGAACCGGTAACTTGCCGGATATGTCGATTTCCGCGGAACTGCACGCCCTTGGCCGTCCTCTGCTCGACGCGCAGCTCGCGCACCCCACCGTCGTGGGCATCGGCAGGGGAGACCTCGAGGAGAAGGTCTTCAGGTCCTGGCTCGAACAGGACTGGCTGTTCCTGCACGACTACGTGCGCGTGTTCGCCAGGCTGGCCTGGCAGGCGCCCGCCGCGCACCTCGGCGACCTGGTGGACCTGGCGCACACGACCTACCATGACGAGCTGTCGCTCCACCGGTCGCTGTCGGCGGAGTTCGACGCCGACCTGGACGGCGCGAAGAAGGGCCCCGCGTGCGCGGCCTACACCTCGTTCCTGCTGGAGTCGGCCGCCGACTACGCCGAGGGGCTCGCCGCGCTCTACCCGTGCATGTGGGGCTACTCGACGCTCGGCCGGATCCTCGCGGAGAACAAGCCGGAGGAACCCCGCTACCGCGCCTGGGTCGACACCTACGCCGACCCCGGTTTCGCCGCCCTGACCGGGCGGATCGCCGAGATGATCGATGAGGCGGCCCCTGACCTCTCCAGGGCGAAGGCGCTGTTCAGCGAGGGCATGCGCCACGAACTGGCCTTCTGGGACGTCCCCTGACCCCTGCCTCGGCACCGGACGCCCCGGCACCGGACGCCCCGGCACCGGACGCCTCGGCACCAGACGCCTCGGCACCAGACGCCTCGGCACCGGACGCCTCGGCACCGGACGCCTCGGCACCAGAAGCCCGGCAGCACGGCACCCGGTATCCCCGCATCGGGCATCCCGGCGTCGGGCCGTCGCGCCCTTTAGTCTGGACCCATGCCGGAACTTCCCGAAGTGGAGTCGCTCGCCGAGTTCCTGCGCGAGCGGGCGGTCGGCCGCACGGTCCTGGCCGTCGACGTGGTCGCCTTCCAGGCGCTCAAGACCTTCGACCCGCCGGTCACCGCGCTCGGCGGGCTGAGCGTGACCGGTGTGGCGCGGCACGGCAAGTTCCTCGACCTCGACTGCGACGGCCTCCACCTGGTCACCCACCTGTCGAGGGCGGGCTGGCTGCGCTGGCGCGACGACCTGTCGGGCGCCAAACCCGTCCGCCCTGGCAAGACTCCGCTCGCCGTCCGGGTACGGCTGGCGCCCGACGACGAGGGCATGGCGCCCGGCTTCGAGCTGACCGAGGCGGGCACGCAGAAGCGCTTGGCCGTCTACGTCGTCAAGGATCCGATGCAGGTGCCCGGCATCGCCTCGCTGGGGCCCGACCCGCTCGTTCCCGAGTTCACGGCGCAGGCGTTGAAGCGGATCGTGGACGGCAACCGTACCCAGATCAAGGGCCTGCTCAGAGACCAGAAGATCATCGCGGGCATCGGCAACGCCTACTCCGACGAGGTGTTGCACGCGGCGAAGATGTCACCCTTCAAGATCGCCGCGACGCTGACCGACGCGCAGATCGCTGACCTGCACGAGGCGATCGTGACCACGCTGCGCGAGGCGGTGGAGCGCGCCCACGGGCTGGCCGCCAAGGACCTCAAGGCCGAGAAGAAGTCGGGGCTGCGCGTCCACAACAGGACGGGGCAGCCGTGCGACGTGTGCGGCGACACGATCCGCGAGGTGTCCTTCGCGGACTCGTCGCTGCAGTACTGCCCGACGTGTCAGACCGAGGGCAAGATCCTGGCCGACCGCCGGATGTCGAAGCTGCTGAAGTGAGTCAGGCGACGAAGGGCGGCTGACCCGACTCGCTGACCATGGGCTTGCCCGCCGTCTCCCACGACTGCATGCCGCCGCCGACGTTGACCGCGTCGCGGCCGATGTGGTTCAGCCACGCGGCGGCGTGCGCGGACCGGCCGCCGACCCTGCACACGACGTAGACGGGGCCGGACGGGAGCTCGTCGACACGGGCCTGGAGCTCGCCGAGCGGGATGTGGGTGGCGTCGGGGGCGTGTCCGGCGACCCACTCGTCGTTCTCACGGACGTCGAGCAGGAAGGCGCCGCTGGGCAGCTGGGTGACGTCGATTTCGGGGACGGTCATGCCTCCCATTCTCGCCGACCCGCCACACCACAACCTCCCGGGGCCGGGAAGGTCCCCGCGACGACCAACCGTCGGGTTTCGCTGGCCGGCCCAGACCAGTGGGGTTCCTGGCCTGGGCCATGGGTGAATCGGTCTCCCGGGTGGGCCAGCGACGACTTTCCAGGTGCTCAGGTCAGCAACCGGTGCCGGAACCGCGGTTGACGCAGTTGTCGGGGACGTTGGCCACGATCGCGGTGAACTGCCGGGTCAGCGCGCCCTCGTTCAGAACACCGCCGCCGGTGGCAGTACCACCTCCGGTGGCCATGGCCACGTTGACGGTGACGAGGCTGTTGCGCAACGTCATCGGGTCGCTGTTGTAGATGCCGCCGCCTAGGGCCTCGCCGGTGGCGCCGGAGGCGGTCGCGATGTTGCCCCTTACAACGGCCCCGTTGATCTGCGCTGTCCCGCCGAAAGCGGCGAAGATCCCGGCGCCCGCAACGGTGGGAGCGTCGACGCTGTTTCCTGAGACGATGCCTCTGGTGATGTTCAGAGTGTTGTCGAATGAGAACACTCCACCGCCCTGTGCGGCGTCAGCACCCGTGGCGACGTTACCGCGCACAGTGCTGTCGATCAGGGTGAGAGAGCCAAAGAAGCTGGCGATGCCGCCGCCATCGCCCTCTGACTCGCCCGCTGCGGTGTTGTCGCGGATGGTGCTGTTGCGTATCGTCACCACCCCGGAGGAATTGAAGATGCCGCCACCGGCGGCTAGTACTACATGGCTAGATCGCACGAGGTGATCGATCGGTTTCCCTGCGCGAGAAGGCTGGGGTATGTGACTGTGCTGGCGTGCCCCAGCCT
>NZ_JBHZBH010000051.1:0-53376 GCF_042754765.1 Nonomuraea sp. NPDC059194 | reverse complement strand
CCATGCGCAGCGTGTTACAGGACCGCGACCAACACCAATCGCACCAGAACTCACATGCTGTAACCGCTACCCCGTGGAGTGAGACAGAGCCAGAAATTCGTGTCCGTTCACAGCCATGGTGCTGTGCTGCAGCAGACACCTGTTCGTGAAGCCTGTCATCACGATGGATCAGCACGCCTGGTGCCAAGCTCATGTGGAGGCGTTCGAGTTCTTCCGGGGCGCTCCAGCGCGGATCGTGCCGGACAACCTGAAAACCGGAGTGGACCGGCCCGACCTCTATGACCCGAAGATCAACAAATCGTATGCTGAGCTCGGCATTCACTACCGCGTGCTGATCGACCCGGCGCGCAGCGGCAAACCGAAGGACAAGCCGCAGATCGAACGGCCGATGCCGTATATCCGCGACAGCTTCTGGCGCGGCCGAGAGGAAGACTTCACCTCGATCGCCGACATGGAGGCCAAGGCCCTGCGCTGGTGTGAGGAGGTGGCCGGGCAGCGCGCCTGCCGTCCTCTGGAGGGGGCGGCCCCGCTGAAGGTGTTTCGGAGCGTGGAGCAGCCCAAGCTGCTTCCGCTGCCGCATCAGCCGTTCGAGCTGGCCCGCTGGTTCCGTGCCAAGGTTGGCCGCGACATCCACTGCTCGGTGGACAAGGTGCTGTATTCCGTGCCGTGGAAGTACATCGGCAAGCACCTGACTGTGCGGGTGACCGTGAATCTGGTGCAGTTCCTCTACGACGGCATGCTGGTCAAGACGCACGTGCGCAAACCGCGGGGCAAGCAGACCGACCTGGCCGACTATCCGCCGGAGAAGATCGCCTTCCACATGCGCACGCCCGCCTGGTGCCGCAAGAAGGCCTCCGAGATCGGTCCGGGCTGCGTCGCGGTCATCGACGAACTCCTCGCCGACAATGCCCTGTATCACCTTCGCTCCGCCCAAGGGGTTCTGGCGATGGCCGACAAGCACAACCCCGAGCGGTTGGAAGCCGCCTGCGTCAAGGCGCTGGCCGCCGGCGACCCCTCTTACCGCACTATCAAAGGCATCCTGGCCGCCGATCTGGAACACCTGCGCGACAATGACCGGCCGGCCGGAGATGGCGGGGCGGGAGCGTTCTTGCGTGGCCCGACCGAACTGTTCGCCGATCTGGCGGTCTATGACAACGTCGTGCCGCTGCACGAGGCCCAGACCTCCGAAGCGTCCTGATCGGCACCCGCGCGTCATCGGCTCCCGCACCCGGCCTGTCGCCAAACAACGGGCGCGGGAGCCTGGCAAATTCACTCTCGGAAGGATACGGATCATGGCCACCAGCATCGAACTCGGCGCGCTGGACAAAGCGCTGCGCACCCTCAAACTTGGCGGCATGCTCGACACCCTGGAGGCTCGCCTGGCCCAGGCCCGCGCCGGAGAACTCGGGCATATCGACTTCCTGCAAGTGTTGTGCGAGGACGAGATCTCCCGCCGGGAGTCCGCGGCGATCGCCCGGCGCCAGCGCAAGGCCCGGTTCGACGAGCCGGTCACCATGGAAGGCTTCGACTTCGCCGCCTCACCGAAGCTACCGGCCGCCCAACTGCGTGACCTGGCCGCGCTGCGCTTGTTCCACGCCGGGGAATCGATCATCCTGTTCGGTCCCGTCGGCGTTGGAAAGTCGCATATCGCCCAAGCCCTGGGCCAGCAGGTCATCCGTCACGGCCTCGACGTGCGCTTCATCAAGACCTCCCGCGCCCTGGCCCACCTGGCCGGCGGACACGCCGACCACACCTGGCCCAAACGACTGGCCGAACTCACCCGGCCCGCTGTTTCCCAATCCCGTTGTCGCCGAGTCCCTCCTCGACAGGCTCATCAACTCCAGCTACCGCGTCTTCATGGACGGCCCCAGCTACCGGCCGCACAAACGACCCGGCAAGACCAGCACGTCAGGACGCGCGAAGGACGACAAATAGCTGAGGCCGACGATCGCCTGACTCAGCAGAGCATCATCCGTGGCTGGGGGTGATCGGCGCCCCACCGAACACCACCGCGGTGCGTTTGCCGATGAGTACCGTTCTTGACCGCGGGGTGCGGTCCGTCCCGCTGGTCTTCGTGGCGGGCGCCGCGGTCAGGATGATCGGGCTGGGTGGTGCGGCAGGTCTGGCGCGGACGCTACAGCAGCCCGATCACCAGTGCCATGGCGAGAAACAGCACCAGCTGATAGCTGCTGTTGATGAGGGTCAGCTTCGGAGGTTTCAGCTCGAAGGCATTGTGCTGCAGGAGCGTGGTTGCCGAGAACACCAGCCACGCCACGAGACCGACCAGCAGCGCCAGCCACACTGAATCGTCTTCAGTAGCCGCCGACGCGATCTCGATGCCGGCCGCCAGTCCGAGCGCCGTCACGCTGTTCGCGATGAGGAGCTGGACTATGTTCCTTTTGCTGGCCTTCTTGGAGTCTTCGGGAGCTATGCCGGTCAACTTCCACCAGATGATCCCAAAGCCCTTCTTGCTGTACCACACGAACGCCACGACCATGCCGACGACGATTGCGAGCACGGTGGCAAGCCAGTTGATCTCCATGGCGTAACTCCTTGATTGTCTGAACACCGAGGCGATCCGAGCCCCGCTTGGCGACGGCGCTAAGGCGATTGATACAATCAACTGCGATGGAAAATATCAAGCATTCTTCTAGTCGCTCCTACGGACAGTTCTGCGGACTAGCCCGCGCCTTGGACGTGGTGGGTGACCGCTGGAACCTCCTGATCGTGCGCGAATTGCTTCCCGGTCCGCTGCGCTACAACGAGCTGAAGACCTCCCTCGCCGGGATCGCGACCAACCTCTTGGCGGAGCGACTGCGGAGCCTGGAGGGAAACGGGATTGTCGAGCGGCAGCTTGGAGATGCGGGAGTCCTCTACGCCCTGACGCCGTGGGGCGCTGGACTCCGCGAGCCGATGGAGGCGCTGGGCAGGTGGGGCGCGCCGCTGTTGATGACAGGACGTGGCGGCGATTCGTTCCAGCCGCGCTGGCTGGCGCTCGCGCTGCCGGCACTGCTTCGAGATGTGACCGCGGCTCCTGCGCTCGAACTCGGCTTCGAGGTCGAAGGCTTCCTCATTGTCTTGCACATCGACGAACACGGTCCGCGCGCGCTCGTCCAGCCCGACGGCTGGCCGGGCACGATTCTCACGGCCGCACCAGAGATTGTTATCGGGCTTGCGGCTGGCGCGCTCACAATCGACCAGGCGCTCTCTGCGGGACGCCTCCAGGGCGACGCCGAAGTCCTCCGCAGAGTTTTCCCTGCAGAGCGGGCTACCGCTATGCCCGCGCTCGATCCTCGCTAGCCGACAGTACGTCATCGGCTCGCCCGGCGGCGGGTGGAGCAACCGCAGACCATCTCGTAACAGGGCAGGTCACCCCGTGGTCACACCGACCCCAAGACTAGGCCGGAAACTCTCATCCAACACATAACGCCCAAAAGGCCCCGTTGTCCTTCGTGAGCACCACGCTTCAAGTGGCTTAATACCCTGCGCACGGGCTGGCTCAATTACCCGACGTTCGACACGATGATGGCGTCCGCGTTCGCCCGGTACATCGCAAGCAGGTCGAAGCCGTCACCGGGGAAGTTGTCGATCACGACGCGGGTGGCGCCGACGTTGGCCAGCGCGTCGCCGCCGGGCATGGCCGAGTTGTCGAGGATCAGCCGGGGCTTCTTGGCCGCCAGTTCGGAGAGCTGGCCGGCGGTGGGCGGCTGCGGGCCGTACACCCCGGCGGGCTGGACACCGGCCAGGTCCGCGGCCCAGGCGACGAAGGCCTGGGAGACCACGACGGGCTGGCGAAGCCGGCCTCCCAGCTGGAGGCGGCGACCACCTTCAGCCCGCCGGTCGGCTTGGCCGCGGTCTCGGAGCCGGCTCCGCAGGCCGTGAGGAGCAGCGCGAGGACGGCGCAGAGAAGGATTCTCATCGCGTGGATGACCTTTCGAGAGGGATGAAGTGAAGCAGGAGGGTGCAGACTCCGCCGACCACGACGAGCGTGGGGCCGGGCGGGAAGTCGAAGAGCAGGGCGAGGATGAATCCGCCCAGGTTGAAGGCCAGGCCGAAGACGATCGACGAGCGGATCATGGCGGGTAGCGAGCTGCCGACTCGGCGGGCGGCGAGGGCGGGCAGCAGGGTGAGCGCGTCGACCAGCAGGGCGCCGGTGAGGCGGATCGCCGAGGCGATGGCGACGGCGATCACCACCAGGAGGATCAGCGTGAGCCGCTCCACCGCCACGCCCGAGCACAGCGCCAGTTCCCGGTCGTGGAGGAGGAGGGCGAGGTCGCGGCGGCGCAAGCCGTACAGGATCGGGACGAGCACCGCGAGTGTGGCCAGCACGATGACGTCCCTCGGCTGGGTGGCCAGGATGGAGCCCCACAGCAGCTCGAAGGCGCCGTTGGCGTTGACGCCCGACAGCGACAGCACGAGCAGGGCGGCAGCGATGGCCAGCGTCATCAGCAGCCCCATCGCGCCGGACAGGCCGGTGGAACTGCGCGCCAGCGGGGTGAGCGCCCCGCCGGACAGGCCGCAGAGCACCAGCGCGCACAGCAGCGGATCGAGCCCGGTCAGCAGGCCGATCGCGATGCCAAGCAGGGCGACGTGCATCATCGCGAAGCGGTCCGGCATGATGTCCAGCCCGACGATGAACACGCCGACGATGGGCAGGCTCACCGAGCCGAGCACCAGCGCCACCAGGGCCAGCTGTACGGCGGGCAGCTTCACAGTCGGCCGAGTTCCTGGCCTGCTCGCCTGCGACCTCGATCAACTCGGTCGTGTGGCGGTGCAGGCCGAGGATGGCGCGCAGCAGGGTGCTCTTTCCCGAGCCGTTGGTGCCGGTGATGGCCAGGTGCTCGCCAGGAGCGAGATCCAGGCTCACCCGGTCCGCTGCTGTGACCTTGCCGTGGTGGCAGGTCACGTCGGACAGGCGTAACGAAGCAGGCAAGAGTGATACCCGATCGATATGGCGCAAGGCATTCATTCCGTAGGCTCCGTATCGCCACGGCGCCTGGATCGGAGTCCGAGGCCCGCGCCGATCGCCAGCAGCACGGCGCCGGTCACCCACAACCAGGCGGGTATTCCTTGACTCTGCTGCTCCGCAGCACTGGGAACAGCACTGCTGACGGCCTCGGACGGCTGAGAGGTCGTCGACGGCGTCGCGGATGGGGTCTCGGTCGGAGTCTGGGAGCTGGGCGTGAGCGTGGGGCTGGGCTTGGGCGATGGCTTGCCGGCCACGGTGAACGGGATCTCGCCTTCGATCGGGTGACCGTCGGAGGAGACCACCCGCCAAGCGATCACATAGACGCCTGGCTGCAACTCCTCATCGACTTCGGCGACCACCTTGGGTCCGCTGGCGCGTGGCTTGCCCAGCGAGACGTTCTTGCCTGCCGCGTCGTGCAACACGACGGTGGGGGATCGGACGCGGGCGGTGTATACGAGTTCGATCTCCTTGACGGCCGCCACCTTGGCGTCCTTGGCGGGAGAGCTGCTCTTGAGGCGATCGTGAGCGAAGGCGGCGGGAGAGGTGAGCATCAGCAAGGTGCCGCCGCAGACGGCCACCAGCAGGAAACGGCGGGCATATCTCAGGATTGATTTCATCGCGGAGTCCAAGACGAGGAACGACCGAAGATGCGCTGCCGCGGAGACGGAGCGCCTGAACATCGCTGCACGGCGGCCTCAGCCGGCGTGCGGCCTCGCGGGAGGTCCGCGGAGATGGAAGCACGCCACCAGCTCCCAGGGGGAGCAGGGGGCGGGTGCCTCGGCCGGTACGGCGTGCCGTACCGGCGAGAGGAAGTCGTTGCGCGCGGTCAGGAGCCAGCGCAGTACGGCGAGCGGGGCGGCTCCCCACAGCCGGACCAGCAGCCAGAACGCGCTCTCGCCCCGGTGCAGCCACCAGCCGGTCAGCCAGGCCGCGGTCAGGTGGACGGCCAGCATGCCGACGTTGAGATGGCCATGGCCGGTGTCGACGTCCGAGCCAGGGGCTGCCCAGGTGAACAGAGCATGCAGGGCGGCCTGCGCAGTGATCGTGAGCCCGAGAACCGCCGCCCGGCCGCGTTCGCGACCGTTGAGCCCGTAGGCCAGCCCCAGGGCGCCGACGCCTCCGGCGAAGAGCGCCTCAGCCGGTACGGCGGCGCCGCCGGCGAACAGGTGCCCACCCGCGGTGACGAGAACGCACACCACGGCGAAAACGGCGGCTCGCCCCAGGCGCAGAGCCGGTTCCCCGGGGGACACAACCGTCATTATGACAGCGGGAGTACTTGCCCGAAAGCCACCCCTATCGGGCCACTCGGGCACGAATGCCGAGCAGCACGTCGATGACCAGGAATGCGGCCAGTGAGATGCCCATCAGGGGCAGGAACCAGCCGACCGCCACGACGACCAGGGCCAGCGGAGCCAGGATCGCCCAGTGCAGCTTGCGCCAGCCGCCGCGCGGGTACGGCTTGCCGAAGCCGCGGGTCGGGCGGCGCTGCCACCACATGCGGTAACCCAGCACGATGAGAGTGATCACGCCGGCGGCCAGGAGCATCAGCAGGATCTGGTTGGCCAGGCCGAACAGCAGGCCCATGTGGCCGTCGATGCCCCACCGGGTGAGCTTGGCGGCCAGCGGGAAGTCGGCGAAGCGCAGTTCGGCGGTCACCTGGCTGGTGGTAGCGTCCACGGCGACCTGGTCCAGCCGCTGCGGGACGCTCTTGTCGATCTCCTTGACCAGGTAGGGGGCGCCTGCCTTGCCAGGCCAGACGATCTCCAGCGGGCCCGACAGACCCTTACCGGCTGCGGCCTGGACGATGCGATCCACGTCGGCGGATCCGTGCTGGTGACCGCTACTTGCGCTGTGGTGGTCGCCCGAGGAAGCGGAGATCGTCGGAGTGGTCCAGCCAAGTGCGGTACGTAGCTGGTCGACGTTGTCCCCGGCGTATTTCGACCAGGTCAGTCCGGTGGCGGACAGGAAGAGCAGACCGAGCACCGCCCACAGGCCGATCGACCCATGCCAGGACAGGCCGCGGCGGGGTCCGGAAACGGAGCGGTCCGGGGCGATGAGGGTGCGCAGGCGGCGGTTGCGGCGGCGCCTGGTGATCCACAGGACCAGGCCGCCGAGGGCGACGATCCACAGCCAGCTGGCCGCCAGCTCGCTGTAGATCCGTCCCGGCTCGCCGAGGTGGAGGTGGCGGTGCAGGCCGGAGATCCAGGCGCGTACCGGAAGGGCGCCGGAGCTGCCGTAGCTTTCGAGCGTGCCGCGGATCTGGGTGGTGTACGGGTCGACGAAGACCGCCAGCTGGGTGCTTTCCGGCAGGCCGGGCACGTTCATCAGGACCCGGGTGGTGGCGTCGGATTCGGCTGCGAGCCGTACTGCCGTGATCTTGCCGTCCGGGCGGGCCGCCTGGGCGGCGGCGACCTGCTGGGCGAGCGGCAGGCGGGTCTGGCCGACCGGGGCGGTCAGTTCGTGCCGGTAGACGATCTTCTCGATCTGGAAGGAGGCGGCGTAGAGCAGGCCGGTGGTGGCGGCGATGAGGAGGAAGGGGGCGATCAGGATCCCGGCATAGAAGTGCAGGCGCAGGATCAGCGGCTTGAGGGCGGTCCAGGTGGATGGTCGGGCGGTTGACTGCTCGGCGTCGGCGGCTGGGCGCGCGTCGGTAGACGTCATGGGTGATCTCCGTTCACGGGGACGCGCACATCGACAGGTACGCGCCACCTCGGGTGGGGGTTCAGCCACTCAGGCGTGGCGAAGGGACGGGCGCCTTGGAGGGCAGCCCGTTCAGAGAACGGAGACAGACAGCGGAGGACCGCGCCGGGAGACGCCGGCGGCGAGCAGGAAGCGCCTCAGCCGGTCGATGGCGTGAGCCACCAGCGGACGGCCGGGCATGCGGGGTTCGACCAGCGCAGCCGCGAGGACGATCAGCCCTGTCCAGAGCGAGGCGACGACCAGGTGCAACATGGTTGCCAGGGCGGATTCGCCCCGCTCCAGCCACCACGCCGACACGACCCCGACCAGGGCGTGGACCAACAGCATTCCCAGGCCGCTGCCGTGATCATGATCGAAAGAGGCGGGCAAGACAGGCTCCGCGCCGGCGGTGAACAGGTGGTGCATGCCGTACTGGGCGGCGAAGCAGGCTGGGAGCAGCACTTCCATGCCTCGCTGGCGGGCACCGAGAAGGTAGGAGCCGGCCCAGGTCAGGGCTGCTGCTCCGGCCAGGAAGTCCGGGCGGATCGCGGCACCACCGGCCAGGATGTGCAGCGCCGACGACACCAGCACGCAGGCCACGGCGAACACCGTGGCGCGCAAAGCGCGCAGAAGAGGCCGACCGACATGCACCTGCACATGGTGCCATGCCCGCGGCCTTGGTCAAGACGGCTGGTCGATGGTTCGTCCGGGGATTGGCGGCACTGCGCGGTACCGGTCGGGTGGGGTGCCGGGCGCGGGGCTCAACCCAGGCCCAGCAGGCGCGAGAGTCTGCTGGCGGGGTCGGCGGTGAGCTCGGCGAAGGTGCCTTCGGCGACGACCTGGCCTGCGTCGAGCACGACGATGTGGTCGGCACGCCGGATGGTGGACAGCCGGTGGGCGACGATCAGTGTGGCGCGGTCCTTGGCCGCGGCCGACAGGGTCTCGGCCAGGCGGGCTTCGTTGTCGGGGTCGAGATTGGCGACGGCCTCGTCGAGGATGAGCATGGGTGCGTTGACGGCGAGTGCCCTGGCGATGGCGACCCTGGCGCGCTGGCCGCCCGAGAGGGTGACGCCGCGCTCGCCGACCGGCGTGTCAGGGTCCATCACGAGCTGGGCGGTGGCCAGGGCCGGGACCACGTCGGCGTGCGGGGCGCCGAGCCGGACGTTGTCCTCGACGCTGCCCGCGAACAGGTGCACGTCCTGAGGGACCACGGTGACGTGCGCAGGCACGTCACCGACCTGGTTCAGGGGGACGCCGCCGAGCAGGATGCGGCCCTCGTCGGGGTCCCAGTAGCGCAGCAGGAGGGAGACACAGGTGGACTTGCCCGCGCCGGAGGCGCCGACGAGCGCCACGGTCTGGCCGTACCGGACGGTGAACGACACGCCGCGCAGCACCTCGGGGCCCTCGGGGGTGTAGCGGAAGTGCACGTTGTCGAAGACGACCGCGGGGGCGGGCGACGGGGTGGCGGGGTTGGCCGGTTCGCTCACGTTGGCAGGCGCGGTGACGAGGGTGTGCACGCGTTCTGCCGCTGCGCGCAGCGTGCCGTACTCCTTCAGCAGCAGCGCCACCTGGGTGGCGGGGCCGAGCGAGCTGGCCGCGAGCACCATCGCCAGCGGGCCGTGGGCGAGACCGAGTTCGCCGGAGCGCACCAGGAGCGCCACGACCAGCAGCGTCCCCGCGGCGGCCACGGCGACGAGCAGGTCGGTCAGGGCCGCCTCCAGCCCTCCTCGCGCGGCGTTGGCGGCCTGGGCGCCGGCCAGTTCACGCGTCCGGGCGGCCAGCATCCGTCTGCGCCGGCCGAGCGCGCCGAAGGCGGTCAGCTCTCGCAGGCCCTGCACGGTGTCGACGACGTCGGAGGTGAGCCGGGCGGTGGAGGCGCGAAGCTCGTCGCCGTGCCGCCGGGACAGGCGGCGCGACCACAGCGGCAGGGTCACCACAGCCAGCGCGACGGGCAGGGAGACCATCAGCAGCCACGGGTTCAGGATGGCCGCGACCGTCGTGCCCGCGGCCAGCACCACCCCGGCGGTCAGCAACTGGGCGAGGGTGTGGGCGAAGAGCCATTCCAGGGTCTCCACATCCGACAGCACCGCGGCCGACAGATCGCCGCTGCGCCGTCCGAGCAGCCGGGCCGGGGCGATCCTGGCGATGGCGTCGTAGATCCGGCCGCGTAGCCCGGCCAGGACGAGGTAGGCCAGGTCGTGGGCGACGTACATCTCCCACCAGGTGGCCAGGGTGACAATGACCACCAGGCCGCTCAGGGCGACGGCGAAGGGGGTCGGCGAGATCGGCTCGCCGGCGATCACGCGGCCCAGCAGCCAGGCGGCGGTCGCGGCGGCGGCCAGGGTGGCGACCTGGCCGATCAGGTTGGCGGCGAGGGTCGCGGTGAAGGCGCGCCGGTGTCCGGCGACGGCTCCGGCGAGCCAGCGCATCGGCGAGTGGGACGGGGTCACGCGGTCACATCCTCGGCGGCGAGCAGTCGGTGGTAATGGCCGGCGGCGGCGTGCAGCGCGGCGTGGTCGCCGCTCTCGGCCACCGCGCCCTCGTTCAGGACGACGATCCGGTCGGCGTCCCGCACGGTGGACAGCCGGTGGGCGATCAGCAGGCACGTGCGGCCCCGGCGCAGCCGGGCCAGGGCCTCCTCCCCCTGGACGTCCACGTGGGAGGTGGCCTCATCCAGCAGCAGGATGGGCGCGTCGGCGAGCAGGGCGCGGGCGATGGCCAGGCGCTGGCGCTGCCCGCCCGACAGGGTGGCGCCACGCTCGCCCACCTGCGTGCCGTACCTCTGGGGCAGCGTGGCGATGAAGCGGTGCGCGCCGGCCGCGCGGGCGGCGCTGACGAGTTCGTCGTCGGAGGCGTCGGGCTTGGCCAGCCTCAGGTTGTCGGCGACGGTGCCATGGAAGAGGTAGGTGTCCTGGGCGACGACGGCGATGCCGGCGCGCAGCGCGTCAAGGCTCAGCTCGCGCAGGTCGAGACCGTTGATCGTGATGGTTCCCCGGTCGGGGTCGAAGTGGCGCTGCAGCAGGGCGGCTAGCGTGCTCTTGCCCGCTCCCGAGGGGCCGATCAGCGCGACGGTCTGGCCGCGCCCGACGGTGAAGGAGACCTCGCGGACGGCGGGCCGCCGCGCTCCGGGGTAGGTGAAGGTGACGGCGTCGAAGACGATCTCCGGCTCCGGCCCGATGGCGGACTTCGTGCCGGTGTCGCGCACCGGCAGCGGGGCCGACAGCAGCTCCTCCAGGCCGTCTACGGCGGTGATGCCGAGGTAGCCGGCGTGCCAGTACTCCGACAGGTTCCGCACCGGGCGGAAGCACTCGACCGTGATCAGCAGGACCGCGAAGACGCCCCAGGCGTCACCGGGCCTGGCTGCGACCAGCACCGCCGCGGCGGTCCCCGCCTGGATGAGGAACGCGCTCACTCCCGTCTCCACCAGGGAGACCTTGAGCTGCCGCATCGTCGTGACGTACAGGTGGCGGGCGCGGTCGGCGAGCCTGGCGCCCAGCCGGTGGACGGCGCCGAACGCGCGCAGCGTGGCCATGCCCTGAGTCGCTTCGAGGTAGTCGGCGGCCAGGTCGGCGAAGGCGGTCCAGCGGGCCCGTCCTCTGCGCAGCAGGGTGGCGTCCCAGAACCTGGGGATCACCAGCACTCCGGCCACGGCCACGGCGAGTACGGCAGCGGCAGCGGCGTTGACCGTGAACAGCCAGCCGACCAGCGCCACCGGCACGCAGAAGGTGACGACGATCTGCGGCAGATAGCGGCTGAAGTAGGCGTCCAGGCCCTCGACGCCGTCGACCAGAGTGGTCTGCACGCGTCCGGTGCGCGCGCCGGTGAGGTAAGCGGGGCCGAGTCGCCCGAGCCTGTCGACCAGTCGGTCGCGCAACCTGGCTCTGATGAGCGCCCCTGCCCAGACGGTGACGCACTCGCGAGCCCACAGGAGCACGGCCCGCACGGCGATCACCGCGAACGCCCAGCCGAGCAGGGTCACGGTGTCGTCGTGGCGGCCTTCGGCCAGCGCGGCCAGGGCGGCCGCCAGCAGCAGCGCCTGCCCGACGTAGGCGGCCGAGACAGCCAGGCCCAGGCTCACGCAGGCGGCCACGGGAGCCTGCACACTGCCGGAGAGCTGGAGCAGCCGTCGATGAACGATCATGCGTAGGTGTCCTCGCCGGTCGGGGTGGCGGTGGCCGGGCCGACGACCGCGCCGTGCACCACCAGGGATGTTCCGGGTCGCCGTCCCAGGGCCGCGCCCAGGTCCGCCTGACCCCAGCTGCCGATCGCCCGGGCACGCAGACCTCGGGCCTGCGCGCCGAGAAGCGCTCGGTGTACGGCAAGCCCGGCGCGCACGTGCTCTTGCCGGTAGTCGTCCAAGGGGGCGGCGTACAGCAGCACCGCCGCCGCGTCGGCGACGAAACCCTGGCCGGCGGCCCACGCGGCCAGGACCGGCCGGGCATCGCCCGAGGCGACGGGCCCCTGGGCATCGCGCAGCCCTTCGGCGGTGGCCGCCAGCAGCGGTGTGCCCGCCAGCAACGCGTCGAGGTCGGCGGAGCGCAGGCTGCCGGTGAACGGAGGATCTGCGCTCCTGCGGTCGCGGAGCACGTCATCGGTGAAGCGGGGCAGGCCGGTCCGAAACCAGGTCGGTTCCGGCGACCCGGAGCCGAGCTCGATCAAGGCGTCGGTGACGAGATCGCCGCTTTCGGCGATCGGCCGGGGCCGGTCCCCGCCCAGCTCCCAGGCGGGTGGCCCGGCAGCCGGCTCTGCGAGGTGGAGGGCTACGAGCGAGTGAGGTCGTCCGGTGAGCGCCGAGAGGGGCCCGGTGTCGGCGTCCCCTTGGATCCAGCACTCCAGATCCACGACGGCCGCCGCCGCGGCGAGCGCCCCGACCGCGTGACCGAGATCCAGCAGCAGGCTGGGCAGGCTGCGGGAGCCGTACTTCCACCGGGTGCGCTCGGGCGCGAGCGACAGCACCACGAGGACGCCGTCCGGGCCTGGCCGGTCGGGCCGGTCGGGCTGCCGGATGAGGCGGTGCCGGATCGGGTCGTACAGGTGGCCGATCCCGCCGGCGAAGACGTGCGCGTCGACGGGGTAGAGCGCCCCCGCGGAGGGCACCCGTCGCGGCCGGGTCCAGCCAGGCACGGCCGCCAGCGACAGGTCGAGCAGCGCGCCCACCTTCCGGTCGAGCGGCCATGCCGGGCTGAGGCGCTCGGCGCGGCGCAGGGGCGTGGCCGGGCCGTCCACGCGCGCGATGGGCTGGGATCCTGGCGCGGGCAGGTAGCCGTCGTACGGGCCGCGGGCGGCGGCGTCGGCCAGCCGTACGGCAGGCGAGATCATGGGGCTCCTCACAGGTGCGGCGGCGGGGCGAGGGTGATGTGGGCGGCCACGTCGTGCCGGTCGGCGGTGTGCTTCCATCGGTCCGAGCCGAGGTAGGGGTAGGCGGCGGGAGTGTTGGGCAGCAGCCCGCTGACAGCCACCCTGGCCACCCGCAGCGGGGTCTCGGCGATGTCTCGGGTGGTGAGGTCGACGGTGACGACACTGTGACCACGGCGGGTCAGCTCGGCCACGAGGTCGCCTCCCGGCTCGATCGAGGTCACCTCGACCGGGTCTGGGCCCGGCAGGCGGAAACGGCCCAGCAACGGGTGCAGCCGCTCATCCAGCCAGATCTGGGCCTGGGCGGCCAGGTCCCGCACGGCCGAGTAGTCCTCGCCCGCGGCGTCGAGGTAGCGGCGGTCGGCGCGCCACGGCAGGTAGGAGTGCTTGGACAGCACGCCGCGGCGCATCGCGTCGAAGGCCGGGCCGTCTTCGTCCAGCAGGCCCCGGGAGGCGATCCACACCTGCACCGCCTCCTGAGCGGCCTTCAGGCAGGCCTGGGCGGGATCGCTGCGGCAGGCGAACCCGGCGGCGGCGATGCGGCGCGCCGGATCGTAGGCCAGGGCGGCCACCACCGGCGTGCCGAACTCGCAGGGCACCTGGACGAGGTGCAGGTCGAGTTCGGCGCCTGCCCAGGCCCTGGCCAGGCCGGGCACGGAGGCCACGTCGATGGCCCGGCCGGGCAGGTCCAGCCCCCACCACAGGGTGACGGCGTCGCGCTCGATCACCTCCAGCAGCGCCCGCTGGGAGGCGTCGTCGAGGCCGGTCCCGCACGCCACGCCGGCGTAGTTGAGGTGGTGGTGGCGCGGCTCGTGCTTCCTGTGCCCCTGGTGCCAGTTCAGGTAGGTCCACGAGCCGGGCACCAGCACGGGCTTGCCGTCATCCCCCACTCCTTCGGCCCACAGGATCGGCTCGTCGGGGGCCCAGGGCCGGTACGGGAAGCCGGGACGGTCGTACTGTCCGGGTGAGAAACCCGGCAGGTCGTCCGGTCCGAGGTGGGGCGTGCCGAGCTGAGCGAGTTCGGCGGCCGACGCCTTCGGCAGAGCGCCGGGGATGTTGTTGCCGCAGTAGCGCTCGACAGCCTCACCGATGGCGGCCAGCCTGGCGGGCTCCTCCTCGCCGAATGAGGTGCCCGCGGCGATCAGGTCGGCGAGCCAGACGCCGAGGCGGCGGGTGTCGGCGACTTCGGCGATGAGGCACCGGTAGCTGTCGGGCATCCCGTCGAGGTGCGGGTAGGGGATGATGCGCCTGATCACTCCGCAGACGGGATCGACGAGCCGGTTCATGGGATCTCCAGAGTCAGCCGTACCTCGTCCACCTCGCGGGGCGAGCGGGACAGCACGGTGGCGGTCAGCGGGTCGTCGTCGGTGTGCGGGTGGCGCACGTGCAGCGGGAAGTGATGTCCGGCGATCTCCACCCGCAGCCGGGAGCCCGCCGGCAGGCAGTGGGAGAGCGTGGGAAGCGTCACGTCGCTGTCCTCGCCGATGGCGTGGCCGAGCTGGATCATGCTTCCGTCTGGCCGTTCCTCAGTGAGGCGGACCGCCCAGTGGCCCGGCCCGCGCCGGTCGCCGTGGAAACGCACGCGTGGGCGGCCGACCGCGGTCAGCGGCTCGGCGAGTGGTTCGCCGCGCGCCACCACCGCGTCGGTCCTGCTCGCCAGCTCCGCCACGTCGACCGGCCCCATACGGGAGGGGAACGGGTCGGCCGGATCGGCGACGAAAGCGCCCGAGCCCTCAAGCGGCAGTTCGATCGTGCCCGCGCCGAACGCCGGAGCCCACTGTTCGGTCGACTCGACCGCGACGCGGGCGCGGCTCGGCGGCTCCCCCGCGAGCAGCGCGGAGATCCAGCCGGTGACGACGGCGGCGACCGGCCGGCGGTGCCGGAGGGGCAGATCGCCGTTGCGCTCGCGGTGCACCAGCCCCAGGTCGTGCTGCCAGGGACCGGCGACGAGCTCGGCGGGTCCGGTCCAGCCGCGCCACAGATCGATGGCCGCGTCGAGGAAGGGATCGTAGAGCCCGGCCAGGCACAGCAGCGGCACGTCGCCCGGCGGCCTGCCGGTGTGCGGCGCGCGCCAAGCGCCGGCGAAGCCGGGCAGGTGCAGGCCGAGCCGTTCGGGCAGGGTGGTCACCGGCAGGTGCGCCAAGGCGGCGGGGTCCGCGGCCAGCCGCAGGTCGAGCAGACCCGCCCGGTCGGTACGGCAGTCGGCGTAGGTGCTCCACCACCAGGCGTGCGAGTAGAGCCTGGGCGCCCCGCCGCGCTCACGCGTGGTCTCGGCCAACCCCAGCGCGGGGACAGCGGCGATCACGCCGTCGACCGCGCCCGCCGTCTCCAGGGCGCAGAAGGCGGCGTAGGAGGAACCGTAGGCGATCACCCGGCCGTCGCACCAGGGCTGCTCCCGCACCCAGCCGGCCAGCGCCGCGCCGTCGACGTCCTCGCCGGTGTACGGGCGCCAGTGGCCCGGCGACTCGTGACGTCCGCGGACGTCCTGCACGACGACGGCGATGCCCCGGCGGGCCCAGCCGTGCGCCTCTGCCAGATGGCGGGCCTTGCCGTACGGCGTGCGAATGACCATCACGGGATGCCGCGCCGTCCCGCTTGGCCGAACGACGTCGCAGGCCAGCCCGTCGGGGGTGACCAGCCCGCCCCGCATGACGGTCATGAGCGCTCCGCGCGGGCGGGCACGGGGGGCAGCGGCAGGATCTGGTGATCGGAGACGGTCTGCGACAGCAGGTCGACCAGGCGCAGAGTACGGGTGAGGCCCCCGCCGTGGGAACACCTCACCAGCTCGGCGGCGAGCAGCGCGGCGACGAGGTGGGCTTCGACGACGCCGAGCGCGGGCTCGGCGTGCAGCGGCTCGTCCGCCCAGTAGGCGGCCAGATGTTCGGGGCTCTCCGAGGCGGCCATCCGCCGCCCGCGCACGTCGGCGTGGTCCACATCGTCGGCGTTCATGGCGACGGGTTCGAGCACGGCGCAGGCGCCCTCCACCGAGCAGCGCTGCCACGCCACTCCCGCCGAGATCAGCGCCGCGCCGGTCTCGCACCAGTCCGCGAGAGGCAGCCCGTCGCAGCACCAGCTCACGGCGGCGGGCAGCCGGGCATCGGCTGCGGCCAGCCGGGCGCTGAGTTCGGCGGCCGTGACGGGCTCGGCCGGCAGCCCCGCCCGGGGCAGCAGCTCGACGAGCGCCGTGGCGATCAGCCCGGTGCCGACCACTGCCACCGGCCAGGGCGCGGCGCTCTCCCCTGCGGCGAACAGCCCTTGCCGCTCGAACGCCGCGATCGCGTGCGGCGGTAGATCGCCGAGTTCGGAGCCCACGTCCACCTGCATGTCGAAGAACTGTCCCGAGGCCGTGCGCAACACCGGCCTGTCCGCCAGCCGGAAGATCCCGACGCCTGGCGCAAGTCGCCGCCTCCGCTGTGGTTGCCGCTCGTCCCTGTCCGGCACGGCCAATGCCTTCCTGTCATGTCATGTCTCTTCATCGGCGCGAGTGCCGCGCGGCGAAGGGCCGCGCGGCACCGGTGCTGTTACTCCTCGTCGAACAGGTCGGCCACCAGCGCGTGGTTGCACGTCGGGTGTGCGGCCGCCGCCGGGGCCACCGTCACCGCCGGCGAGAACACCGGCAGGTCATCGTGGGTCATCTCCATGAGTCACCTCCTCAGGGGGTTGCGGGCAAGCCAGGAGCCCGAAGCCCCACAAAGACACGAGATGGGGAAATTTCGGGTTTGTCCTTGGCGTGCCGCCAGCGTAGATGGTAATGATTTTCATGTCCATATGAGAAATGATTTTCATACCGGAGGTTCGATGCGCCGCAGAGCGCTTTTCGCCGGAGGTACCGCGGCACTCGCCCTGGGCCTGCTCGTCACCCCCACCACGGCGGCTGCCGAGCCCGCCCCGGACCCTACGGCCGACGCTGCGACCCAAGCCGTCGGCGCCCGGTCACGGCTCGTCGTCGCCGACGCGGCGGCCGGGAGCGTGCACGTCTACGCCATCCCCTCGCACCGGCGGCTGGTCACCCTGACCGGCCGTACGTTCGCTGATCACGCGGGGCTGCTGCCGCTGCGGGACGGGCGCGTGCTCTTCGTCGACGAGGCCAACCGTGAGCTGGTGGCGCTCCAGGTCAGCGGTACCCCGCGCGTGGTCGGCACCGCGCCGCTGCCCGAGGGCGAGGTCACCCACCTGGCCGCCGACGACAGCGGCCACCACGCGGTCGTCGCCGCGGCCGGGGAACACGACCACGAGGAGGCCGGCGCGCAGGAAGAGGAGGAAGGTCATGGCACCCTTACCGTCGTTGACCTGCGCACCTACCGGCCTTCCACGGTCGAGATCCACACCGGGCACCCCGGCGTGGTCATCAGCGGAGACACCGTGGTGCACCGCAACGACGCCGACAACCGCTTCGAGACGTTCCCGATCACCGCGATCATCGCCGGAGCGGGCGGCCACCTGGAGCCGACAAGCACCTCGCCCATCGGCGCGCACGGTCACGGCGAGGGGCACACCGGCGGCCTGGTCCTGGGAGCGACGGACGCGGGCCTGGACGTCGCCCGCGTGGAGTCGGGGCGGCTCTCGCCGGTGCGGACCATCGCCTGGCCCGCGACGGGCCGCGCGTACTACGTGCGGGTCAGCGCCGACGGCCGCCGCCTGGCCACCTACTCCTCCGACGAGTCCAGCGCGGACTGGCCGACGTGGCGTCACGAGGCCTTCCTCGTCAACCCCGTCACCGGGCGCTCCACGACGGCGCCGCTCGGCAACGGTTTCCTGTTCAGACATGGCCTGTCGGACCGCTTCGCCGGGTACGCCCTCCAGCAGCCCGACCGCGACCAGGTCTCCTTCGTGAACGTGCGCCCGGGCTCGGCCGGCTACGGCACGGTCGCCTCCACGGTCACCCTGCCGAAGCTGCCCGGCGGCCCGGTACCGGGAACTTCTCCGTGGGGCACCCAGCTGCGCCGGATCGCTCTGGAACCCACCGGCGCCCTGGCGTACGTCACCGGCGGCGGCACTGGAAAGATCTCCGTCATCTCTCCCGATCTGGGCAGGGTGGTGGACACCATCACCACGCCCACCAGCCTGGACGGCGGCGGCGCGGTCACCGTCGTCACCCCCGGCCGCGACAGCGTCGACAAGGTCGGCCGATGATCCGCAAGCTCGCCGCGCTCACCGTGGTGGCAGGGGTGGCGCTGCTCGCCGGATGCGGGCAGACCACGACCCCCGTGGCAGACTCCAAGCCGAATCCGTCCGCGCCCGGCGCGGCGACCTCTGCTGCTCCCTCCGCCGTTCCAGCAGCCTCGCCCGTCGCCGCCTCGCTCAGCGTCACCGACCCGGCAGGCAAGCGGCTGACCCTCAAGAAGGCACCCGAGCGGATCGTCTGCCTGACCGGCCTGTGCGATGACATGCTGGTCGAGCTCGGGCTGGTGCCCGCCGCGACGACCACGCCCAAGCTGCTGTCCAGGCCCGATTATCTGGGCGAGGAAGGGGCCAAGGTGCCGGTGATCCCGGGCAGCTTCGGCGGCGAGGATGTGGCCAAGATCGCCCAGGCCAAGCCCGATCTCGTCATCGGCCTGGCCGGGGTCCACGACCAGCTCCGGGCAGCGGTGGAGAAGTTCGCCCCGCTGTGGGTCGTGGAGGTCGACGACTACGAGGATTCCATCACCTACCTGCGTGCCATGGCCGCTCTCACCGGGCGGGGCGCACAGCAGGCAGAAGCGGAGAACACGTTCAGGGCCAAGCTCGCCGCGGGCCGGGCCGACGCGCGAGCAAAGGGACTGACTGACATGCCGGTCCTGGCCATGTACGGCGGCAGCTCCGTGGGTGTCAACACCACCGACGACGTGCTGGGCGACTTCCTGTCACAGTTCTTCGGCTATCCCTGGCCGAGCAAGGGCGGCGGGTTCGAGACGGCGCAGGCCTACAGCATCGAGGAGATCCTGGCCAAGGCTCCCCAGGTGGTCTTCATCCAGTCGTTCGCCTTCGGGGGCGCCAAGCCGGTCAGCGAGACCTATCGCGACCACCCCGTGTGGAAGCGGATCCCCGCTGTCGCCTCAGGCAAGGTGTTCGAGGTGCGGCCGGAGCTGTGGGCCTCCGGCCGCGGCACCAGAGCGTTCGGCCTCATCCTCGACGAAGCCCTGGCCAAGGCGGCCGGGTGACTCGAGCACAGCACAGGGGGCGCGGCCCGGCCGCGCCCCCGCTCCTGTCCGTCCCGCCGGGCGCCGATCCGGGCGCCCGGCAGCTGCCTGCCGCGGTCGCGATCAGCATGCTCGCCCTCGTCCTGGCCGTGCTGGTGGCGGCCGGGTTGAGCCTTGGCACCCCCTTCGTCGCGCCGCACCGGCTGCCCGGTGTGTTCGGTGACCCCGCGTCGCTGGAGTACGTGGTGGTATGGGAACTGCGTGTGCCGAGACTGGTCATCGCGTTGCTCGGCGGTGCGGCCATAGGCACCGCGGGGCTCCTGCTGCAGGAGTCGCTGCGCAACCCGCTGGCCGTACCCGAGCTGATCGGAGTGTCCTCGGGGGCCGCGCTGGCCGTGGCCGTCTGCGTGGTGTGGGGGCTGCCGGTGCCGGGCGGACTGCACCCGCTGGTCGGGCTGGGCGGTGCGGCGATCGGCGGCGTGCTCACCCTGACCGCCGCCCGCACCGGCCGCAGCGCCCAGAGTGTCCTGCTGATCGGCGTCGCGGTCTCCACCGCGATCCAGGCGCTTCTGCTGTCGGTCATGGCCGCCGCCGACCGGCTCCAGTACGACCTGCTCTTCCGCTACCTGGTCGGCAGCCTGAGCGGCGTGTTGTGGGAGCAGGTCGGCCAGACGCTGCCCTGGTTCGCCGTCGCCCTGCCTTTCGTGCTGCTGTGCGTGCCGGCGCTGGGGCTGCTCAGGCTCGGGGACGAGGCCGCGGCAGCGCTCGGCAGCCGGGTCGCCGGAGCTCGGCTGGGCGTGCTGGCCGTCGCCGCCCTGCTGGTCGGCGCCGTCACCGGACCCTGCGGGCCGATCGCCTGGGTGGGTTTCGTCGCACCCCTGCTGGCCAGAAGGCTGCGCCCGCGCGGGGAGGCCAGGACGTGGCTGCCGTGGACGGCGGCGCTCGGCGCCGTGGTGACCGCGACCGCGGACCTGGCCGCCCGGCTGGCGCTCGCGCCGGTCGAGACGCCGCTCGGCGCCTGGACCGCCCTGGTCGGCGTGCTGGTCGGAGCCGTGCTGCTGCGAGGACGGCTCACATGAGTTCATCGACAAGAAGCATGCTGATATCGATGGCGGCACTCTCGACGCTGACCTTGGTCGCCGGCACTCACATCCTGTCCCCAGGCCTGTCCCTCCAGACGCTGGCGGGAGTCCTGGACGGGGTCCCCGACGGCCTGGACGAGCGCATCCTGTGGGAGCTCGGCCTGCCGCGCCTGTTGACGGCGCTGCTGGCCGGCGCGGGTCTCGGTGTGGCCGGCTTCCTGTTGCAGTCAGCGCTGCGCAATCCGCTGGCGGCACCGGAGTTCACCGGCGTCAACCCCGGAGCGGTCCTCGGCATCCTCGGCGGGATGGCTTTGGGGATCTTCCCCGCCGACTCGGTCTCCGGCGCGCTGGCCGCCGCTCTCGCGGGCGGAACGCTGGGCGGAGGCCTCAGCTGGATCCTCGCCGCGCGCCGCGGACCTGGCCAGGTGATCATCGCCGGGCTGCTCGGCTCGGCGCTGCTGGCCGGGCTCATCACCCTGCTGCTGGCCTACCAGCCCAGCCGGTTCGGCAACGCCCTGCGCTGGCTGATCGGCTCGGTGGAGGGCCGGGTCTGGGATCACCTCGCCTTCGCCTCCTGGTGGATTCTCGGCTGGATCGCCCTGGTCTGGCTCGGATCGGTCGCGCTGGGCGTGCTGGCCGGGGGCGATGAGCACGCCGCGGCGCTCGGGCTGCCGCCGCGCGCCGCCAGAGTGATGGCGCTGACCGCGGCGGTCGCGCTGGCCGCCGGAGCGGCCAGCCTGGCGGGCGCGCTGGCCTTTGTCGGCCTGCTGGTCCCGCACGTGGCGCGCTGGGCGGCCCGGGGACGTCCCCGCTGGGCAGTGCCATCCGCCGCCCTGACCGGGGCCATCGTGCTGACCGGCGCCGACGCCGCCGCCCAAGGCCTCACGCGGCTCGTGTCCGGAGGCGACCTCGCCCACCGTCTCGGCCTGCCGACAGGCGTGGTGACCGCTCTGGCGGGCGCCGCCATCCTGATCGCCGTGGCCCGGAAAGAGAGACAATCATGAGTATCGAGGTGCGCGACCTCACCTTCTCCTACGGCAGGCGGGACGTGCTGTCGGGAGTCGATCTGACCATCGGCTCCGGCGAGTTCGTCGCGTTCGTCGGCGTGAACGGCTGCGGCAAGTCCACCCTGCTCAAGCTCATGGCCGGGCTGCTGTCCCCGGACGCGGGGACGGTGCTGCTGGACGGGACGCCGCTCGCGTCGCTGTCACGGCGGGCCGTCGCGCGCCGCATGGCCGTGCTCCACCAGAGCCTGCCTCCCGTGCCCGGACTGACCGTCAGGCAACTGGTGCTGCAGGGCCGCTACCCGAGCCGCGGGCCGCTCGGCATGCTGTGGGCGCCGGATCGTGACCAGCGCACGGAGGAGGCTCTCGAGCTGGCCGGTGTCGCCCACCTGGCCGACCGGCTGCTGGACACGCTGTCGGGAGGCGAACGGCAACGCACCCGGCTCGCGCTGGCCGTCGCCCAGGAGACGGACGTCCTCCTGCTTGACGAGCCGACAGCCCATCTGGACGTCCGCCACCAGTTGGAGGTCCTCACCCTCGTCCGGGAACTACGGGCCGCCAAGGGGCTGACCGTCGTAGCGGTGCTGCACCAACTGGATCACGCCGCCAGATTCGCCGAGCGGATCGTGGCCCTGCGCGACGGTGGCGTGCACGCCGACGGCCCGCCCGCCCGAGTGGTGACGCCCGACCTCCTCGCCCAGGTGTTCGCCGTCGCCGGCCGGGTCGTGCCCGACGAGGTACACGGCACGCCCCGCTGCCTGATCGACCACCCCCTGCGTAGCCCGACCGTCGCCGAGCACCACTTCACTTGATCGGCTTCGTCCATCGGCCGCCCAGGGGTCGTCCCAGCGCGCCCGGCCCTACTTCCGGTGACCCATACGAAAGGGACACAGCATGGATACCTTGAAGATCGCCGATGTCTTCGACCGCGCGGCCGCCGACTTCGTCCGCCTGGCACCCCACCCGTGGAACCCGATCGGTCAGGCTTGCGTGGACCTCGCAGGCATACAGCCGGGTGACCGGGTGCTGGACGCGTGCTGCGGCGCGGGCGGCTCGGTGCCACCACGTTGGTGGGGACACGAGTGACCGCGACTCGAAGCTCCGGGCCAGAGCCAGCCCATTCCATTCGACACCTGGGAGGTACCTCCTCATGACATCGGACACAGCGCGACCCCTCGACCCGCAGGTCGCCAGCGCGTGGCTACGGCGGTGGGACGCGCAGCAGGAGAGATATGTCGCCGATCGGGAAAGACGGTTCGACGTGATCTGTGACACCCTCTGCCACGCTCTGGCCGGTTGTGACCGGCCACTCGTGCTGGACCTGGGCTGCGGCCCCGGCTCACTCACGGCGAGGGTGTGTCGGCGGTTGCCCTCAGCGCGCGCCATGGGAGTCGATAACGACCCGCTCCTGCTCGCACTGGCCAGAAGCGTCTACGGGCATACCGCTCAGTTCGCCGAGGCGGATCTGCGCCGTCCGGGCTGGTCGGCGCTGACCGGCCTCAACAGCGCGGTGGACGCTGCCATCTCGTCAACAGCCTTGCACTATCTGCCGGCTGAGACTCTCGCCGACCTCTACCTGGAACTGGCCGACGTGATACGACCCGGCGGCCTCTTCATCAACGCCGACAACCTCTACGACGAGCAGCCGATGATCGCCGGCATCGCTGCTGCCCTGCGTCGCAGCCGAGTCGCCAGCGGGGAGGACTGGGCTGCCTGGTGGCAGGCGGCTACGCGGGATCGAGAACTGGCTGGCCTCGTCGCCGAGCGGGAACGGAGTGGCGCAGGCGACGGCGACCACCGCGTGTCGGCCGCCGTCCATGAGCAACTCCTTCGCCGTGCCGGCTTCGACCAGGTTGGGACAGTCTGGCAGGCCGGAGACGACGTAGTCCTCGTAGCCGTGCGCCGGCAGACTGTGAAGCATTGAGATCTGCCGTGTCTCCTCGTGCATCCCCAGCGCAGATGATCTTTAAATCTCTGGTCTTCGAGAATCCTCCATCGCCAAGCTGCTGGGTGTCTCGGTCGGCACCCTCTACAACCACATCCCCGACCTGCAGGAACTTCGCTCAGCACGACAGACCCCCCTCCCATAGGGCTCCTGACTTGGGAAATGCTGTTCGTTGGTGGGTCGGGCCGGGACGCGGCGCGGACCTTGCGATCAGCCCGTTTCCCCAGCCCGCCCGCCGAACGCCGCCGAAGAAGTCGAGTAGCCCAGGCGTGCCCCTCCAACAGCTAAAATGGAAGTTCGTGCCGCTCCAGGACCGGTTGAAAGCCGGGTCATCAAGGGGCAGCGGCGCGGCGGGTGCCGCTGCTATCCGGAGAAGCGGCCTTAGCCTGCCTGTGGCCACAATGCCCTGGTCAGGAGACGCTGGTGAATCGACGTCGTTTTCTCACGCTCGCCTCGCTCGCCGGGCTGACCGCCTGCAGCGCCCGGCAGACTGTCACCACCGCACCCCCCACCGGCGCCGCCAGGCCCACTCCCATCAGCCCCGCCCCCACCGGCTTCCCTCAGGCGGTGAATGTGCCGCCGATCCTGCAGCCTGCGCGTGATGCCGCCGGGGTGCGGCACTTCGAGCTGATCGCTCAGACAGGCCGCACGCAGATCGTGCCCGGCACCCAAACGCCGACCTGGGGTTACAACGGGAGCTTCCTCGGCCCGACGTTGCGGGCCGCGCGGGGCGACACGATCGCGATGACCGTCCGCAATCAGCTGCCGGAAACCACCACCGTGCACTGGCACGGCATGGCCCTGCCCGCGGCCGCCGACGGCGGCCCGCACCAGCCCATCGCAGCAGGCGCGACCTGGAGCCCGCAGTGGACGATCATCCAGCCGGCCACCACGAACTGGTACCACCCGCACCCCCACGGGCAGACCGCCACGCACGTGTATCGCGGCCTGGCCGGGCTGTTCATCATCGACGACGAGGCAGAACCCGAGCTTCCGTCCAACTACGGTGTGGATGACGTCCCGCTGATCATCCAGGACAAGTTCTTCGCCGAGGACGGCTCCTTCAGCGGCGACCCGCACGGCGGCGACGACGGCATTCTGGGCGACACGATCCTGGTCAACGGCACCTACCGGCCGCACCTGCGGGTCACCAGCGAACGGGTGCGCCTGCGCATCCTGAACGGCTCCAACGCCCGCGTCTACCACCTGGGCTTCGCCGACAATCGCACCTTCCAGGTCATCGGCACCGACTCCGGCCTGCTGGCCGCCCCGGTGGAGGTCGAGCGGGTCACCATCAGTCCCGCCGAACGTCTGCAGATCGTGGTGCCGTTGACCGCCGGCGAGCAGGTGCTGCTGCGCACCACCGAGGGCGAGGATGATCTCGGCGAGGACGATTTCGACATCCTCCTGCTCGTCGCCGCCGCCCAGCTCAAGCCCTCCCCGCCCGTACCGGGCAGGCTGGCCGGCCTGCAGCCGGTCCGAGTGCCGGGCAACGCGGTAGTGCGCCGCTTCGACCTCGACGACCGCCGGCTGATCAACGGGCTGGCCATGGACCCGACCCGGATCGACCTGGTCATCCCGGCCAGCGCCACCGAGATCTGGGAGATCACCAACTCCGACGCCGACCACAACTTCCATATCCACGAGGTGGCCTTCCAAATCCTCGACATCAACGGCCGGCCCCCACCGGCCTACCTGGCCGGCCGCAAGGACACCGTCTACCTGCCCGAAGACTCCATAGCCCGCCTCGCCGTCCCGTTCGGCACCTTCACCGACCCCGCCTCGCCATACATGTACCACTGCCACATCCTGCGCCATGAAGACGACGGCATGATGGGCCAGTTCGTCATCGTCCAGCCCGGCACCGAAACCCGCACCCCCCGCACCCTCCCGCCCATACACACTGGCCACGGCGGGTAGGGCACGTCGCCCCCTGGAGAAGCGGCGGCTCTGCTCACGAGGGAATGGCCGTCTCCGGGCGTCCGGGCGGCTGTGCGCCTGCCGATGATTTCATCCGCCCAGGTCATGGCCTTGTTGGGCTTCGCCTAGGCTGCGCGAGCTCCGGCCGCCAGGGAGTGAAACGCGTGCGGCATGATGATCAGTAGTGCTCCTTCGCCTGGCCTACCTGACCGTCACGAACGCCTTCGCCGCGCTGCGGTTGCCGCATGAGTGATCGGGCCAAGGACATCCAGATTCTCGCCCTGCGTCACCAGATCACGTCCTTGAACGGCGCCTCGGCCCCGATACCAGGGTGAGATTCGCCCCAGAGGACCGAGCCTTCTCGCCGCACTGCTGACATCGCTGCTCGCGTGGTCCTTCGGCAGCTGCGGCTTCTCGTCCGGGCGAGCAGAAGATCAAATAGTTAGCTGGGGCGTCTACAAACGGGACTTTTCGCTCGGATGCTCGTCATTTCTTATTAGGCGTCGGCGGCGCAGCGGAAGCCGGTGTTGCCAGTGGTGGAGTCGGGGGTGTTGGCGGTGCGGGCGGCGACGCGGTAGCGGTTGCAGTAGGAGTCGTGGCAGAGGTACGAGCCGCCGCGCATGGCACGGGTGTCGCCGGTGTCGGTGAACGCGTCGGCGCACCATTCCCAGACGTTGCCGACGGTGTTGTAGAGGCCGAAGGCGTTGGGACGGTAGGAGTCGACGGCGACAGTCCCAGGGCGTGTGTCGTGGTGGTCGGGGAAGCGGCCTCGCCAGATGTTGCAGCGGTCCTGGCCGCGTGGCCGCAGTTCGTTGCCCCACGGGTAGGTGGCCTGGTCGAGGCCGCCGCGTGCGGCGTACTCCCATTCGGCCTCGGTGGGCAGGCGTTTGCCGGCCCAGGTGGCGTAGGCGGCAGCGTCGTTCCAGGAGACGTGGACGACGGGGTGCTTCTGGCGGTTCTGGATGTCGCTGCCGGGGCCTTCGGGGTGCTTCCAGGTCGCGCCCTCGATGGCGCGCCACCACGGTGTCCCCGGCGGGGACGGCGCCACGCGCGCCACGTCCTGGGGGAGCAGGCCCTTGAAGACATACGACCAGCCGTAACGTTCGGCTTCGGTCCGGTAGTCGGTCTCCCGGATGAACCGGGCGAAATGGGCGTTGGTGACGGTGTGCGGGTCGATCCGGAACGGTTCGACCTGGACGTCGCGGACGGGGCCTTCGCCGTCGAAGGGATTGGCGTTCGCGTCCTCGTTGCCCATCCGGAAGACGCCGCCCGGCAGCAGGATCATGCCGTTGAGGCGCGGCGAAGTCCGCGGGGCGACGGTGGACGGCGGCAGCGGGCCGGCCGGGGCGGCGGCGGGAGTCTCGGCGCGCGAGGCGGCGCAGCAGGCAGGGGTGTCAGGTGAGGTCATGGCTTCCGGTGAGGTGTGCGGGGACGGGACGGCCCGTCCCCGCACACCGGTTCAGGAGACGGTCAGGGTCAGCGGCGCTTCCACGGGCGCCTGGCCGGGTGGCCGGAGGATGAGAGTGGCGGTGCGGGTCCCGGGTGTGTCGAACGTCCGGTTCGACACGGCGGTGAACGTGTCGTTGCCGCGCATGCCCGGGATGTCGGCGGCGCGTGCGGTGTTGAGGGTGACGTTCTCCGTGACGCCGTCGTTCCAGGTGATGGTGCCGGTGAGCGTGCCGGCCGCGGGGGCGGTGACGGTCCAGGTCGCGCCGGCGGGCGAGCCCGCGTGGACGGTCCTGTCGGCGCCGAGTGCGGCGGTCCGCCAGGGGACGTCGGCGGTCGGGAAGAAGTTGACGCCCTGGAGCGTCAGCCGCCCGCCGACGGCGGCGAGCCGGCCCGTGAAGTCGATGTAGTCACGCTGGGACTGCGGCGTCCAGCCGACTTCGGCGGTGGCGATGAGCCGGGGGTAGCTGTAGTACTCCGCCTGCGGGAGGCGCCGAATGAACTCGCCCCACAGCGCCGACTCCACGCCGAGGACGTCGCTTTCGGAGATCCCGGCGACGTAGGTTCCGGGGTTCCAGCCGTAGTGCCGGTCGAGGCCGCACGGCCCGCCGCAGGCCCAGGTGCCGCCCTGCGGCTGCCGCGAGTCCTGCTTCTGCGGGACGTAGGTGTTGGCGGCCGGGGAAAGGATCACCTTGGCGCCCTTGGAGTTGACGGCATCGGCGACGGTGGCCGTGTTGCCGTTCCAGTATTGGATGACCGCATTGTCCTTGGGTAGCGCGGTGCGGGCGGTCTCGTTCCAGCCGACGACGGTCTTGCCGAGCGCGTTCACCTGTCCGGTGAAGGCGTCGACCATGGTGGTGTAGTCGGCGCCGCTGGTGCTGTGCGACTCGTCCCCGCCGATGTGCAGGTACGGGCCGGGCGTCATCGCCGCGATCTGGGTGAGGACCTGCTTGGTGAACTCGTAGGTGGCCGGGTTCGCGGCGTCGAACGAGGAGTACCCGACATTCGGGGTGCCGTTGGCGGGGACGGTGGTCTCGCCCGGCTTCAGCGCGGGCTTGGACCCTGCGCTGTTCAGCTGCGGGATCGCGTGAAGCGCGGCGTTGGTGTGGCCGGGCATGTCGATCTCTGGGACGACGGTCATGCCGTTCGCCCCGGCGTACCGGACGATCTCGGCGTAGTCGGCCGTGGTGTAGTAGCCGGTGACACCGAGTTCGGTGCCCATCTGCTGCCCGCTGGAGTTGTAGGTCATCGCGGTGCCGCCGGACACCGAGGTGAGCCGCGGGTAGTCGATTCCCGAGGGGTTGTCGGCCGGCGTGTCGATCGCGATCCGCCAGCCCTGGTCATCGGTCAGATGCAGGTGCAGCCGGTTGATCTTGAACTGGGCGGCCGTGTCGATGTACTTCTTGACCTCGTCCACCGGGTAGAAGCTGCGCGCGACGTCGAGCATCATGCCGCGGTGGGCGAACCGCGGGTAGTCGGTGATCCGGACCTGCGGGACCGTCCAGGCGGTGCGGACCTTCGCCCGCGACTCCACCCACTGTGGGAACAGCTGCCGGAGGGTCTGCACCCCGTTGAGTGCGCCGTCGGCGGTGGACGCCTCGATGGTGATCTTCGACGGGTTCGCGGTGAGCTCGTAGCCCTCCGGTCGGCCGGACGGGCCGAGGCCCGAGCCGACCTTCACGATGATCGGCTTGGGTCCGGTCCGGGCGGACACGACCGGCAGCCGGTAGCCGGTGGACGGCCGGAGCACCTTCGCGAGGTAGGCGGCGGGCGCCTCGGCTCCGTCGCCGACCGCGGCGATGACGGTGGATGGGGCGAGCCGGTAGCCGCGGCCGCCGGATTCGGTGACGGAGACCGGCTTCGGCACCAGGCCGAGCGACCGTACGGCGGGACGGTCCCAGATCTGGAACTCCGAGATCGAGTAGCCGTAGGACGACCAGCGCTGATAGCCCTGCATTCGCACGTACCGCGCCGTCGCCCCGACATCGATCGTGTCGGTGCGAGGGCAGGTGTCGCGCTGCAGCCGGGTGACGGTCTTCCAGGTGACGCCGTCCGCGGACGTCTGCAACGCGAAGTCGCGGGCGCAGGCGTTCGGCCAGACGAGGGTGACGTGGTCGATCTTCGAGTCGGCGGCGAGTTCGATCTGCACCCAGTTGTCGTCGGCGTACTTCGACGACCAGCGGGTGCCGATGTCGCCGTCGTTGACCCCGGAGGCCGCGAACGAGTCGCGGTCGAGCTCGACGCTGGACGCGGACGCGACGCCCGACCGGGCCATGTTGACGGGTGCGGCGGACGGCGCGGCGTGCACCGGAGCGGCGCCGAGCGGGGAGAGGACGGCGGTGGTGAGGACGGCCGCGATGGCGGCCGCGGTTCTGCGACGGCGGGACGAGGGAGTGCGGCGATGGGGCATGGGGGTGAGCCTCCTCGGCGGTGGCCCGGCCGACGGGCGCCGGCCGGGCTGGATCATTTGCTGCCGGCGTTCGTGTAGAGGTTCGAGAGGTAGTAGGTGGCCGGGTCAGGAGAGGAAGGGAGCTTGCCCATGGCGACGAAAATGTCGGACAGGCCCTTGAACCAGCCGTTCACGGTCCCGTCGCCGCTGAGCTCGATCAGCTCGGCCGAGGTGAAGGTCTTGGTGACGGCGGACGAGCCCTTGAGCTGGGCAGGCGGTACCTTGAGGAAAGCGGCGGCCGTCGTCTCGGCCTCGGCGGTGTGCCCGTTCACCCAGTCGCCGGCCTGCTGCAGGACTTTGATGACCTTGCTCACCGTCGCCGGGTCGTCCTTCACGGCCTCGTTGCGGGCGACGAACGAGCTGGGGAACGACATGGCCGGGAAGAAGTCGGCGTTCTTCGACAGCTCGACCAGGTCCGGCGTGCGCTTCTTGATGGTGTCGATCAGCGGGTACCAGATCGCGGCGGCGTCCACCTGGCCGGACGCGAAGGCGGTCACGACGGTGCTCGGGTCCATCGGCACCCGCTGCACGTCCTTCGCGGTCAGCCCCGCCTTCTTCAGCGCGAGTTGGAGCAGCATGTCGCCGGACGTGCCCTCGGGCACCGCGATCTTCTTGCCGCGCAATCCGGCGAGGTCGGTGATCCCCGACTTCGGCGCGGCGATGATCCGGTCGGCCTGGCCGAGCATGTTCACGGCGATGATCTTGGCCTTGCCGGACGCGGGGAGCCACGTGGCGCCGGGGCCGATGTAGCCGAAGTCGAGGCTGCCCGCGCCGAGCGCCTGGATCTGCAGAGGCCCGTTGGTGAAGACCTTCAGCTCCGGCTTCAGGCCGGCCTTCTTCCACAGGCCGAGCTTGTCGGCGGCGGCGAGGGTGGCCGCACCGGCGAAGTCGGCGGTGTAGCCGAACGTGACGGTCTTTCCACCGGCGTCGTCCTCGGCGCCGCAGGCCGCGAGCGGCACCAGTAGGAGCGACGCGACCAGGAGTCGCAGGGTTCTCATGGGTTGGTCCCTTCGGATGTCGTGGCGGGGGGCTGGTGATACACGGCCGTCCACACCTGTCGGCGGAGCTCGTCGAACTCCGGCGACAGCCGGATCTCCTCGGTGCGGGGATAGGGCAGGTCGACGTCGATGACCTTGTGGACACGGCCCGGGCGCGCGGCCATGACGATCACCCGTCCGGCCAGGTAGACGGCCTCGTCCACGTCATGGGTGATGAACATGACGGTCCGCCGCTCCCTGGTCCAGGTGTCCAGGAGCCCGTCCTGGAGCTGGACGCGGGTCAGCGCGTCGAGCGCGCCGAACGGCTCGTCCATCAGCAGCACCGATGGGTTCACCGCGTAGGCGCGGGCGATCGCGCACCGCTGCTTCATCCCGCCGGACAGCGTCTTCGGCAGCGCGTCGGCGAAGTCCGCCAGGCCGACCAGGTCGAGGTAGTGCTCGGCGGTCGCGCGGCGCTCCTTTTTCGGCACACCGGCGATCTTCAGTCCGAACTCGACGTTCTTGCGGGCGCTCATCCAGGGGAACAGCGCGTACTGCTGGAAGATGACGCCGCGCTCGGGGCCGGGTCCCTCGACCCGCTTCCCATCCACCTCGACGGTGCCAACGCCCGGTTCCAGCAGCCCGGCGGCGAGGTTCAGCAGCGTGCTCTTGCCGCAGCCGGACGGCCCGACGACCGTGACGAACTCGCCGTCGGTGATGTCGAGCGAGACGTGGTCCAGCGCGGTGAACGTCGCGAACCGGTGGGTGACGTCCCGGAATGAGATCTTGTTCATCGGCGCTCCTGCCATCCGGTCAGCCGCCGCTCGGCGAGCAGCAGCAGGCGGTCCATCGCGAGCCCGACGAGCCCGATCATGATCAGCGACACGAAGATGGTCGGCAGTTCGTAGTAGAGCTGCGCCTGCTGCATCCGGTAGCCGAGCCCGCCCTGCGAGGCGATCAGCTCGGCCGCCACGACGGTCGCCCAGGACGCCCCGAGCCCGATCCGCATGCCGACCAGGATGAACGGGGTCGACGCCGGCACCACCACGTCGATGAACAGCCGCCGATCCCCCGCTCCGAGCACCCGCGCCGCGTTGATCAGCGTCTTGTCGACCGAGATGACGCCCTGGTAGGTGGAGACCACCGAGGAGAGGAACGCGGCCAGGAAGATCACGAAGACCTTCGGGGTCTCATCGATGCCCATCAGCACGATCGCCAGCGGGATGATCGCCAGCGGTGGGATCATCCGGAAGAACTGGAGCCACGGCTCGAACAGCCCGCGCACCACCGGATACCAGCCCATCGCGAACCCGACCGGGACCGCCAATGCGACGCCGAGCACGAAGCCGAGCAGTACCCGCTGGAGGCTTGCGAGCAGGTCGCTGAGCAGCGTGCCCTGCTCGATCAGGTCACGGGCACGGTCGGCGACCGACACCGGGCCGGGGAACCCGTCGATCCCGCTCTTGGACAGCCCGATCCAGACCGCGACGCCCAGGAAACCCGAGGCGGTCGTCAGCAGGACGGTCCGCGCCCTGTTCTGGCCTGAGGCGGCCATCACGCCACCTCATCGGCGACGCCGTCGACGTCGGGTGCGCGGCCCGTGCCGATGTCGGCCATGTAGCTCATCCAGGTGTAGGCCGGGTCGCCTCGGCGCAGCAGCTCCCGGTAAAGCCGGACGGTCATGTCCCGCCGTACGTCCGCGTAGGCGGGCGCGGCGTAGACGTTGTGGAGCTCGTGCGGATCGACGTCCAGGTCGTACAGCTCGTGGACGCTTTCAGGGTTGAAGACGAACTTGTACCGGCGGTCGCGGATCATCCGTTGCGAGTACGGGAAATGGTGTCCGTGGAACTCGGCGACCACCTCGGGACGCGGGTCGCCCTCGCCGTTGATCAGCGGCAGCAGGCTCCGGCCGTCGCAGGGGTCGCCGACCGGGAGCCCGGCCAGGTCCAGGATCGTCGCGTGCAGATCGATCAGCGTCGCGAACTCGTCCACCGCGCGGACAGGCGTGCCCGGGACCCGGATGATCCCCGGGATCCGGTAGATGTCCTCGTACATCGCCGGGCCCTTGTCGTTGAGCCGGTGCGATCCGGTGAACTCGCCGTGGTCGGCGGTGAACACGACCGCGGTGTCGTCCCAGAGGCCGTGATGGCGTAGCCGGTCGAGGATCCGCCCAGCCTGCTCGTCGATCATCGTGACGTAGCCCCAGTAGACGGCGATGAGCTTGCGCCACGCGTCGGCGTCGAAATGGTCGGCCGACCAGTACTCGGCGTACCGGCGCTGGACGTCGGGCTTGCCGTCGAACGTCTCGGCCATGGACGCCGGTAGATGGACGTCTGCCGGGTCGTACATGTCGTAGTAGGCGTCCGGCAGCAGATACGGCAGATGCGGCCCGTACCAGCTGCAGGTCAGCGCGAACGGCTTCCCGTCGGCGGCGTACCGGTCGATCAGCTCGATCGTCCGGTCGGCGAGGAACGTCTCGATGGTCGCCTCGACGGGCTGTTCCAGCCGTCCGGCGATCAGGTGGCCGCGTCCGGAGTCGTTGTGCGCCTTGCCGAAGACGGCGTCGCGCACCTTGAACGGCGGGTGTCCCTTCTCCTTGAGCCAGGCCTGGTAGGACGGGTGATGGAACGGGTTCAACGCTCCCGGCAGATGCTCGCCGTCCATGCCGTAGTACTCAGGGCCCCGCTCGCGCCCGATGTGCCACTTGCCGACGTGGCCCACGTTGTAGCCCGCACCGAGCAGCGGCTCGACGAAGTTGGGGAAGTCGTCATCCACCTCGTCCTTGGCGCCGCCATTGCGCTCGGGGTTGACGAGTAGGCCGTGCCGGAACGGATGCGTGCCGGTGAACAGGGAGGCGCGGGCCGGGGTGCAGATCGCGGTCGGCGTGTAGAACCGGTCGAACCTGGTGCCCTCGGCCGCCAGCCCGTCCAGCGCCGGAGTACGGACGACCGGGTTGCCGTAGCAGCCCAGCGTGTCGACCCGATGCTGGTCGGTCATGAGGATAAGGACGTTGCGAGGGGACACGACGCTCCGTTCAGTATTTTCCTAAGGGTTTACAGAAATAGGCACTATTCGACGGCGAGCCGGGGGGACGGGACTACAGGTCGGCGGGATCCGGCCCGGGTGGAAGGGGATCCTGCTCCTTGAGCATCAGCGCGATCGCGCCCATCGCCGACGCGTTCGGCCCGAGATCCGCCGGCACCACATCGGGGGTGCGCCGCGTCCCGGGCAGAGCGAGCTCGCTCAGGGCCGACCTGATCGGATCCAGCACCAGCCCACCGAGCACGGCGAGATCCCCGCCCACGACGACGCGCGCCGGATCGAGCTGCGCCACCGTGCCCGCCAGGACCGTCCCCAGCGTCCGGGCCGCCGCCACGACCACCGTCGTCACGGCGGGCGTCCGGGCCTGCGCCGCTTCCAGCAGATCGTCGGTGCCCGTCAGCCGGATGCCCTGCGACGCGAGCGCCTCCAGCAGCGCCGGAACGCCGATCCGCTCCTCCAGGCAGCCGCGCCCACCGCAATGGCAGCGCGGCCCCGCCGGATCGACCGACACATGCCCGAGCTCACCGGACGCGCCGTGCGCCCCTCGCAGCAGCCGCCCGCCGGAGATGAAGCCGCCGCCGACGCCGACCGACCACCGCACGTACACGACGTCCTCCGCCGAGCGCGCGGCCCCCCACGTCTGCTCGGCCAGCGCCGCGAGCCGGGCGTTGTTGTCGGTCTCGACCCGGGTGCCGAACGCGGCCCCCAGACGCTCGGCGGCTCGCCACCGCCGGTCCGGCGCGTCCATCACGCCGACCAGCCCTATCCCGATCCCCTCCAGGGCGCCCAGTCCGATCCCCCGGTCCTCGCAGATCTTGTGGACGAGCGCGACGGCCAGATCCGCCTGCTCGCTCTCGTCCGCGTCCGGGGCCGAGTCGTCCACGGCGGTCGCGATGACCTGCCGGGCGATGTTGGCCACCGCGACCCGGACCCGCCGGCGACCGAGATCCACACCGATCAGCAGCCCGGCGTCCGGATTCAGGGACACCCGGGTCGCGGGCCGGCCGCGCCCCCGAGGCCGGCCGTCGTCCTCCACGCCCGACTCGATCACCGCCCCGCGCTCCATCAGCTCGGAGATGATCGCGAACAGCGTCGTCCGCGACAAGCCGGTCCGGTCGGTCAGCTGCGTCCGGCTCATCGGCCCTTCGCTCCGCAGCGCCGCAAGCACGATCTCTTCATGGGCCTGCCGCAGCCGCTGGAGGGCGTCCGCCCGTTTCTCCATGTCGGAAGCATGGACCTCCGGCCGAATTAATGTCAATGCTCCGGAAAAAGTCGTTGTCCAGCTTGGCGCATCCGATCATGTAGAGCACGTTGATCGATCTTGTGTTGTCGGCTTGCTCTAGCGTTCCCGGCCACGTCGCGGGCGGGCTGCGTTGCGGTGTCCGGGGGCCGTACGCGCCGGGACGCGTGCGGTCGTTCCCCGTTGCCGTGGTTCAGGTACTCGCGGAGCATGAGGGTCAGGTGGCGTTCGCTAAGGAACAGGGTCCAGGAGTCCTCGGTGCAAGGTGCCGATCACCCGCTCGCAGATGGCGTTCATCTTTGGCGTGTGCGGTGCCATAATTCGTCCACGAGATCTGACCTGGCCTTCTATCCTCGGCGCTTGTGTTCCTACGCCTTCTATACCTGCTGGTGGTCCGGGTGTTCGGCTGATTGACGCTTCTCGCGCGGGGCGACGCCTCCAAGGAGGTGGAGATCTTGGTGCTGAGTCACGAGGTCGCCGTCCTGCGTTGTCAGGTCGCCCGGCCGCGACCCGACTGTGCCGATCGCGGCCGGGTTCATCTCGCTGGACGCCCTGGCCGAGCTGGTCAACATCGGCACGCTGTTCGCGTTCGTGCTCGCGTCGATCGGGGTGGTGCTGGTGCGCCGCACCCGCCCCGATCTGCCACGCGCCTTCCGCACGCCGCCGGTTCCGCTGGTGCCGACCCTGTCAGTGCTGTCGTGCCCGTACCTGATGGTCAACCTGCCCATCGAGACCTGGCTGCGGTTCCTGATCTGGACGGCCGTCGGCGTGCTGCTCTACTTCGTGTACGGCTATCGCCACAGCAGGGTCAGCGGATCTCGAAGCGGAACACCGAATATCCGTACGTAGTGGCCCGCTTGATGCCCTGCATGCGCACGTACCTGGCCGCGACCGGGGCGAAGCTCGGCTCGTCGACCCCGGCTCCGGCCTTGTCCCGCACCGCCGCGACCGTCTGCCACGCCGCACCGTCGTCGGAGACCTGCACGTCGTAGTCCTTGCCGCGGGCCTCCTCCCAGTCCAGCAGCACCCTGCTGATCTGCTGGGCGGCGCCGAGGTCGACCTGCAGCCACTCGGCGTCGCGGTAGGCGCTGGCCCAGCGGGTCTTCGGGTCGCCGTCGGTGGCGTTGGCCGGGCCGAGGTAGTCCACCTCGCTGGAGGAAGCGGTGGTGGGCTTGCCGCGCGCCAGGTCGGGCGCGTCGAAGACCTTCAGGCTCCACAGTGAGCTGAGCCCCTCGACACGGACATAACGGGCGGTGGTCGGCCCGTCGAAGGCGCGCCACGTGCCGCCGTCGTCGGAGACTCGCACCCGCTGGTGGCGTCCCTCGGCGATGTCGAACTCGACCCGGTGCACCGGCAGCGGCTTGCCGAGGTCCACCTGGATCCACGGGCGCCGGTCGTGCCGGTCGGCCTGCCAGCGCGACAGCCGTACCCCGTCGACCGCCTTCGCGGGCGTGCCGGAGGAGGCCGTCACCGGCTTGCCGAAGCTGTGCTCGTCCGGGTCGGGAGCGCCCATGGTGCCCCGGATCGTGGTCAGGCTAGGCCCCGGCGCGACCTCGCGCAGCTGCTTCATGAAGGCCGAGTACGGCACGCCGGACTTGGCGCCGCTCCACATCTTCTGGCCGAGCAGGCCGAAAGTGGGCTCGACGAGGCGGTGCACGTCGTGCTCGGTGTAACTGGTACGGACCAGGTCGTTCCAGACTGCCGACATCGCGCCGCGCAGCAGCGGCTCGCCGGGCGTCACGCTCTTGCCGCCGGGGAAGACATGCGGCTCCCAGTTCTCATACAGCCACTGACCGCTGAGCCCATTGCCGTGGTAGTAATCGGCGAACGGGACGATGTAGAGCAGGGCGTCGTTGGTGTTGATGAACTGGTAGCCGTCCTTGACCGCGGCGTCCGGTCCGTACCAGCCGTTGTTCCAGCTGTTGATCGTCACATCGCGGTCGTAGCCGTCGGCGGTGCCGGTCATCGCCGTGGCGCTGCCCCACGCCCGCGGGTGCTTTCCGAGGCTGCGCAGGTGGGCGGCCATGTCGTTGAAGAACTTCTTGTACAGCTGCCGGTCGGCGGTGTACTCGTCGGTCCCGTAGTGCACGTCCTTGCTGCGGAACCAGGGCGTGAACTCGTCGAACACCGACTTCATGAACGCCGTGGACTCCGGCTTGGACAGATCCAGGTGGTCGGAGTTGCCGCCGTTGAGGCCCAGTTCGGGCTTGAAGGCGATGAACGAGCGGGCGTGGCCAGGCGCGTCGATCTCAGGGATCAGCGTGACCGCGTTGGCCGCAGCGGTGTCCTCGAAGGAATCCCAGGCGGCCCGGTCGTAGGAGCCGTCCTTGGCGGCCAGCCCGGCGAAGGCGAGGTTGTCCGTGGCCAGCCGGAAGGCGGACTGCGCCTTGCTCCAGTCGCCGCCTGGCGCCTTGATCTCGTTGTCGTTGAGGTGGATCTGCAGCTCGTTGAGCTTGTACCAGCCCATCATGCGCAGGTAGTCGCGGATGAATTCGGGGGTGAAGTAGCGCCTGCCCACGTCCAGCATGAAGCCGCGGACGGGGTAGTTGGGCCAGTCGACGGAGGTGCCCGCTGGGATGCTGGAGCGATCGGTGTCGCGGGCGAGGATCTGCAGGATGCTGCGGGTGCCGTAGAAGACACCCTTGGCGGTGGGGGCGCTGATCTTCACGCCGCGGCGGTTGACCTCCAAGCGGTAGCCCTCCTCGGCGAAGCGCTTGCCGCCTGCGGCGTCGGAGAGCGCCGGGTCGAGGTCGAGCTCGATGTCGCCGTGACGGCCCGCGGCATTGGCGGGGCGTCCGGTGATCTCGGTGAGCTCGCCGGCGAGCTGGTCTGCCAGCGCCGACAGCTCGCGGTCGGCGGAGACCCGAGGCCGGACGGGCAGTTCGAACGCGCCGGTCCCGCCGCTCCAGGTCTGCAGGGCGGGCACGACGACGGGTTGCGAGTTGACGGGTGGTAAGTCGACGGGGGGCGCCTCGGCGGCGGCCGGAGTGGGCAGGAGTGCGACGCTCGCGAAGAGAGCCAGGGGGAGCACCAAGCGCATGTGACCTATCTACACCGGTTGGACTAGACCAGTCCATACCGCACTTGATGGAAATTGCCGCGCATGCTTAGTCTGTGCGCAGAAACGCGCATTCTCCATCGCCCCCCGGAGGTCCCCCTGTGCGCAGAATCGCCTGGTTAGCGAGCCTGGTCGTGGCCACGGCCGGCTTGGTCGCGCTCCCCGCCACCGCCCGGGCAGACAGCCTCGTCGATCGCCCGCTTCACAGCCGAGAACGGCACCTACACGATGACGGCGGGCGCCGCCAAGCTCCGCCTCACCTTCCAGCGCGAGGACGTCTTCCGGCTCGAACTCGCCCCCGACGGCACGTTCACCGACCCGGCCAATACCGGCGAAGGCGCCAAGCTCATCGCCAAAACCGACTACGGCCAGGTCACCAGTTCCTGGAAGGACGCGGGCGACCGCTACGAGATCGCCACGGGCGCGCTGACGGTCAAGGTAGGCAAGAGCCCCGCCCTCTTCAGCGTCCATCGGGCGGACGGCAGTCTGGTCTTCGCCGAGAAGAGCCCGTTGACCTGGGACACCTCCGGCACACGGCAGTCGCTCGCACCTGCCGCGCAGGAGCACTTCTTCGGCGGCGGCATGCAGAACGGCCGCCTAGACCACACCGGCACCACGATCCGCATCACCAGGGACTTCGACTGGGACGATGGCGGCAATCCCAACGCCGCGCCGTACTATGCCAGCACCGCTGGCTACGGGGTGCTGCGCAACACCTTCGCGCCGGGCGGCTACGCCTTCAGCAGCCCGGTCACCACCACTCACGAGGAACAGCGCTTCGACGCCTACTACTTCGTGGCGCCCAAGGCGCTGGACCTGAAGACGCCGCTGGACCGCTACACCGAACTGACCGGCCGGCCCATGATGCCGCCCATCTACGGCCTGGAGTTCGGCGACGCCGACTGTTACAACCACTCCAGCCCGACCTACACCGGCACCAAGAACCCCAACAAATGGACCACGCCGAGCGCGGTCAAGGTCGCGCAGGGCTACGTAGACAACGACATGCCGCGCGGCTGGATGTTGGTCAACGACGGCTACGGCTGCGAGTACCAGCAGCTCCCGGAGACCGGCGTCGAGCTGCGCAAGCGCGGCATCGAGATGGGACTGTGGACCCAGCGGGCGCTAACCAACCAGGAGTTCGAGGTACGGCAGGCGGGCGTGCGGGTGCGCAAGCTGGATGTGGCCTGGGTCGGCCCCGGCTACCGGCACGCCCTGACCGGCTGCGAGGACGCCCGCAACGGCATCGAGCAGTACTCCGACGCTCGCGGCTACGTCTGGATGGTCGAGGGCTGGGCCGGGTCGCAGCGCTGCGCGGTGCAGTGGACCGGCGACCACTACGGCACGCTGGACGCGATCCGCTGGCAGATCCCCGCGATCACCGGAGCCGGGCTATCCGGCATGCCGTTCACCGCGGGCGACGTCGACGGCATCTTCGGCGGCAGCGGCGACTCCTACGTGCGTGATCTGCAGTGGAAGGCGTTCACCCCGGTGCTCATGTCCATGTCGGGCTGGGCTTCCCACGACAAGCAGCCGTGGACCCGTGGCGAACCGTACACCTCGATCAACCGCAAGTACCTCAAGCTGCGCGAGCGGCTGCTGCCCTACCTCTACACGCTGGCCGCCGAGGCGCGCCCCGGCCCGCAGGTGCGCGACCATACCCAACTGTTCCAACTGATCGCGCTCGGACTGGCCTGCGCCGTCGTACCCGAGTCGCTCCGAGACCAGCTACGCGACGACCACGCCATCGTGCCGGTGCCGGACGCACCGGCCGTCACGACCGTCATCGCCTGGCCACCACACAGCAGATCCAAAGCCGTCGCCGACCTCGTCCGCACCGCGACACGCCTCTAGCCGATACCCGCTGCACAATCCGAGGTTCTCCCGCTGGTCACAGCAATATCGTCTTCCGGTCAGCGACTGGCGACAAGATCCGACCGCTCATGCCGGATTGACGAAGTTCAGCCGTGACCACCACCGACGACAACGTCATGGCCAGCAACAACTAACGGCCAGCGCTCCTGGAAGGTCACAGGATCACCACCCGGAAGCCCGTGTGGCCGCTGGAGGAGTCGGGCGTAGTGCGGCTGCGGGCGGCAACCCGGTACCGGTTGCAGTAGGACAGGTGGCACAGGTACGACCCGCCACGGATCACCATCTCGTGGGGACCGGGGACGCCGCCCGCGTGGCGCCAGCGGTCGGCGCAGAACTCCCAGGTGTTGCCCACCATGTTGAACAGGCCGTACCCGTTGGGCGGGAACGAACGGGCCGGGGCGGTCGCCACCCAACCGTCATCAGCAGTGTTGACCCACGGGAACTCGCCCTGCCAGATGTTGCACATGTGTCGGCCGTTCGGGGTCAGTTCGTCTCCCCACGGGTACCGAGTCTGGTCCAGCCCACCGCGTGCGGCGTACTCCCACTCCTTCTCGGTGGGCAGCCGGGCACCGGCCCACTGGCAGTAGGCCAGGGCGTCGCGGTGCGACACGTGCACGACGGGGTGGTCGCCGAATCCCTTCAGGCCGGAGCCGGGGCCGTACGGCACACGCCAGCTCGCGCCCTGGACGGCCAACCACCAGGGCGTCTCCGGGATGGATGCAGCCATCACGTGGTCGCGGGCGGCCGGGTGGAGCAGCAGGTGGAAGACGAACGACCAGCCGTACCTCTCCGCGTCGGTGACGTAGCCGGTCTCGCGCACGAACAGCCCGAAGTCGTCGTTGGTGACCGTGGTCGCCGCGATCCGGAACGCTGCCACGTGCACGAGCCGAACCGGCCCCTCGAGGTCACGAGGGAACCCGTCCGGGTCGTTGGTCCCCATCCGGAAGTCCGCCTCGGGCAGGGACACAAAGTCCGTGTCGGGCAGCCTTGCGCCGGCGCGTCCGCCAGCTGCGGAACCGCCGCGATCAACGGAGGCAGTCTGCAACAGCGGCAGATCGACGGAAGCCGGAGAGCGCGGCGTCGTCGGGGCGCAGCAGGGCGCGCCTGAGATGTCTCCGTGGTCGCTGATGGGAGTACCTTCCTTGGTCATCGCCTCCCCCTCGGGAACGCTTGTGCCGCCTGTCTCGAGAGGACTGATGAGAGACTGCGTACGCGGCCCGCCGCGACCGGTCCACGCGCCGGCGGCCGGGAGGAGTCAAGGTGGACCGCCCGCCGCACAGCGAGGACGAACGACCCTGACTCCGACCGATGCCGGGACACACCTCCCCGCGGAAGGGCCAGCCGCGATACACGCGACGGCTGCCGAACGGTGTCTCACCGCACCACCGTCACGTGCTCCGCGCCGGGCCATGCCGCAGTCGCCGAGAGTCGCTCGCAGAACTCCTCGTAGGCGACGCCAGCGGGCGTACCGCTCCACATCTTCTGAGCCAGGAGCCCGAACGTCGGGCGGATCATGGCGTGGATCGCGTGTTCGTCGTAGTCGGCCTGTACCAGGTCATTCCATACCGCGGACAGAGCGCCGAGGAGCGCCGGGTGACCCGGTTCGACCCGCTGTCCGCCGGCGAAGACATGCGGCTCCCAGCCCGTCCACAGGGCCGGTCCGTCCAGTCCGGCGCCGTTGTAGTAGTCGGGTACGGCACTGTGTAGAGCCAGTCGTCGCTGCAGTTCACGATGCGGTAGCCGTGGTCGATCGCCTCGCCCGGGTGGTACCAGTCGTTGTTCCAGCAGCAGATCATCACGTCCCGGTCGTACGCCGTCGGCGGCGCGCCGCGCTCCATCTTCGTGAGGCTGCCCCACGCCATCGGGACCTTGCCCTTGGCGCGAACATGCTGGGCCATGGTGTTGAAGTAGTCGCGGTACAGCTCGGTGTGCTGCTCGTCGTACTCGTCGGCGCCGAAGTGAAAGTACGGCCCGGAGAACCAGGTCACGAACTCGTCGACGAGGTCACGCATGAACTCGGTGGCGGCCGGGTTGGCGAGGTCCAGGAGGTCGGATTCGCCGTCGTTGAGGCCGAGCGACGGGTCCGCGACGATGAAGGCCCGCGCGTGGGCCGGTGCATCGATCTCGGGGACCAGGTCGCTCCCGTGTCGTCGGGCCAGCTCTTCGAACGACTCCCAGTCGGCCCGGGTGTAGGCGCCGTCCGGGCTGGCCAGCGGCGCGTACCGTGGGTTCTCCGACCGCAGCCGGAACCCGTGTTGTGCCTCCCCCCAGGGACGGCCGGTGTCCTTGGTGATCTCGTTGTCGTTGAGGTGGACGACGAACATATTGAGCTTGAACCAGCTCATCATCCGGATCAGGTCCCGGACGAATGCCGGGTGCGCGAACCGTCGGCCCACGTCGAGCAGGAAGCCACGCACCGGATAGTCGGGCCAGTCGACTACGGTGCCGCGGGGCAGCTCTTCACCTGCCGTGAGCAGCTGCAGCAGCGAACGGGTTGCCCAGAGCAGGCCTCGTCTGGAGGCTCCGACCAGCTCGATCCGGTCGTCGATCCGGATCAGATAGGCCTCGGCTCTGCAGGCGTCGGACAGAGCGCGGAATGCAGGATCCCCCGCGTCCACTGACAGCACGACGGTGGCGTCCGAACCGACCGAGTCATCGCTGCGGCTGGCCGAGATGCCGGTGATCTCGACCAGCTCCGCGCCGAGGGTGTCGGCGACGGAGTTGGACGCCTCGTCAGCGGCGACCCGGACCGTGTCTGGCAACGTGAAGGTGCCAGTCGTGCCTTGCCACTGCTGTGGCGCGGGAACGATCCGGTTCAGCATCCGACGACCTCGCTCGCGCCGATGTTCGGTGGGTTGGTGATTGAGGCGCCGAAGAAGTCCCGCCCGCCGTTCCCGGCGATGGCCGCTCCGGCGTTGATCGCCGGCGAGGTTGGTTGCAGCCGGTAGCCGCGTGCGGTCGCCAAGGTGGTCGCCCGGCCGGGGTTGCACATCAGCGGGTTGGCCGTCGTACCGCCCGGATTAACCGGCGGGTTGGCGATCCACGCAGAGATGGTGTTGCGGTCGAACCGATAGCCGGTGCCGGCGGCGAACTTGAAGCTGGCGGTGCCGGTGCCGCCCTTGTAGATGATGTTGTTGCTCATCGTGACGTTGCGAGTCGCGACGGTGTTCTCGTTGACCACCACCTGGCTGATGCCGTCACCGATGTAGATCGTGTTGTTGTACACCTGTGCGCTCTCGACCGATCCGGTGTTGCAGTTCTCGATGCCACGGTGGTGGTCGTTCTGGCTGACGTTGTAGCGGACGACCGCGTCCCGCACCGGGCCGTTGACCGGGCAGAACAGGAAGAAGCCGCCGTCGTTGTCGTGGCTCAGGTTGTACTGGAAGGTGGCGCCCAGGTTCCCGCCGTCGATGTCGTAGGCCATGCTGTCCTTGGTGCCGAACCCTCCCGAGACGTCGTTGAACTGGCCCAGGAAGCCGTTGCTGTTGTACGTCCACAGGCCCGCGTTCCACCCGGCCGAGCGCTCGTTGAAGCCCTCGATGGTGTTGTGCTCGGCGATCGCGCCGTCGGTGGTGTTGAGCACGATCCCGTCGCCACCCAAGCTGCTGAGGTGGTTGCCACGCACGACGACACCGGTGGACGGCAGCCAGTTGGCCGGGGTGGTGCACCCGATCTCGGGTCGGCAGTTCCAGGTGCTCAGCGCGATAACGATTCCCTGCCGGTTGATGTAGTGCAGCCGGTTATCCAGGATCTGCACATCATGGAACCTGGTAGGGACGCCGGAGCCGGTGACCTGGAAGGCGATGCCCTGCGAGCCGGACGGGCCCTTGGCGTCGTCGCCGACCACATCGTGCAGGTAGACGTCCTGGATTCGGTAGCCGGAGCCCACACCGTAGTCCTCTAGCTGCACGGTGATCCCGCGACGGTTCGTCCCCGGGTTGACGGCGTTGGTGACCTCCAGGCCCTCGATCGTCACGTGCTGGCTGTTGAACAGGTGGATCACCGTGTAGGCACCGTCGCCGTCGAGCACGGCGCGGCCCGTGCCGTCGCCGTAGTCGCTGATCAGGAACGGCGCATCCACGGTTCCTGATCCTGTCGGCTTCAAAGTGCCCCGGCAGGTGACGCCCCGGCGGAACAGCAGCCGGTCGCCGGGTCCGAAAGTGTGCTGGTTGACCTGGTTCAGGCTGTTCCACGGCGAGCCGAGGGTGCCGTCGCCTGGATCGGTCGCCGAGCAGTCGACGTGGCGGTCAGCCGCGACGAGCGCGGACGCCTCGGCCACCGAGGGGAGGGTCACTGCTGGCGACGCCGCGGCGAGCAGGGCAGCCGCGGCGAGCACGGCGCCGGTACGACGGGACATGGTCCCTCCTTCTGGCTGATCCGACGAGGTGGTCAGCACCCGGCGCCCTCACTGGCGCCGATGCTGGGCGGGCTGGCCAGGGTGTTTCCGAAGAAGTCCCTGCCGCCGTTGCCGGCCACCGGCAGGCCGGCGCCGATCGCAGGGGAGCCGGACCGGAGCCTGAAACCGAGGGTCTCGGTGAACGTGGTGGCCGGCACCGGGTTGCACAGCATCGGGTCGGCGGTGGAGCCGCCCGGGTGGACCAGCGGCTGGTTGTCGATGGCCCCCGCAAGGATGTTGTTCTCGAACACGTAGCCGGTGGTCGCGTCGTGGTTGAAGCGGACGGTCCCCGCCCCCACCTTCTGCACGATGTTGTTGGCGAAGGTCACGTTTCGCAGACCCGGCTGGCCCTCGTTCACGACCACCTGGCTGACGCCGTCACCGATGTAGATCGTGTTGTTGTACACCTGTGCGCTCTCGACGGCGTTGCGGCAGTTCTCGATGCCGCGGTGCTCGTCGTTGACGCTCAGGTTGTAGCGGACGACCGCGTCGCGCACGGGGCCGTTGATCGGGCAGAACAGGAAGAAGCCGCCATCGTTGTCGTGGCTCAGGTTGTACTGGAAGGTGGCACCCAGGTTCCCGCCGTCGATGTCGTAGGCCATGCTGTCCTTGGTGCCGAACCCTCCCGAGACGTCGTTGAACTGGCCCAGGAAGCCGTTGCTGTTGTACGTCCACAGGCCCGCGTTCCACCCGGCCGAGCGCTCGTTGAAGCCCTCGATGGTGTTGCGCTCGGCGATCGCGCCGTCGGTGGTGTTCAGCACGATCCCGTCACCACCCAAGCTGCTGAGGTGGTTGCCACGCACGACGACGCCGGTGGCGCCGAGCCAGTTCGGGGTGCCGGTGCAGCTGATCTCAGGCCGGCAGCTCCAGGTGCTGAGCTGGATGTTCATGCCCTGCCGGTTGATATTGTGCAGCCGGTTGTTCAGGATCCGCACGTCGTGGAACTTGGTGGGGATGCTGGAGCCGGTGACCTGGAAGGCGATGCCCTGTGAGCCGGACGTTCCCTTGGCGTCGCGGCCGAGCACGTCGTGCATATAGACGTTCCGGATGGTGTAGCCAGTTCCGGTGCCGAAGTCCCGCAGTTCCACCCAGATGCCGCGCTGGCTGGAGGGTGTCTCGTTGGCGGGGTTGGTGATCTCCAAGCCGTCGACGACCACGTGCTGGCTGTTGAACAGGTGGATGACCGTGGCGGCGCCGTTGCCGTTAAGCACCGCCCGTTTGTGGGGGTTGCCGTAGCTTGCGATGGTGAACGGCGAGCCCGACGTACCCGACCCGCTCGTCCTGAGCGTGCCCACGCACGTCACACCGCGCTTGAAGAGCAACTGGTCGCCCGGTCCGAAGGAGGCTGCGCTGGCCTGGGCGAGGGAGTTGAACGGGGCGTCGTCCGAGCCGTCTCCCGGGGTGGGAGCCGAGCAGTCGACGAAATGCTTCTCGCCGACGCCGGGATGGGGGTTGCCGTTGTCGGCCATGGCCGGGCCCGCGGTCGCGACCAGGGCCAGGATCGCCGCGACGCTCAGGTGGCGGGCGGCGAGTCGAGCGTTCTTCACAGCTGCTTCCTTGGGGGGTGTTAGGGATGGCTGCCGGTGGTGGTTCCCGGGCGGAGTGCCTCTCCGGGAGGGGCGTTCAGGAGGTGGTGAGCCGGATCCGCTCGGCTCGCCGTTGACGCTGCTCGACCGGGTTGGCAACAGGGGAGGCGAGCAGGAGCTTCCTGGTGTAGGGATCGGTGGGGGCCGTGGTGACCTGCTCCGCCTCGCCGTACTCCACGATGTTGCCGTGGTACATGACGGCGACGCGGTGACTGACGTGCCGGACCACGTCGAGGTCGTGCGAGATGAACAGGTAGGCGACCTCGCTGGCCTCCTGCAGTTCGAGGAACAGGTCGAGGATCCTGGCCTGGGTGGACAGGTCCAGGGCCGAGACGGGCTCGTCGCACACGATCAGCCGTGGTTGGAGAGCCAGGGCCCGAGCGATGGCCACCCGTTGCCGCTGACCGCCGGAGAACTCCCGCGCCAGCCGGGTGCGGCTGTCGGCGGGCAGATGCACCCGATCCAGCAGTTCGGTGATCCGCCTGCGGGCATCGGACTTGCTCTCTCCCTGCACCAGCAGCGGCTCGGTCAGGATCTCTTCGATGTTCATCGCCGGGTTCAGCGACGTGTACGGGTCTTGGAACACCACCTGCATCCGGCGGCTCAGCAGTCGGCGCTCGCGTCGTGACGCCGCGGAGATGTCGTCGCCCTCGAACAGGATCCGTCCCCCGGTAACCGGCGCCAGTCCGAGCACGGCCCGGCCCATCGTCGTCTTGCCGGAGCCGGACTCTCCGACCAGCCCCATCGTCTCGCCGGGCGCGACTGTCAAGCTCACGCCGTGCAGCACCCGGAACGGCCGGGCCCGCCAACCGCGCCCGGGGTACTCGGTCACCAGGTCCTGGACGTCCAGGACGGGTCCCGGGATCTGGCTGTTCATCGAGACACCTCCACGTCGGCGATCGGGTCCGTCAGGCGGGTCCTGGGCTCGCGGCCGTGGATGACCGAGCGCAGCAGCATCTGGGTGTAGGGATGCTCGGGTGCGGCGAACAGCTGGTCGACCTCGGCCTGCTCCACGATCCGGCCATGCTGCATCACCGCGACCCGGTCACAGATATCGGCCACCACTCCGAGGTTGTGGGTGACCATGATCATGGCCATTCCGTGCTCAGCCTGAAGGTCGCGCAGGAGATCGAGCACCTCGGCCTGCACGGTCACGTCCAAGGCCGTGGTGGGCTCATCGGCAATGATGATCTTCGGATCGCACGACACCGCGCCGGCGATCAGGACGCGCTGGGCCATGCCGCCGGAGATCTGGTGCGGGTAGCTGCAGAAGATGCGCTCCGGGTCGGTGATCCCCACCCGGTCCAGCAGGGACAGCGCCTTCGCGCGGGCCGTCGCGCGGTTCAGGCCCAGCTTGTGGCGCATGGGGCGGACGAGCTGGTCGCCCACTGTGAACGCCGGATCCAGGTTGGACATCGGCTCCTGGGGGATGTACGCGATGGTGCTGCCCAACAGTGCCCGACGCTGCGCGCGGCGCATGCTCCTGGGATGCAGGCCGTTGAGGACGACATCGCCGCTCAGCACCCGCGCCTCACGAGGCAGCAGGTCGAGCAGGGCCCAGGCGGTCTGGGTCTTTCCCGAACCCGACTCGCCGACCAGGCCGAGCACCTCACCGGGGCGTACGCCCAGGGACACGTCGCGGACCACCTCGCTGAGCCCGTGGGCGGTGGGGTAGCCGACTCGCAGGCCGCGCACGGCCAGGAGTGAGTCCTCGGGAACGAAGTCGGGCGCGTGGGATCCCGCGACCGACTCCATGGCGGCGATCGGCCCCGCAGACGAAGAGGCGGTATGGGCGGTTCGGATGGCCCGCTTGCGGAGCCGGCTCTTGGGCCGGTCCTCCAGGGCGTCGCGGAGGCCGTTGCCGAAGAGGATCAGCGAGGCGTTGACCGCTCCGAGCGCGACGCCGGGCCACAGCATCAGTCCGGGTGCGATGTAGATGTTGCGCAGGGCCTCGTTCAGCAGGGTGCCCCACGTGGGGATCACCGAGCTGCCCAGGCCCATGAAGTCCAGGCCTGCCTGGATCCCGATGGCGGTGACTCCCGTGAGGGCGGCGTGGATGATGATCGGGGCCCGTACGGCGTTCAGGACGTGCCGGCCGATGATGCGGACGTCGGACAGCCCTGACACCCGCGCCGCGTCGACGTACAGCTCGTTCCGCACACCCGCGACGATCGTCCGCGTCAGGCGGTGGAAGCCGGGCGCCAGGATCACGCCGAGTACACACGTGCTGAGCCAGATGTTGTTGCCGAACCCAGCCCGCACGGCGAGCAGCACCATGACGGCGGGAAGCGCCATCACCAAGCTGTTGACCCATTCCGCGCCGGTGTCGATCCACCGGCTGTAGAACCCGGACACCAGCCCGGAGGTGACGCCGAGCAGCATCGCGACCGCCAGTGTCAGCAGCGCGCCGCCCAGGGTGTACCGGCCGCCGTAGAGCAACCGCGTGGCGATGTCGCGACCGGCGCTGTCGGTGCCCAGCCAGTGTTCCGGACTCGAGCCCTGGACGGCGTTGCCGATGTCACCGACGTTGCTGTCGTAGGGCGTCAGCAGCGGCGCGAAGATGCAGGCCAGCACCATGAGCACGAGCACGACCATGGCCGGTGCCGCGACGGGGGAGCCGAAGATGCGGCGCAGCAGCCCGCGCCTGGCTGCCCCTGGGATCTGGGGTGTGGTGGGGGGTGTGGTCATGAGAGGCGCACCTTGGGGTTCAGCCAGGCGTTGAGGAGGTCGACGCACAGGTTGACGCTGACGACGATGATGACGGCAACGATCACAGCACCCATGACGACCGGGATGTTGCCGGTGGTGGTTGCGTCAACGGCGAGGCTGCCGAGGCCGGGCAGGGCGAAGACCTGCTCGATCATCACGGCGCCGGACATCAGGGCGATGAAGTTCAACGACAGGACGGTCAGCGTCGGCGGCGCGGAGTTGCGCAGCACGTGCCGGAACATGATCGTGGACTCGGGGAGTCCCCGGCTGCGCAGGGTCCGTACGAAGTCGCGCTCGAGCGTGGCGATGGTAGCGCTGCGCACCTGCTGGGACAGCCCGGCCACGGCGCCGATCGCGAGGGAGAACACGGGCAGCGCCAGGCTCCGCGACCAATCCGCCGGGGACTCGATCAACGGCACATAGCCGGTCGCCGGGAGCAGGCCCATGTCGATGGACACCGCCTTGACGAGCACCAGCGCCAGCCAGAAGCCCGGGAAGACGAGGCCGAGGATCGACACCACCTGCAGAACCCGGTCGATCCCGCCGCGGAACACCGCGGCGGCGATGCCGGCGCACAGCGAGATCGTGATCGAGAGCAGGACCGTGCCGACGGCGATGGACAAGGTGACCGGGATCCGGTTCACGAGGAGGTAGGTGACCGACTCGCCCTTCGGTGGTCCCCATGAGCGACCGAGGTCGCCCTGAACCGCGTGGCGCAGCCAGTCGCCGTACTGCACGAGTGCGGGACGATCCAGCCCGAGCTCTGCCCTCTTGGCGGCAACCTGCTCGACCGAAGCCTCGTCACCGAGGATGATCCTGGCGATGTGCTCGCTGTTGGCGAGCATCAGCAGGTTCACCACGCACGAGGCGACGACGACCAGCAGGACGGCAGCGCCGAGTCTGCGGAGAAGATGGGCGGTCATGCGTCGGCTCCTCTGAGGGGTCGTAGTGGGCGGTCCCCGATCCGTGGATCGAGGACCGCCCGGCCGGGTCAGCTGGCGGGTGCGAAGTTGTAGATGGCGGGCACGGGCTGACCGGCCTGCATCTCGACCTCGACCTTGTCGCTGGTGAAGTAGGGCTGGTTGATCCGGAAGAACGGAACGAACCAGGCCTCCTTCACGACCTCCTCGTTGAGCTTCTGGTACTCGGCGCCGATGGCGTCCTCCGGCGCGTTCTGCACGTCCTTGAGCATGGTCGCGATCTCCGGGTCGGAGGTCTTGAGCGGGTTCCAGGCGCCGTGGGGGGAGACGAGCGGAGAGATGTTCGCCCACGGAAGCACGGACTGGCCGAAGGCGGTGAACGCGGCGGCGTACTTGCCGGACTGCTGCTCCGGCTGGTATTGCTCTGCCGGCAGGTCCACCCACTCAACGGTGACACCCGCCTTGGCGAGCTGGTCCTTGATGGCCTGCGACATGGCCGGGTCCACGTCTGCCGAGGTCGGCATCTTCAGGGTCAGGCTCTTCACGCCGGCCTCCGCGAGCAGGGACTTCGCCTTCTCCACGTCGTACGGGTAGGCGGAGTCGAGCTCGGGGATGTAGCCCGTGGAAGTCGGGCTGACGATCTGGTCGGTGACCTTGCCTTGGCCGAGGACGACGGCGTCGAGCAGGGCCTGCTTGTCGATGGCGTGGCTGATCGCCTGGCGGACGCGGACGTCCTTCAGCTCCTTCAAGATCGTGCCGTCCCGGTCGAAGAGGGTCAGACCCTGCCAGTCACCGGGGACGGTGTTCACCGTCACGTTGCCGGACTTCTTGGCCTCGGTCACCGACTTGGCGGTCGCGATCATGCCGTCGGCCTGGCCGGAGCGTACGGCATTGAGCCGGGCGTTCTCGTCCAGGATCGGCTTGATCACGATCTTGTCGAACTTCTGCAGGTCCGGTGCCCAGTAGCCCTTGGTCTTCACGAAGGTGTACTGCGCGCCCGGGGTGGACTGGGAGCGGTCCAGCTGGTACGGGCCGGAGCCCGCCGGCTTGGTGTCGATGTCGGGGCTGGCGAACTGGCCCGGCGACTGCATGTATCCGGGTGGGCCGCCCAGGTTGTAGAGCAAAGCCGGGTCCGGTGTCGCGAGCCGAATGATCAGCGTTTGGAGGTCAGGGGCCTCGGTCTCGGCGACGGCGGCGAGCTGAGCGGCGAGCGGTCCCTTGGCGGTCTTGAAGCGGTCGAGGTTCTTCTTGGCCGCCTCAGCGTCGAACGGCTTGCCGTCGCTGAAGGTGACACCCTTGCGCAGCTTCAGGGTGAGCTCGGTGTTGCCGGCGTTGTACTTCCAGGACTCGGCCAGCATCGGGCTGGGCTTGCCGTCGGGCAGGCGGCGGACCAGCGTGTCGAAGAGCGGCTGGAAGTACTGCCCGAACTGGGCCTCGCGGGCCTGCGCGGGGTCCAGCGACAGCGGCTCCACGCCGGCCGCGAGCGTCAGCGTGGACGTGGCGCTTGACTGGCTGCCGGTCGAGCCGGTGCCGCAGGCACCTAGCCCGAGGGTGAGGGCTGCCGCTGCCGCGACGACGCTGAGAACATGTCGACGTGCGAACAAGGTGACTCCTTCATGTCCCGGTCATTGCCAGCACGTGCGCCGTGCGCCCAGATCGGTCTGACTATGTGCTGCGGGATATAGCTCTTGAGCATTTCTTGCTGCTCACCAGGGGGAATGGTATGACTCTATGCACATAGATATGTGAGGTGCAATATCTTGAACAAACTTGCCTGCATCATCCTCGGGCGGCTCGTCACCCAGCCCATGGCGGGCTACGACCTGTACAAGTGGCTGTCGAAGGAGGCACCGTACTTCGGGTACACGCCGCAGCCGTCGCAGATCTACCGCCAGCTCAACGAGTGCCTGGCGAAGGGTTGGGTGGAGGCTACTCTCGACGTGAGGGATGCCGGGCCGGACGCGAAGGTCTACCGGCTGACCGACGAGGGCGTGGCCGCCTTCCGGGCGTGGGCGGAGTCCGCGTACACGCCGACCGAGCGTCCACTCGAAGCCGACTTCCAGATGCGCATGCTTCTGGCCGGGGTGTTGGGACCTGAGACGGCCTTGGAGATCCTGCGCACGGAGCTGGAGTTCCGTCGCGAACAGCAGGTCGACAGCCGGCCTTACGACGTCGGCGCGGACGTCACCGACGCCGCGGTGCCCATCGATGTCGCCTGGCAGCAGGAGCTGGTCCGGCTGGTTGGCGAACGCTCCTATCTGCTCGGCCAGACGAACCTCGCGTGGCTGGAGATGGCCTCGGCCCGGCTGGGCGCGCTCATCGACGCCCGGCGCGGCAGCGACACCGCGTCCCCAGATCTGGAGGCCTGAGGGTCATGCGCATCATCTACGTCGACGTCGACACGCTCCGTCCGGACCATACCGGTCCGTACGGCTACCAGCGGGCGATCACGCCACGGCTGGACGCCTTCGCCGAGGATGCGGCGGTCCTCGACCGGTATTACGTTTCCGACTCCCCGTGCATGCCCTCGCGTACGGCGCTGACCAGCGGCCAGTTCGGCATCACCAACGGCGTGGTCGGTCATTTCGGCAGTGCGGCGCGATTCCGGATCGATGCCGGGCACGGCCTGGAGCCTGGTCGTCCCCTGCTGGGGCAGCACCTCGGCGCGCACGGTTACCTGACGGCGAGCATCTCGTCGTTCGCCGAGCGACACCGGGCGTGGTACTGGCTGGGGAACTTCCGCGAGTCGATCCGCGCCACCATGGATGTGGGCGACGAGCCGGCCGACATCCTCACCGACACCGCGTGCGAGTGGATCACCCAGCACAAGGACGAGACCGACTGGTACCTCCACATCACCTACTGGGACCCGCACATGGACTACTTCCATGATGAGGAGTGGACAAAGCGAGCGCGTGAGCTGGGGCCGCCGCCGGCCTGGCCGGACCAGGAGGCCATCGACGGGCACGCCGAGATCTACGGGCCCCGCTCGGCGCTGGACTTCATGTACTCGGACGGGATGATCGAGAACCGGGCCCCGCACAACGCGCCCCAGGCGATCCGCACCAGGGCGGACTACGAGAAGCTCATCGACGGGTACGACGGGGCGATCCACTACTGGGATCACCACTTCGGCAGGCTGCTGGACTGCCTGCAGGACCTCGGCATCTACGACGACGTCGCGGTGATCGTTAGCGCCGACCACGGCGAGAGCTTCGGGGAGCAGGGCTCGTACGCCGAGCACGGGCTGGCCAACGAGCCGACTCATCGGGTACCGATGATCATCCGCTGGCCGGGCCTCACCGACGGGGCCGGCGGCACGGTCCGCAACGATGCGCTGCTGTACAACATCGACTACGCACCCACCCTGTGCGACCTGCTCGGGCTGCCGGTCCCCGCCAAGTGGCAGGGCCGCAGCTTCGCGCCGGCGCTGCGCGGGCAGCCGATCGAGCCGCGCGACTACCTGGTGCTCGGCCACGGCGCGCACACCTTCCAGCGTGCGGTGCGCGACCGGGACCACCTTTACATCCGCACTTACCATCCCGGTGCGTTCCGGGCCGAGTGGGAGTCGCTGTTCGACGTCACGAACGACCCCTACCTGACCCGCAACCTGGTCGACGAGCGGCCCGATCTGGTCACCCTGATGCGATCGCGGCTGATGGAGTGGTGGCATGACTACGCCGGACGGCCCGGGTGCCCTCCGGACCCGCTGCAGACCGCCCTGCAGCAGGGCCCGGTGCTCTACAACGACCCCGAGATCTACATGGAGCACCTGCGCAGTACCGGCAGGGCCCACCTCGCCAAGGACCTCCACGCCCGGCTCAACCCGGGAGTCGGCACGGTCGCCACGTCGTGGGAGGCGCCTGCGCCGGCCCAGGACACCGGCAAGATCGGGCCGCGGCCCGAGCGGGTCATCCCCGACACGCGCGTCGAGCTGTTCCAGCCATCGCTGACCTGAGCGCCTATGGACGATGGCTCGACTGACAATCACGCCGACCGGACCGACCAGCTTCCACTCGTGACCACTCAGCCCGTGCGTGAGCCCGCCCTCGCCATCGACGTCGGCGGTACCACCATCAAGGCCGAACCGGTGATCGTGGCGGAACGGTGGGTGCTGGCCGCGTGTCGACGCGCCAACTGTCGAACGTCGGCTAATTGAGCCAGCCCGTGCGCAGGGTATTAAGCCACTTAAGTGTGGTGCTCACGAAGGACAGCGGGGCCTTTTGGGCGTTATGCGTTGGATGAGAGTTCCCGGCCTGGTCTTGGGATCGGTGTGACCACGGGGTGATCTGCCCTGTTGCGAGACGGTCTGCGATGGTGTTCGATGCCGCGTTGCCGACGAAGGAGCCAAGGGGGCATCGAACACCCCCAGTGTCTGTTCCGACCGAACCTTGCAGGGCTGAGTGTGCTGACCTGCGGGTTGCAAAGTAGGCCCGAACAGCGACCGCCGATCTCGTTCGGACCTACTTTGCACTTTCGGGGGGCGTCGGCCGAGTGTCCGCTCCCGCATACTCCGTGCCGTAGGCCGTTACTTCACGACCCGGAACCGCAGGTGCGTGACCGCGTCCGAGGCGACCACCTGCGTGCGCATCAACTCGATGTGGC
>NZ_JBHZBH010000050.1:0-54413 GCF_042754765.1 Nonomuraea sp. NPDC059194 | reverse complement strand
CAAGGGCATGGCCGACAAGCTGAACGACTCCATCCTGCTCGACACTCAGGTCCAGGCCATCGATCAGGACACGAGCGAAGTACGGGTCACCACAACCCGGGGAACCTTCTCCAGCCAGTACCTGATCATGACGGCGCCGCCGGCTCTCGCCGGACAGATCAAGTACAGCCCACCCTTGGACGTCAAGCGCGCAGGTCTCTTGCGACGCATGCCCATGGGTTCGGTCATCAAGGTCTTCGTAGCCTACGAAACCCCGTTCTGGCGCGATCGGGGACTCAGCGGAACGATCGTGAGCACCGACCGCCCCTTCGGCCTGGTCTTCGACCAGACCCCTCCCGACCAGAGCGTCGGAATCCTGGTCGGTCTGATCTGCGGGAACCAGGCTGTCGAGATGAGCCCGTTGAGCAAGGAGCAGCGCCGTAAGCAGGTCCTGTCCGACCTCACCTTCTACTTCGGTCAAGACGCCGCCGAGCCGATCGACTACGTCGACGTGGACTGGACCGCGGATCCGTGGACGGAAGGCGGCTACGGCGCCCACATGCCTCCCGGCGTCGTGACCACATACGGCGAAGCGCTCCGCGAACCCGCAGGACGGATTCACTGGGCCGGCACTGAAACAGCAACCGAGTACATCGGGTACTTCGAGGGTGCACTGCAGTCCGGCACTCGCGCTGCGCAGGAAGTCCTCAAGGCCGGATAGCGGCCCTCCTAGTGTAAGTTCCGGCGGTACATGCCCTCAAAGTCGCAAAGTGACCCCAGGCACATGAGCACGCGAAACGATCTCGACCATCGCCGTCCTGGCAGGCCATGATCCGGGCCGGTCCGCGATCGTGATCCGGCGTTCTGTGGTCCAGGTGGCCCAGGCCGGGGTCGAAGGGGCTGGAAAGCCCCTGGGAAGAACAGTCCCGAGCCCGAACGCGCGGAGCGCGCCACCGTGAGGGGCCATGCCCTTCAAGGGGGCGTGCCGTACCGGAATCGGGTTGGTTTCAGGGTGTATGGATTAGGGTGGGGGACGACATCGCGGCATTGGGCGGAGCGGACATGATCACCTTTGGCCTTGACCTCATCTTCGCGATCCTCGCGATCATCGCGTTCGGCATGTCGGTTTGGGCGCTCGTCCACGCCCTACGCACCCCCGCCAACGCCTTCATCGCGGCGGGCAAGCTGCAGAAGAAGTGGTGGCTGCTGATCCTCGGCCTCGGCACGCTGTTCGCGTTCGCCACCGCCTGGGGCTACTTCGGCGCCAGCGGCCTGGCCAGGCTCAACATCTTCGCGATCGCCTCGGTCATCGCGGCGGGCGTCTACCTCGCCGACGTCAAGCCCGCCGTCCAGGGCATGGGCAAGGGCGGCAGCAACGGCCCCTACGGGCCCTGGTAAACCCTGGTAGACCGGCTGGAGAAACTCGGCTACCTGACCCGCTCCCCCGACCCCGACGACCGCCGCAAGGTCATCGTCCGCCCGACCTGGGCAGATCATCGCCGGGAGCTCTACGGCCCCTTCGCCGTCGAGGGCGGGGCGATCCTGTCGCAGTACACCGACGACCAGGTTGAGGCGTCCCGCGGGAGTCGCGCGAGCTCTAGGGGCGTCAGATCAAGCGGGCGCGGGAGCGGCCCGCAGCGCGCTGACCAGCCATTGCGCCAGCCGGGCGTGCCCCTCGACCGTGGGGTGGACGCCGTCGGGCAGCAGCACGTCGGCCCGCCTGCCGGAGATCCAGCGCTGCCCGAGCGGGTCGAGGAAGGTGATCCGCTCACGCAGGGCCACCTCGGCCAGGGCGTCGCGGACGACGTAGGCCTGGCGCGGGGCCCTGTCGATCCAGATGGGCCCGACCATGACGATCCTGGTGCGGGGCCAGTGGGCCTTGACCGACCAGACGAGCCGCGCGGCGGCCTGCCGTACCCGCGACTCGGTGGACCTGCGGTCGTTGTGGCCGCCCGAGATGACCAGCAGGTCGGGAGCGGGCCGCCAGGCCAGCTCCGCCAGGAACGACTGCTCGAAGCTGCGGCCCACCCTGCCCCTGTTGACGAAGCCGGTGCCGCCCGCGCCCGCGACCACCGGCTGCCAGCCGAGCCGCCGGGCGGTCTCGGTGGCGTAGGTCTCCCACGTGCGCACCGGGCCCGAGCCGACGGTGAAGCTGTCGCCGACGAACATCATCACCGGCGCGGCCTTCTGTACGGCGGGCACGCGCGCGAGCGGTCGCGACGCGGCAGCGCTGTTGCACCCCGCTATAGCGGGACAAATCCCGATTATTGTGGCGGCCGATGCGAGCAGACGACGACGCAGCAGGCCGCGCATGACCACCTCGGGGGTTTTAAGCTGCCGACATGACCTTCGATCTCCACGGGCGCACACAGCGGCTCGAACTCTCCGACCAGAACCTGCGCTCCTTCGAGGCGGTCGTCCTGGACGCGACGCCAGAGGGGATCGTCTTGAGCAAGTCGGCATTCTATCCAGGTGGCGGCGGTCAGCCGGCGGATCACGGAGTTCTCCTCTGGCAGGGCGTCGAAACCCGGATCGTCGGTGTGCGCAAAGGCGACGATCTCCACCTGATCCCGGCAGAAGGCGATCCCGTTCCCCCGGTCGGCACGGTCGTGGCCGCGGCCGTGGCCGACGAGCGGCGTTCGGCGCTCATGCGCACCCACTCGGGGCTCCACGTGCTGTGCGGGGTGGTCTTCCGCGACTACGGCTCGCTGGTCACCGGCGGCAACATGGAGGAGTTCTCCGCCCGGATGGACTTCAACCTGCCCGAGGTGCCGCCCGGCTTCAAGGAGGCCGTCGAGGACGCCTGCAACGCCGAGATCGCCGCCGACCGGCGCATCGACGTGCGCGTGCTGCCGCGCTCGGAGGCGTTCGCGATCCCCGACATCATCCGCACCGCCACCAACCTGGTGCCGGAGACCGTGCAGGACGTCCGCATCGTCGACATCGTCGGCCTCGACACCCAGGCCGACGGCGGCACCCACGTCGCCTCCACCAAGCAGATCGGCCGGATCAAGGTGGCGAAGATCGAGAGCAAGGGCAAGGGCTTCCGCCGCCTGCGCATCACGATCTCAGACTGAGCGGCCGCTCTCGATCATCGCGGCCAGCCCGTCGAGCTGCAGCCGCAGGCCGAGCTCGAACACCTCGTCCAGGTCGAGGTCGTAGCCGTCGGTCAGGCCCTCCAGCACCCTCGCGTACGCGGGATAGGCGCCCGTGGCGACCAGCTCCGCCAGTCGCGGCTCCTGGAGGTCCATCCACTCCTCCTCCGACATCCCGCTGGCCTCCTCGGCCTGGGCCTCGCGCTCCAGGTTGACCGCCAGCCCCTGGACGTAGGAGTAGAACAGCACGTGCAGGGTGAGCGTCGTCACCGGGTCGAGGCCGAGCCGTTCGAGCGCGCCGAGCACCCGGTCGGCGTGGACGGCCAGGTTGGGCAGCGCCACCGGCCGGTTGAGCGAGGTGATCAGGCCCAGCCACGAGTGGCGCCGGTGCAGCGTCCACATCGTGCGGGCGACCTCCTCCAGCCCCGCCCGCCAGCCGTCAGGACGCTTTTCGGGGTAGGTCAGCGAGCCGTAGACGGTGTCGGCCATGAGCAGGATCAGATCCTCCTTGCTCTCGACGTGCTTGTAGGGCGACATCGGCGCCACGCCCAGCTTGCCCGCGACTCCCCTCATGGTCAGCGCGCCCAGCCCCTCGGCGTCGGCGATCTCGATCGCGGCGCGCACGACCGCCTCGCGGGTCAGCTCGGCGGAGGGCTCGGGGGTACGGCCCGGCACGGCCACGACCGTGCCCACGCGGGGCTTGGCCTGGACGATCCCCTGCTGCTGCAGGGTGTTCATGGCCTTGGTCGCGGTGGCCAGGGCCACTCCCCATCGCTTGGCGACCTGCCTGACGGGCGGCAGCCGGTCGCCCGGCTTCAGCTTCCCCTCGGCGACGCGGCGCTTGATGTCTTCGACGATCTCCAGATACGGCGACTGCACTAGTACACAGTACATCGTACATTCAGACCATGACGAACATCCTGATCTCCGGATCGAGCATCGCAGGCCTCACCCTCGCCTACTGGCTGCGTCACCACGGCCTCCGCCCCACCGTCGTCGAGCGCGCCCCCGGCCTGCGCCCCGGCGGCCAGGCCATCGACGTGCGCGGCGCCGCGCTCACGGTCGCCGAGCGGATGGGCATCGCCGACGAGCTGCGCCAGGTCCGCACCACCTGGAAGGGCATGTCGGTGCTGGACGGCGACGGCACCGAGATCATGCGCGACACCGAGGGCACCTACAGCGGCGGCCGGTTCGGCAGCGGCGACGTCGAACTGCTCAAGGAGGACCTGACCAGGATCGTCCACGACAGGCTCGGGGACGGCGTCGAGTTCGTGTTCGGCGACTCGATCACCTCCATCGGCTCCGACGGAGAGGTCGCCTTCGAAAGCGGCGCGACCCGCCGGTTCGACCTGGTGATCGGGGCCGATGGCCTGCACTCCAACGTCCGCCGCCTGGCCTTCGGCGAGGAGTCGCAGTTCGTCCACCACCTGGGGATGCACCTGTGCATCTTCACCACCGGCAACTTCCTCGGCCTGGAGGACTGGCAGGTCTGGCTCAGGGACGGCGAGGCGGGCCTCGGCCTGTTCCCCGTGCGCGGCAACACCGAACTGAAGGTCAACCTGGGCTTCGGCGGCGAGCCGGTCGACTACGACCACCGTGACCTCGACCAGCAGAAGCGGCTGGTGGCCGAGCGCTGCGGCGGCCTGCGATGGGAGGCGCCGCGGCTGCTGGAGGCCATGTGGAAGGCGACGGACTTCTACTTCGACGCGATGGCGCAGATCCGGATGGACCGGTGGTCGCGGGGGCGCGTCGCACTGGTGGGCGACGCGGGCTACTGCGCCTCGCCGCTGTCCGGCCAGGGCACCAGCCTGGCCATGGTGGGGGCCTACGTCCTGGCGGAGGAGCTGGGCAGGTCGGTGGACGGGGCCTTCGACCGGTACGAGGCGCGGATGCGCCCCTTCGTCGAGCTCAACCAGGCGCTCGCCCTGGAGAACCCCGGCGGCCCCGCCGCGGACGAGTCGGTGGAGAAGGCCAAGAACGCCATCACCCTGTGACCGACCCACCCGCCAAGAAACCCCCGGCCACCACATGACGGCCACGGCCGCACCCCCTGAGAAGGCCGGGCGGGAGGCCGGGGCGCGTCAGAGGGAGCGGAACTGGCGGGTCGAGGAGATCGCGCCCGACGTCGTGGTCGTGAACGTGCGCATCGACCCCGCGAACTTCGACAGGTCCCACTCGGCCGGCCCGTGGTACCAGTAGAGGTTGTCGGCCTCCTGCCCGTTGCCCGTCACCGAGGCGACCACCCGCGACCAGTGCTCCACCCCGTCGAAGATCACCGCGTACGGCAGGTAGCGGGAGAACAGCTCCACCCTGTGCTGCTCGGGCACGTTGCCGAGATCGCCCGCCAGGAGGTACTGCCGGAACCCGAGCGTGTGGGCCAGGGCCGCCGACCCCTTGGCGGTCTTGGCCGGCATCGACTGGCCGCCCACCGCCAGGGCTGCGCCCGCGATGATGACGGCGAGCCCGAGCAGGCCGTAGGTGGTGAACCAGGCCAGTGCCACCGTGGCCGCCACGCCGGCGAAGCAGAGCACGACGCCGATCGTGGTCCACCTGGTGCGCACCGCGTCGGGGCGGCGGGCGAACCAGCCCTGCCGTACGACGTCGGTGTAGAGGGCGTCGCGCACCTTGCCCAGATGGGCCTGGAAGGAGCCGGAAAGCTGCGACAGCAGCACCATGTCGCGCCCGTCGAAGATGGCCTCGTACAGCGCCCGCTCGTACGGCAGGAGCGAGCCGACGGGCGCGTTCGGCAGCCTGACCAGCAGCCAGTCGGGCGCGTCGTAGGTCTGGCGGGGCTGCTCGTCGATGCGGAGGTAGCCGCGCACCGCCAGGTCGACGATGGTGGCCGTCACGTCGATCACGTCGGCCTGCTCGTCGAGCAGCGTGCCGATCTGGCCGGGCCGTACCCCGTCGGGTGGGGTGAAGTGGCCGTCCTGGACGGCGGCGACCGCGCCCTGCTCGTGGCCGACGACGCGGGCGTCGCGGCCTCGGGTCCACCACAGCAGGCCCACCCCGCCCAGCAGCAGGACCAGCAGACCCGCCAGCGCACCGCCGGTGACCAGGTCGATCGTGAACGCGGAGGCCAGTGTCCAGCGCCGCTCCAGGATGGGCGCGCCACCGCTGGCGCCCTTGGGGAAGCCGACGACGACGGTCAGCGCCTGCCCCTCGTTGAGCCGCTGCTGCTCGAAGTCGGCCCGCGCCCCCGTGTGGTCCATGGAGGCGGACGTGCAGCCGATCGCCGAGGTCAGCTCGCCCGCGAAGCACGAGAGGTTCTGGATCGAGGCGGGGCCGGTGACCCTGACCGTGGCCTTCTCCACCGGGGCGTTCCAGCCGCCGACGGCGAACCAGCGCAGCTCCTCGTTGCCGCCCGCCTGGGTGACGGCGCCGGTGACGTCGTAGGTGACGGTGCCGTCGCCCTTCATGGTGAGCACGTCGCCCGCGAGCGTGCCGCCCTTGACGTTGGAGATCCGGTAGCGCCGGTCGAAGGAGTCGTCGAAGCGGGTGCGGCTCAGGAAGGTCCGCTTGACCTCGCCGCCCGCGCCGCTGATCTTCTCCGTCACGTGGAGCACCCCGCCCTTGCCGAGCTCCATCGTCACCTCGTCGGTGATCGCCCCCGATGGTGCGGTCAAGGGGAGTGCGCCAAGCAGGAGAGCGGCCAAGGCGACCCTGATACCCGTCATGGCGGCAGATCGTAGCGGTTGGCACAGACGCTCTGAATTGGGTAGGCCCTGACCAGGGGGAATGTGATGGTTCGGGGAGTGTCGTCCTGTACGCGCGGGCGCGGACGGGGTTTCATCGTCGGTACGGCAGGAGCGCCCACGCAGGAGGTGCCCTCATGACACTCCCGTCCTACGCCCCGATGCTCGCCAAGGCGGGATCGCTGCCGGTCGCCGGCGAGTGGGCCTACGAGATGAAGTGGGACGGCGTCAGGGCGCTGGCCTACGTCGAGGACCGGGCGGTCAGGCTGGTCTCGCGCAACGGCAAGGACGTCACCGTCGCCTACACCGAGCTGCGCATGCTCGGCGGCGCGGTGGGCGGCCACGACCTGGTCCTCGACGGCGAGATCGTCGCCTTCGACGCCGCGGGCAGGCCCTCGTTCGGCGCGCTGCAGCCGCGGATGCACCAGCGCAACCCGGCGAAGATCGCCGAACTGGTCCGGTCGGTGCCCGTGACGTTCATGCTGTTCGACCTGCTGCACGTCAACGCGGTCAGCGCGGTCGGCCTGCCGTACCGGGAGAGAAGGCAGCTGCTGGAGGAGCTGGTCACGCCGGGCGCGCGCTGGCAGGTGCCGGTGTACTTCCACGGGGCGGGCACGGACGCGGTGGAGGCGAGCAAGTCACTCGGTCTCGAAGGGGTGGTCGCCAAACGCCTCGACTCGCCCTACCGGCCGGGGCAGCGCTCGGCCGACTGGACCAAGGTGAAGAATTTCAGGACGCGCGAGTTCGTCATCTGCGGCTGGCAGCCGGGCGAGGGGCGCAGGGCGGGCATGATCGGCTCGCTGCTGCTGGGCGTCCATGACGCGAGCGGGCGGCTGGTCTTCGCGGGACACGTGGGGACCGGCTTCACCGAGCGCGTGCTGGCCGATCTCGGCGCCCGGCTGACCCCGCTGGAGCGGCCGGACCCGCCGGTCGCCGGGGTGCCGCGCGAGCAATCACGCAACGCGCACTGGGTGGAGCCGCTGCTGGTCGGGGAGGTCCGCTACGCCGAGTGGACGCAGGACGGGCGCATCAGGCACGCCTCGTGGCGGGGGCTGCGCGAGGACAAGGGCCCCGAGGACGTGCGGATCTCCCAGGCGTCATAGCGGGTGGCGATCACAGCCGGATCAGGCCGCGTTCGACCGCCGCCGTGACGGCCGCGGTGCGGGTGTCGACGCCGAGCTTGCCGTACACGTGCACGAGGTGGGTCTTGACGGTCGCCTCGGTGATGAACAGCGCCTTGGCGATCTCCTTGTTGCCCGCGCCCTTGGCCAGCAGTTCGAGGATCTCGATCTCCCTGGCGGTCAGCGCCGGCCCTGGGTCGCGCATGCGGCGCATCATCCGCGTCGCCACCTTCGGCGACAGGACGGTCTCTCCCCTGGCCGCCGCCTTGATCGCCTGGAAGAGCTCGTCGGGAGGGCAGGCCTTGAGCACGTAACCGGTGGCGCCCGCGTCGATGGCCCTGACGATGTCCGCGTCGGTCTCGTAGGTGGTCAGCACCAGCACTTGGGGAGCGTGCGGCAGCGCACGCACGAGCCGCGTGGTCTCCACGCCGTCGGGCCCGTCGCCGAGCTGCAGGTCCATCAGCACGACGTCGGGCTGCTTGAGGGCGATCCCGCGCACCGCGTCCTGCGACGTGCCGGCCTCCCCGACGATCTCCATGTCGGGCTCGCCGCCCACCAGCGCCGCGATCCCCGCCCGCACCACAGGGTGATCGTCCACCAGGAAAAGCTTCACGACGGAATCCTCGCAGCCACGGCCGTGCCCTCGCCAGGCACACTCTCCACGACCAGGGTGCCACCGACCTCGGCCAGCCTGTCGCGCATGCCGCGCAGGCCGTACCCGCGGCCGGGGCCCGAGACCGCCTGGTCGAAGCCTACGCCGTCGTCGAACACGTCCAGCGTGACCTCGCCCTCCAGGTACGACAGCGTGACGACGACCCGGCCCGCGTGGGCGTGCTCGCGGGCGTTGGCGAGCGCTCCCTGCGCCACGCGCAGCAGGACGGCCTGCGTCTTCGGGTCGAGGGGGTACTCGGTGCCCTCCTGGCGGAACTCGTCGCTGATCACCTTGAGCGCCTCGGGCAGCGACCGCTCGGCCAGGTCGGCGGGCCCGAGGTCCCTGACGAAGCGGCGCGCCTCCTCCAGGTTGTCGCCGGTCAGCTCCATGGCCTGGCGCAGGTAGGAGCGGGCCCTGCCGGGGTCGGACTCCCAGGACCGGTCGGCGGCCTGCAGCAGCATGCGCTGGCTGGTCAGCCCTTGGGCGATCGTGTCGTGGATCTCGCGGCTGAGCCGTTCCCGCTCCTCCAGGATGCCGGCGCGGCGCAGCTCCCAGAAGATGACCACGGTCATCGCCGCGATCGCGACGGGCGCGAGAACCAGGCTCGGGTCGAAGCTGTCGGCCAGGGAGAGCTGGGCGACGATCACCGCGCTCGTCAGCACGGTCGCCGCCACGATCGCCAGCGGCGGCGAGAGCAGGCGCAGGCACACGAAGAACAGCGGGATCGCGCAGAACGAGAAGGACGGCGCCAGCTCGACCAGCACCAGCCACAGCAGGAGCACCGTGACGAGCCACGCCAGCCGTCCACGGTGACCGAGAGGCCGCCAGAACACCACACCCGCCGCGTAGACGAGGCCGAGACCCGCGGCCAGGCTCACGTTGCGTACGCTCTCGGGGTTGAGCCCGTGCCTGAACAGCAGCCTGGAGGCCGAGGCGCCGAGCAGCAGGAAGAACCCCACGTGCATGGCCCTGTTCAGCCAGACGCGCTCCACCGCTCCTCCTGTCAGCACATCAACCGTTCGGTTGACGTACGGCTCAGCCGTTTTCTTCCTCCAGTCTCCACCGCCTGTGCGATGGCCTGGCACGTCAGGTGAGGCAAGCTCGGGGTATGGACCCGTTCTCGCAGTTGAGCCGCAGGATGGTCCTGGTCGCGGCGCTTCACCTCGGCCTGGCCGCCTGCGCCACAGAGCCCCCACGCACGCCCCCGCCCACGGGAGCCCGTCCGTCGCCGTCGCAACCAGGCATGAAAGGATCAAGTGTGCTCAACGGACAACTGCTCACAGCCGCCGCCGCGGGAGACGCCGCCGCCGTCAGGGAAGCCGTCACCGAAGGCGCCGACCTGGAGGCGCGTGACGGCCAGCGACGCACCGCCCTGCTGCTGGCCAGCGCCGCCGACCACGTGGAGGTCGCCGGGATCCTGGTCTCCGCGGGCGCCGACCCCAACGCCCTCGACGCCCAGCACGACACCCCGTGGCTGGTCACCGGCGTGACGGGCAGCGTGGCCATGATGCGCGCCCTCCTGCCCGCCAACCCCGACCTGACGATCACGAACCGCTACGGCGGCACCTCGCTCATCCCCGCCTGCGAGCGGGGTCACGTCGACTACGTGCGCGAGGTGCTCAAGACCGACATCAACGTCAACCACGTCAACAACCTGGGGTGGACGGGGCTGCTGGAGGCGGTCATCCTCGGCGACGGCGGCCGGCCGTACCAGGAGATCGTCAGGCTGCTGCTGGCCGCCGGCGCGGACCCCGACCTGGCCGACGGCAACGGGGTGACCGCGCTGCGGCACGCCGAGGAGAAGGGGCAGCGGGAGGTCGCCGAGATCCTCCGCCGGGCCTGAGCCCCGTCTCAAGCGAGGGGGCGCAGCCGTACCTCTCCGACCGGGTGGCCACCGCCGAGCAGCGGCGTGACGGCCAGCGCGTCGAACTCGGGCGCGTCGAAACCGAGCGCCCGCAGCGCGGCCACGGTGACGGGGACGCGCGCCCGCGACGCCCCGTCCTCGATCTTGACGGTCCCCGCGCGCCCGTCGGCGTAGGCGAAGGCGTCGAACCCCTCGGCGCCCACCTTCACCATCAGTCCGGGTACGGCCCGCATCAGCGCCGCCTCCGGCCTGGTGGTGCCAGAGGTCCACTCCGGGTGGGCGGTGAAGGCCTCGTAGACACGCCGTTCGGGCGAGCCCTGCGCACCCAGCGGGAACGCCCTGAACGCGCGCGCCACGCCGACCATCGAGACGAAGAACAGCGGTGCGCCGCAGCCGTCCACACCGGTGGCGGCCACGCGCTCGCCGGTCAGCTCCTCGACCGTCTCCCTGATCGCCCGCTGCAGCGGATGCGTGGGCTCCAGGTAGGTGTCCAGCGGCCAGTTGTTGACGGCGCAGGTGGCGAGCATGGCCGCGTGCTTGCCCGAGCAGTTCATGAAGATCCGCGCCTTGGTGGGCACGGACCGGTCCTCCGGGTAGTCCTCGGGACAGCGCAGCGCACTCTCGTCGAGTCCGGCGCCGGCGAGGATCTTCCTGGCACCGTCGACGTGGTACGGCTCGCCCGAATGGGAGGCGCAGGCCAGTGCCAGCAGCTCGCCGTCCAGGTCGAGGCCGCTGCGCAGCATGCCGAGCGCCTGGAGCGGCTTCATCGAGGAACGCGGCGAGGCCAGCGCGTCGACGGCACCGTGCGTGCGGACCGGTGTTCCGTCGGCGGTGACCGCCAGCATCCGAGCCTGGTGCGTGGACTCCACGAACCCGGAACGGACAACCTCCACAATGAGCGACATTTCCCCTCCCTTTCGCGATGAGTCTAACGGCGGCCGCACCCCGTCATCCCGAGCCCGTGAGGTGGGCCAGAATGGGGTGTCATGCGAGCAGTCGTACAGCGGGTCAGCCACGCCTCCGTCGTCGTCGAGGGCCGGACGGTCGGCGCGATCGACGAGCCCGGACTCATGGTGCTGGTCGGCGCCACCCACACCGACACCCCTGCCGAGGCCCGCAAGCTGGCCGCCAAACTGTGGGGCCTGCGCATCCTCGACGGCGAGAAGTCCTGCTCCGACGTCGGCGCCCCGCTCCTGGTCATCAGCCAGTTCACCCTGTACGGCGACACGCGCAAGGGCCGCCGCCCCACCTGGCAGGCCGCCGCGCCAGGCCCGGTCGCCGAGCCGCTCGTCCAGGCGGTCGTCGACGAGCTCAGGGCGCTCGGCGCGCACGTGGAGACCGGCAGCTTCGGCGCCGAGATGAAGGTCTCCCTCCTCAACGACGGTCCGATCACGCTGGTCATCGACCTCTGAATGGTGGTGCCAGCCTCACCACTTTCCCGGATGATCCGGCCATTCCCGCCCGGCACCCGCCTCTCTACGGTTGACGCATGACCATCTGGCATCGGATCCGCGCCTACTGGGGTGCGGAGACCTGGCTGCGCACGCTTCACGTGGCGATGGGCCTGGTGACCGGGCTCCTCACGGCAGGTGTGATCGCCGCCCTCGTGGCCGCGGCGGTGCTGCTGGTCTGGACCGTCGTCGTGCCGGTGATCGCGGTCGGCCTGCTGTTCTGGGTGGTGCCCCACCTCACGGCCCTGCAACGCGCTCGCTTCTCCGCCTACCTGGGCCTCAAGATCCCGCGGCTGCCGCGCGACCGCTCCGTCCGCAACCCGCTGACCTGGCTGGTCAACCAGGCCAGGACGCTCAGCCTCTGGCGGCAGCTCGCCTACCACCTGCTGTGCCCGCTGCTCAACGGCCTCGGCGCGAGCGCCCTGCTCCTCACCTGGGGCGGCACCGTCGGCCTGGCCGTGCTGTCGGTCCGCACCCTCGACTGGTCGCCCAGCAAGGCGTACGGCCTGCTGTTCGCGGTGATGGCAATCGGGTTGTTCCTCGCCGGGCCGCTGGTGGCCAGGGCGTTCACCTGGGTGGACGTCATCGCGGGCAAGGCGCTGCTCGGCCCGAGCATCAGCGACGAGCTCGCCCTACGGGTGGAGACCCTGCGGGAGAGCCGCGCCGAGGTGATCGACGCCGCCGACGCCGAACGCCGCCGCATCGAGCGCGACCTGCACGACGGCACCCAGCAGCGCCTGGTCTGGCTGGCCATGAACCTCGGCATGGCCCGCGCCACCCTCACCGACCTGCCCGAACCCGCCGGCCGGGTGATCGCCCAGGCCCACGAGGAGGCCAAGCAGGCGCTGAAGGAGCTGCGCGACCTCGTTCGCGGCCTGCATCCCGCCGTCCTCACCGACGAGGGCCTCGACGCGGCCCTGTCCGGGCTCGCGGCCCGCGCCCCCCTTCCGGTACGGCTCAGCGTCGACGTCAAGGACCGGGTCTCACCCACGATCGAGGCCGTGGCGTTCTTCGTCGTCTCGGAGGCGCTGGCCAACATCGCCAAGCACGCCGAGGCCGCCAACGCCTCGATCACGGCCACCCGCAGAGGCGAGGTGTTGCGGGTGACCGTACAGGATAACGGGAAAGGCGGGGCCGCGCCCGAGCGCGGCACCGGCCTGCGCGGGCTGGCCCAGCGGGTCGGCTCGGTGGACGGCCGGCTGCGCATCGACAGCCCCGCAGGCGGGCCGACGACGATCGAAGTGGAGCTTCCATGCGAGTAGTGCTGGCCGAGGACTCCGTCCTGCTGCGAGAGGGCCTGACGTGGGTGCTCGGCTCGGCGGGGATGGAGGTCGTGGCGGCGGTGGCCGACGCCGAGGAGTTGCTGCGCGCCGTCGAGGAGCACCGGCCCGACCTGGTGATCACCGACGTGCGGATGCCGCCGTCGCACAAGGACGAGGGGCTGCGCGCGGCGCTCGTGCTGCGCCGCCAGCGGCCCGGCCTGCCGATCGTGGTGCTGTCGCAGTACGTCGAGGAACGCTACGCCAGCCAACTGCTGTCCACCGAGACCACCGGGGTCGGCTACCTGCTGAAGGACCGGGTGGCCGACGTCACCGAGTTCGTCGACGCGCTGCGCAGGGTCGGGGCGGGCGGCACCGCGCTCGACCCCGAGGTGGTCGCCCAGCTCCTGCTGCGCGGCCGCAGCGATCCGCTCGACCAGCTCACCCGCAGGGAGCGCGAGGTGCTGGCGCTCATCGCGGAGGGCCGCTCCAACACCGGCATCGCCGGAGCCCTGGTCGTCTCGGAGGGCGCGGTCGGCAAGCACATCAACAACATCTTCGCCAAGCTCGGCCTGTCCGGCGCCGACGACAAGGACCACCGGCGGGTGCTCGCCGTCCTGCGGTTCCTCAAGGTCTGAAGGGATTGCGACCATGCGCAGAGTGTGGCTCATCGTCGGCGGCGTGTTCGCGTTCGTCACCGCCGTCGGCACGGGTCTGGCGTTCGGCCTCAACGTCCCCACCCCCGACGAGTCGGCGAACACTTCCCTGATCTCCACCAGCACGAAGGAGACCGCCGAAAGCGTCTACGATCTCACCGTCCCCGAGGTGACCGTCGACGCGGCGGGCGAGGTCGATATCAAGGTCGTCCAGGGCCGGGACGGCCGGCTGGCGATCAGGCGGGAGTCCACGTGGGCCACCGGCCCCCGCCATCAGGAAGAGTCATGGAACGGCCGGTGGTTGCGGGTCGGCTTCTTCTGCGAGACGCCGGGGTGTGGCGCCGTCTACACGCTCGCGGTCCCCGAGGGCACCACGGTGGTGCTGGTGGGCAAGCCCCGCTCGCTCACCTGCCCGCCCAGGACCTGCACCGACCTCTGACGGCGCCTCGTCCCGCGGCGCGGAGCACCGGCCTCTGACGGCACCGGCCCCATTCCGTGGCGCGGCGACGGGATGGGGCCGGTCCGGTCAGCAGCCATGCGGCGGCGCGGGCCGGGGTCGGATGGTGACGTTTGCGGCCCGCGTCAGCGGATGCGGCGGCGCAAAGCCGGGTCGATGGCGACGTTGCGGCCCGCGTCGGGCGGCACGATGACCTCCTGACCGGCCGCGACTCCCCCGGCCAGCAGCGGCACGTCGACCGGCACGGTCCGCTTGACCAGCGCCAGCGCGATCGGCCCCAGCTCGTGGTGGCGAGCCGACGAACCGACGAAGCCCACCTCCTGCCCGTCGAGCACCACCGGCGCGCCGTGCGGAGGCAGGGTGTCGACGCTGCCGTCGAGGTGCAGGAACACCAGGCGGCGCGGCGGGTGACCCAGATTGTGGACGCGGGCGACCGTCTCCTGGCCGCGGTAGCAGCCCTTGGAGAGGTGGACGGCCTCGCCGATCCAGCCCACCTCGTGGGGGATCGTCTTGTGGTCGGTGTCGAGCCCGAGCCGCGGCCGGTGCCCCTCGATGCGCAGCGCCTCGTAGGCCCACAGCCCGGCCAGGGGCTTGCCCAGGTGCTCGGCCAGCTCGGCGCGGGGCACGAGCACGTCGCCCTCGGCGGTCGACAGCACGGCCAGCTCCTCGACGAGCGACACCTCCACCCTGAGCATGAACCGCATGCGGTCGAGGTAGTCGATCAACGCGGCCGACGCGCCGGGCTCCACGTGGGCAAGCACGGCCTCGCCGTCGTCGATGAGCGTCAGATGGTGCTCCACCCTGCCCTGCAGGTCGAGGATCAGCGTCTGGGCCCACCCGCCCGGCTGGAGGTTGTCGAGCTTCTGCGAGGTGAGGTCGTTGAGCCATTGCAGCCGGTCGGCCCCGGCGATCCGCACGATCTCACGATTGCTGCGGTCGACGACCGCCTCGCCCTTCAGCAGCGCGCGCTGCTCGGCGAACAGGTCACCGTAATGTGCGGCGACGTCGGCGTCGGGGGCCTCGGCCGCGACGGCGCCGGGGAGATCCAGCAGAGGGCTACGCATGCCGTCAGGCTACCCGGCAGTTACGGCAACGGCCGAAGACGGTCAGGTGTCGCACGTCGGTCTCGAAACCCATCTCGTCATCGAGCCCCTTGACCAGCCCGTCGGCCAGCTCCAGGCGCACCTCGCTGACCTCACCGCAGTGCCTGCACACCAGGTGGACGTGGTCGGCCTCGGTGGCCAGGTGGTAGGTCGGCGCGCCATGGTTGAGGTGCGTGTGGGTGACCATACCGAGCTCTTCGAGCAGTTCGAGAGTGCGGTAGACGGTGGAGATGTTGACGCCGCGGGCCGTCTGCTGGACCTTCGCGCAGATCTCCTCGGGCGTGCCGTGCCCCAGTGTCTTGACCGCTTCGAGAACCAGCTGCCGTTGCGGGGTCACGCGGTAGCCCTTGGCGCGCAGTTCCTCGTGCCATGCCGTCTCGGTCATGTACCGAGTCTACGACCGCCGAATAATCGCTTGCCCGTTACCGAGCGCGCCACATAGCTTGAAGGCACGCGGAAAGGAGGTGGTCCTAACAATGGTGATTCATAGTTGGGCTAGCGAGGTGGCTGTCCGCTAGCGCGGAACCATCCGGACCAGGTCTGGAGGTCTCCCGCCGCAGAGGCGAATTTGAGGCAGCCACCGGGGCTCCGAGCAGCCGGAGGTCAGGGTTCGACCCTGGCTGTGGTCCATCCGGCCCGCTTGTTCCAAGCGGAGAAGGCTCGGGGCCCTTCCCATTTCCCGACGTTCCCAACGTCGAGCCGGTACGGCGCCGCGCCCGCCCGCGTGTGTCGCGCCCGCCGGGCAGGAGCCCGGCATGACGCAGGAGAACACGGCACGGTCGGAGCGCCGCGGTGTGGGTACGTGCCCGCCACGCAGGAGCCCGGCATGGCGCGGGAGAACACGGCACGATCGGAGCATCGCGGTGTGAGCGCGCGCCCGCGCGTGCCGTACAGGAGCACGGCACGGCTGGGGGCGCTGTGGTTTCAGTGCGCGCCGCGCGGCTCGATGCCGAGTTCGGCGCACGCCTCGTTGTAGAGGCGGACCACCGCGAGTCGTACCTGGGGCCGCTCGGTCAGCGTCTCGCCCCACGGCACGCGCACGCGCTCGCCGCCGTCGATCGTGAACTCGATCGCCTCGGCGTCCACGTCGCTGGTCGTCGCGGTCGTCGCCGCTGGGCGCCCGCCGAGCGCCCGCACGATCAGCAGGCCGTCGTCGGCGTGGTCGTCGTTCATGTGCCGCTTGATCGCCTCGACGACGTCGGGCGTGAACGGGTTGCTCATGCCACCTTCTTCAGCTCAGCGGACATGTGGGACGTCAGCTCAACCCCCTCGGCGGCCATGTCGTAGGCCCACATGAGGTTGCCGTTGACCAGGCCGTAGAGGCGGTGCCCCGCCGAGTACTCCTTCGAGGTCGTCGTGCGGGCGACCACGTCGGTGCGCAGCTCGATCTTGTGGAACACCACCTCTCCGACGTAGATCTCGACGATGCCCGTCGGGTGGGCGAGCAGGACCTCCAGCTGGCGGTCGGGCTGCTGCCGCCAGTAGCCGGTCTCGGTGGCCAGCGGGCGCACCTTCGCGCCGGACTCGTCCAGCAGCCAGGTGCGGCTGACGTAGGTCAGGAACGGCTTGCCGTTGTGGCCGAACTCGATCTCCTGGCCGAAGTTGAAGCTGTCGATCGTCGGGTAGCCGCCGACTCCCGCGCCTTCCCACCTGCCGAGCAGCCAGGCGATCGGCTCGAGGTCGGGATGCACTTCAGGTTCTTCCATGTCAAGCAAGCCTAGGCCGTCCCGGCACCTCCCTGGAGAGGACCTCACCCTCTGGATAGGCCCGCGAGCAACGTGCTCCGGTGCACCGAGGCAGCACAGAACCCGGCCGGGTCCGGTGCGCCGAGGCGGTGCGGAACACGGGCCGGAGGCGGACGTCAGGCCCGAGGCGGTACCGAAGACCGGCCGGATGCGGACGTCCGGCGCGGATCGGTCTAGGCTGACGAATATGGCACGATCACTGGTCATCAAGGTGACCGCGGGGGCCGACGCCCCCGAGCGATGCAACCAGGCGTTCACGGTCGCCGCCGCCGCGCTGGCGAGCGGTGTGCCCGTCTCGCTGTGGCTGACGGGCGAGGCCTCGTGGTTCGCCCTTCCCGGCAGGGCCAAGGAGTTCAGCCTGCCGCACGCCGCCCCCCTGCAGGACCTGCTCGACGCCGTGCTAGCCGCGGGCCGCGTCACGGTCTGCACCCAGTGCGCGGCCCGGCGGGAGATCACCGTCGACGACCTCATCGAGGGCGTGCGCATCGCGGGAGCGCCCGCGTTCGTCGAGGAGGCCGTGGCCGAGAACGCGCAGGCCCTCGTCTACTAGCGGCGGCGTCAGCTGGACATGACCGCGTCGAGCCGTTCCTTGCGGAGCCTGTCGTACCAGCCGTCGTCGATCGGCGAGAGCGGGCCGCCCGTCGCCCAGCCGAGCAGCAGGTCGGCCAGCGCGGGGTTGCGGGCCAGCGCCGGCCCGTGCAGGTAGGTGCCGATGACGTGCCCGGCGTAGCACCCCTCGAACCCGTCGCCGTTGCCGACCCCGGCCAGCGTCCGCGACAGCGGCTTGACACCAGGGCCCAGGTGGGTGACGCCCATGTGGTTCTCGAACCCGGTCAGCGTCGGCAGGTTGAGCGCGGTGTCGACCTCCGCCACCAGCTCGCCCACCGCCCGGGCGGGGCCGCGTGAGCTGGCGATGTCGAGCAGGCCGATGCCGTCGACGGGCTGCCCCTCCTCGCCGCCGAACGTGCTGCCCATGATCTGGTAGCCCGCGCAGACCGCCAGCATGGCCGCGCCGCGGGCGATCGCCCGGTGCAGGCCGCCGTCCTTGCGCAGCCGCTGGGCCGCGAGGATCTGCGGCCGGTCCTCGCCGCCGCCGATCAGGTAGATGTCGCCGCTGTCGGGGACGGGGTCGGACGAGCGCACGTGGATCGTCTCGACCGCGATGCCCCTCTTGCGGGCCCGCTGCTCCAGGACGAGCACGTTGCCCTGGTCACCGTACGTGCTGAGCAGGTCGGGGTAGATCCAGACCAGGCGCAGGGCGCTGTCAGACGGCACGGCCGAACTCCGATCGGATCTGCTGGAAGGCGGTGTAGTTGGCGATCACGTCGAGCCGCCCTGGCGGGATCGCGTTGAACGCCTCGGCGAAGGTGCCGCACAGCTGGAACGGCACCTCGGCGACGTCGAGCCGGAGGGCCAGGTCGAGGCGGCGTTCGCCGGTGATGTAGACGGGACGGCCGCGCAGGATGCGGTAGTCGACGTCCCACAGCCACGAGGTGTCGCGCCCGTCGGGGCCCTGCGCGTTGACCGACAGGATGATCGGCAGCGAGGGGTCGGAGACGTCGAACGCCTCCAGCCAGCCCGCCGGGTTCTTCGACAGCAGCAGCCGCGCCGCCCTGCCGTCCCGCTGGACGGTGGTGTAGCGGCCGGCGACCGAGGTGACCTCACGCAGCCGCGGCAGCGCCGACTGCACGTGCAGCCCGAACGCCTCGGCCACCGCCAGCGCCATCGCGCCGTTGGACCGGTTGGCCAGGCCCGGCAGTTGCAGGTCGAGCACCCAGCGGTGGCCGCGCGGGTCGATCACCGCGTCGTCGTCGAGCACCCAGTGGGGCTCGGGCCGGTGGAAGGTGCACTCGCGGCACGCCCAGTCGGCGGCGTCGCGGACGGTCGCCTGGCCCGCGGGCCCGCCGTCCCCCCACGCGCTTTTCTGCCCCGGCCGGTCGAGCGGGCCGCCGCACTCGGGGCAGCTCCAGGAGTCTTCCTTCCAGCGCTGACCGCCCGCGACCCAGGTGACCTTGGCGGCGGTGGAGGCGCCCCAGGTGACCAGCGGGTCGTCGCAGTTGGCGATCACGTGGGTGGGCTTGCCCGACAGCGCCCTGCGCCACTTCTGGGCCAGCAGCCAGATCTCGGCCGCTCTGTCCATCTGGTCGCGGCTGAGGTTCATCAGGCAGACGACGCTCGCGCCGGTGGTCTCCAGGACCTCGGGCAGGTATTTCTCGTCGACCTCGAGCACGCCGTACGGCGCGGCCTTGTTGGCCGACAGCGCCGAGACGTGGCCGGCGGGCATGTTGGCGCCGAACGCGTTGGTGGCCACCTCGCCCAGCTCGGTCAGCGCCGAGGTGATGAGGCGGGTCGTGGTCGTCTTGCCGTTGGTCGCGCTGACGAGCGCGAGCTTGCGGTCCCTGGCCAGCTGCTTGAGCAGGTCAGGCTCCAGCACCAGGCCGACGCGCCCGCCGATCACGGACCCGTCACCACGCCCGGTGACCCTCGACAAGGTGGCGGCGGTGCGCCCCAGAGCACTCGCGAGCTGGGCCCGCAGCGGAAGCTGGGTCATGCTGACCGATCCTAGTGGGTGGCGGTGCCCAAACGGGTGGGCACCGCCACCCGGCGGCTAGACCAGGTCGGGGAAGGCGATCTCGGCGGGGCCCTCGCCGTCGAACGGCAGGACGAAGCGGCGCGGCCACGACAGCACCCCTTCCAGCCAGCCCGCCCCCATGGTCTGCCCCACGTGCCTGATCCTGGCCGAGGGTTCGACGCCGACCGCGACCCTGCCGATGTCGCGCTGCACGCCCGAGTTCTCGTCGTCGCCGAGGATGACCCGCCAGGCCAGCGCCCTGTTGTGGTCCATCTCCATCGACAGCGGATGGTGCCGCAGCGCCTTGGCCCTGTGACCGAGCAGTTCGCTCGACGCCGTCCCGCCGAACAGCGCGTACTCCATCGGCGGTGCGGGGCTGCGCAGGTCGGGCGCGGGCCTGCCGTACGGGAAGAGCCTGTCGACCTCGTGCAGCCAGCGCACCTGCGGGATCACCCACGAGGGCCCGGGACGTTCGCCGCCCGGCTCGACCGCGCCGAGCAGCCGGCCGGCGCTCTCGGCCGCCTTCTCGGTCAGCAGCGCGGGGTCGAACCAGCTGCGCAGCGACCACGCGCGCCGGGTGACGGCCCGCTCGATGAGCGTCGCCAGCAGGCACTCCCTGCGCCGCGCGGGCAGCTCGTTCCACGTCGCCGCCAGGTGGCGCGGCACTCCGGGCAGCGGACGGTTGCTGACGTAGGCGAGCACGACGGTGTCGCTCCAGATGCGCAGCCACGCCCATTCGGGCGCGTCCGCCAGCAGGTCGGCCTCCCGCAGCTCGACCAGCGTGCAGGCCTGTCCGGTACGGCACTGCGCCCCGCACGCCGCCGACCTGCGCCCCCTGATCGGCGGCGGCGGCCCTGAGACGGCGGCCTCCCTGTCCTCGCCCAGCGGCACCTGGATCCGCAGCGGCCGGTCCATCCCGTCGGCGAAGACGGCGGCGACGCCCGGCCGCAGGGAGACGACCTGGCGCGACTGCTCGTCGTCGAGGTTCATGGCCGCGCCGACCAGCGCCCTGTCGTCGGCGGCGGGCAGCCGGTGGACGACCTTGAGCGCGGTGTTCTTGACCACGTCGGGGATGAGCTTGGTGGGGATCTGCTCGGCCACGACCAGGCCCGAGCCGTAGGCCCTGATCTCGGCGAGCATGCCCGCCAGCAGTTCGACGGCGTGGGTGGAGGCCCGTCCCGCGCCCCTGTCGCGCAGCAGCCGGTGCGCCTCCTCGATCACGATCACGTGCCGGAGGTCTCCGGATTTTTCGTGACGTGCCCGCATCCGGAGGTGTTCGACGATTCTGATGATCAGCGTCCCCATGAGGAATGCCTTGTCCTCGTCGTTGGCCACGTCCTCGATCGCCAGCACGACGTTGCGCTGGAGGAGCCCGCCGATGTCGGCGGGGTGGCCGCCCTCGAAGAAGCGTCCGGCCGAGCCCACCCGCAGCGACCGCAGCCGCAGCGAGATGAACCCCTCGACGTCGGCCTGGACCTCGCGCCCGTAGCCGATCTCCTGGATGACGGCCATGGCGTGCTGCTGGAGCTGCTCCAGCGTCGGCACCGACGGCGGCACCTTCGACCCCGGCACGGCGCCGCCGGTGACGACGTCCCAGCCGTTGGCCTCGTAGACGCGCTGCAGGGCCATGGACATGATCTGCGGGAACGGCTCCTCGGCGTCGAAGGCCGCCATGAACAGCGCCCGCACCATGTCGATGTGCGCCTGCACGGGGTAGCCGGGCTCGGGTTCGAGCGGGTTGACGCTGAACGGCACCGCGTCGGGCGCCGACGGGTTGATCACCGTCACCGGCTCGGCGACGCGGCCCGCCATGGCGGCGTACTCCGACTTGGCGGGCTCGATGGCCAGCCAGGGGATCTTGACCGCGCTGAGCCGTTCGAGCAGGTGCCGTACGGTCTGCGACTTGCCCGAGCCGGTCGCGCCGGTGACGAAGGCGTGCCGGTTGAGCGTGGCCAGCGGCACCCCGAACGAGCCCACCGCCCGGTCCTGCCCGTCGAGGACGGCGCCCAGGTCGAGCTCGCCCGACGCCTCCGACGTGACGTCGAAGTACCCGGCGTCGAGCACCCGCACGCCCGGCACCTCGCGCCTGGGCAGCCCGGCCAGCGCGGCCAGGGTCCCCGCCGTCGCCGCGAACGGCACCGAAGCGCCGTCACCCGCGTCGTGCATGCTCGCACCGAGGGCCTCCCGCAGGGAGCAGGCGGCGGGCAGGGCGCTGCGCAGCCGGTAGGGGTGGTGGCCCAGCTCCACCGAGCCGACCAGAACGGGTGCGATCTGCCGCAGGTCCTCGTGACCGGCCGCGCCTGCCAGCACCCTGACGTTCCACAGCCCGGCCTCGCGGAAGGCGTCGAGCTCCTGCATGCGCCGCTCGGCGCGCTCGACGTCGAACCTGGAGCGTTCGGAGGCCTCGCCGTACTGTCTGAGCACGTTGAGCTGGGTGCGCAGGTGCGCCACCTCGGTGTCGAGCAGGCCGGTCGGCTCGGCGACCACCAGCCAGGCGAACGGCCGCGCCATCAGCGTGACGAGCGTCGACTCGAACAGGGTCGGCTCGGACGGGCCGCTCTCCCTCCTGTTGTTCAGCGGAGGGGCCTGCCGTCCCGGGCACGGCACCCACACCAGGTCGTCGAGGTCGGCCAGATAGTCGTCGGCCAGCCGCTCGCCCCGCGCCCCTCCGGGGAACAGCAGCGGCTCGACGGGGTCGCGCGGCGACAGCGGCCCCGCGTTGGTGATCAGTTCGAGGGGGGCGCCGCCGCCGCGCGACACCCAGCCGATGACGAAGGAGCTGTCACGCTGCGCGGCGGACAGGACAGCGGGCAGCACGGCGACGAAGTCGGACTCCGCCGACGAGCTGCGGGCGGGCGCGGCGATGGACTGGATGCGATACCACGGACCACTCAGCACGTCGTTACCTCCTGGGGTGGGAAACGTGTGCGTGTGGACGACAGAGGTGGAGGAGGGTCTGCGGCACACGTTCCTCTTAGGAAAGTCCGCCGATGATCAAGGTGCCACCCCCGAATTGACCATCCCATTACCCCTTCTTCCGCCAGTCGAGGCGTGGCGGGGGTGGGCCGAGGTTGGGCGGCGGCTCCTCCGGCTCGACCGTGCCGCCCATGCCGAGCACCGCCTCGCGGACCTCTTCGAGCTCGCCGAGCGTCGTTCTGGGGAAGGTGAGGATCGCCGGGTTGGCGTCGGCCAGCCGTACGCGGCGGCCGTCGGCGGTGGCGTCGGTGACGATCACCGACGTGGTCGGAAGCTGCTGCAGCCGGTGCGGCTCGACGAGGAACTCGCGCGAGCGCTGCAGGACGCGCTCCTTCTCGCCGAGCTGGTCGGCGGTTCTGCCCCACTCGGTGGACTCGGTGATGTCTTCCTTCAGGTCCGTACGGCTCTCGCCGCGCTCCTCGGTGCTGTCCTCCTCCACCTGGTCGATCGTGGAGGTGTAGGGGGTGCCGTTGAGCCCGGCCACGGAGGCGCTGATCGTCTCGGTGAGCTGGGCGAGCTCCAGGCGGTGTTCGGTGCCGACGTGCTCGCTGGCCACGCGGGCGTCCTCGGCGTTGCCCAGCCGCATGAACGCCACGGCCGCGTGCCCGCGCCCCAGCCGCTCGCGCACGGTCGGCGTCAGCGACCTGTAGGTGAGCACCAGCCCCGTCCTCGACGTCTCGCACGCGTCCATGAGCCGGTCGAGCACGTCGCCGCGCAGCTTGTCGGCGCCCGCGACGATGATCGTGTGGTACCAGGGCCGGTCGGAGGCGGGCGACTGGCGCAGGATGTGGGTCAGCGCGGTGGCCACGTACGTGCCGAGCACGCGGTTGCCGAACACGCCCGCCTGGCGGTCCATGCTCACCACCCGCAGGCGCGCGGGCGGCAGCCGTACCGCCTCGGTGCCGAGGGTTTCGAGCTTGCGCAGCTGCGACTCCAGCGCCCACGCCCGCTCGATGACCACGCGGTCGCTGACGCCGCGCCCGAACATGGTGCCGATGCGCTCCAGTTGCTCGGCGGTGATCAGCCCGAACTCGAGGTCGTCGCGCGGATCGCCCACCTGGGCCAGCGCCCGCAGCGCGGCCGTCACCTGGGCGATCGTGGCGTTCTCGCCGAGCACGTCGAGCACCCGCTCGAGGATCGCGTTGTCGAAGCTGAGGTCGCGCGTCGTGCGGTGCTCCTCGCTCACGCTCACCACGTGCGCCAGCACGTCGGCGAACGCCTCGGGCTTGAGCGTCGCGCCCAGGTCGAGTTTGGGCAGGTCGACGGGCAGCACCCACACCAGCGGGTCGTCGCCGCCCCTGCGGGCCAGCTCGATCAGGTCCTTGGCGATCGCGCCCTCCGACAGGTCGAGCACGGTCAGGTGGCCACCGCTGTAGAGGCGCGTGGCCCCGAGCAACGTCACCAGCGCCGACCAGCCGGGCAGCGTGCCGCCCGCCACGTCGACCCGGTCGATCTCGTCGGGTACGGCAACCGCGTACCAGGTCAGCTGCCTGTCGTGGCGGTCCTTGAGCTCCTGCCAGCCGCGGTAGCGCTCGGCGTGCTCCTCCTGGGCCCTGAACAGCTCCTTGTCACGTTCCTGCCGGAGCCGGTCGTCCCTGGCCTGCTGCTCCCGCACCCGGTAGCGGACGGCCCTGTCGCCCTGGAGCACGGCGTAGCTGCAGATGCCCGCGACCCCGCCCGCCGCGACCAGGCCGATGATCGCGAACGACCACTTGAGCGCGCCCGCGATCGCGGCGGCCAGAATGACGACGGCCAGCACCGCCATGAACGTCCGGAAGATCTTCACCGGGCGGTTGAGCAGGTCTTCCTGCATCCGCTCCCTGCGCACCAGCTCGGGATCAGGCGTGGCCGCCTGCGGCGGCTCCACGACGGGCGAGGGGCGTTTGGGCGGCGGTCCCGGATCTGGGTGCAGCAGGACGTACTGCCAGCCCAGGTAGATGCGATCCGCCTGCAGCTGCGCCTGCTCGGGATGCACGTCCGCCACGTGACCCTCCGGCCGCCCTATTCGTTAGTAGTGCCCCAGCCTACGAGTTCGGCGGCCGATTCCGGCAGGGTTCCCGCCAATTCCACCGGCGGATGGGAGTATTGCGGCGGATGGTACAGACGTGACCTATTACCATCGTTGCCCATGACGGAACCCTCCTCCGAGGACGACAGGCCACGACGCCCGATCCTGGTGCCCGCGGTGGGTTTGGTCCTGGCCACCGGACTGGGCATCACCGCCCTGCTCGGCGGCCTGAACGAGGCTCCCGACCCGAAACCGCCGGCGCTCAAGCTCGCCACCGACATCGACCAGGGGCAGTTCAAGACGCAGTTCGTGGAGAGCAGGGTGACTGTCGTGCAGCCTGACACGTCCTTCGGCGACCCCAAGCGTTTCCTCGAGGTCGAGGCGAAGGTGACGAACGAGGGCGACGAGACCGCCATGGTGGGATCGGCGTTCACGTCCACGCTGCTGAAGATGACACCGGAGATCAAGCCGAAGTACGGCGTGATCACCATCGTGCCCACGCAGAGCGGGCCGAGCGAGCTACTCCAGCCAGGGGTCCCGACGAAGGTCCTGGTCCGCTACGAGCTGGAGCCAGGCGTCAAGCCACCGGACACGATCACGATCGACGTCGGGAGACGTGATTATCTGAAGGCCGACTGGGCCCCCGCCTACGGCTGGGTGACCGCCAAGGAGGAGAAGGACGACAAGCAGGTGCCCGTCGTCCTGGGTCAGATCACGCTGCCCGTGAAGCCGGAGGCCCGGTCATGACCGCCACCGACCAGCGCAGGTCCCCGGCGGCTCCACGTCAGTCGCGTCGGGCCGCCCGCAGAGGTGGCTCCAAGGTGCTCAATGCCGTCATAGGCCTGGCCCTGGCAGGCGGCGCCATTGGCATCCAGACCCTCATGCTCGGCTCGAGGGAGCTCGACGCCCCGCTGACCTACACGGGCAGTGTCAAGGACGACGTCGAGACGGCTCGTTTCTCCGCCAGGGTCGACGGGGTCTCCTCCGCCCGCGCCATCCAGACGAAAGACAAGACGATCGAGGCGGGCAAGGATCAGGTCTTCCTCGTGGTGCGGGCGGCGGCCACCGTGCCGAAGGAACCGCAGCACCTCAAACCGGCCGAACTGATCACGGACGACGGCAAGCGCTTCACCGCCTCGGACCGGATCGAGAAGTCGAAGACGCTGGCCCACCCGTGGATCCAGCCCGGCTGGTGGATGTCGGGCCTGTTCGTGTTCGAAGTGCCCGCCTCCGCCCTTCCCGGAGCGAGAGCCGTCTTCTCCCTCCCCATCTATGAGCCGCACCCGCCGGAGGTCGAGATCGATCTCGGGCTGGACGACGCGGCGGCTCAGCGGCTCTTCACCGCGCCCGAGGACGTCTACCAGTTGGGAGACAAGCGATGACCGACTGGTTCTCCCCCTCTTCCGGGCAGCAGCGCCCCCAGCAGCCGATGCCTCCGCGCCCCCAGCGCCGACAGCCTCCCGCTCCGCAGCAGCGGCCCGTCCCCCCTGACCACCAGGTGTGGCCGCCCGTGCCGCCGAACCACGACCCGGTTGGCAGCTCGACGCAGCCGCTGCCCGTTGTTCCCAGCGCCGGTCCACTGCCCCAGCGCCCTCCGCAGCCTCCCGTTCCCCCGTCCGAGCCGCCCACCGGCGCGACGGAGGCCCCCCAAGCTCCACCGCCCAAGCGCCCCCGCCTGCTCCTCCAGGGCATTGGCGCGGTCGCGGCGCTCGCCGTCGCCATCGGCGCACCCACCTTCGACCACTACCTGGAGTACAAGACCATTCAGCGCGACAGCACCATCCACGCGGTCGCGGCAGGCCAGGAGATCACCTTCGAGCACGTCACGTGGAAGGTGTCCTACGCGACCATGCAGGCACCTGCGGGCACCAAGCACAACACGCCCGACAAGCAGTGGCTCAGGATCGACATCACCAGGAAGGCCGTCGACAAGGACGGCGCGCAGCTGACGGGCCAGCCGGAGGTGCTGCTCAAGGACAGCGCGGGCAGGGCCTGGGAGTTGGAGACGCTCGACGACAAGTCGCCGGCCGACCACGTGGTCGGCGAGAGCTACGTGACGACGAAGGTCGCCATCGTGCCGTCGGTCGTGGCCAAGGAGGTGGAGCTGGAGCTGCGCCCCAACTCCTACCGCTCGGACACGTCGATCAAGGACCTCATGAAGCCCACGGACCCCGCCGCCGACGACGACATCCTGAGGTTCAGGCGTTGATCGCCTGACCGCTGATCCTGGCCCTGGTAGCCGCGATGTCGAAGGTCGCGGCCAGCAGGCACATCGTCAGCGTGGTCACCAGCAGGTTCTTCACGAAGAGGATCGGCTGCCCGATGACCATCCACGAGTAGGGCGTAGCCGGGTCGATCAGCGTGCGGACGCCCCTGTCGGCGTAGTCGGCGCCCAGTCGCAGGCTCACGTACAGGACGCACATGAGGCCGAAGAGCGGAGCGCCGCCCTTGATGGTCAGCCTGAAGGTATTGATGAGCGGGATCCAGCGCCCCGTGAAACCGCCTGTCACGCGGTTGAACGAGCGCTGGGTGACATCGTGCGACTGCTCCAGCCGGTCGACGCCCTGTTCGAGTCGACGGAGGCCGAGCACCGCCGAACGGGTGTCCTCGCGGAAGGCGCCGAAGACGAGGATGGCGATGGTCAGCCAGGTCAGCGGCACCAGCAGGGCGTCCACCAGGTACGGCCAGATCTCGCCGACGGTGCGCCAGAAGACTTCCCAGCCGGGCACGTTCTCCTTGGCCTGCTTCCACAGCTCGCCCGAGTCGGCCACGATCTTCCGGTGCCCCACCCAGTCGGCGCGCAGCGCGGCGAGGGTCACTGTCGCGTTCAGGCCGAAGAAGAAGAGCGCGAACTCCGACAGCGCCGACGCCACGCCCGCGGCCTTGCCCTCGCCGCGCTCGACCATGCGGTTGAAGAGCCACCTGAGGCCGATCGCCACGACCATCGCGGCCAGCGACACTCGCCAGTCGAGGTCGGTCAGCCCGATCCCGGCTGTGGTGACCGCTTCCTTCCCCTCGGCCGTGGCGGCCCAGATCGGCCGCCAGAAGTTCTCGTCCTGGTTGTGCAACCAGTCCATCTGGACGAAGTCCTGGGCGTCGCGCCTGACGAAGCCCCACGTCAGATAAATGGCGGCGAAGGCGGGGGCGATCCGGTCGAGGGCCGCCCAGAACCGTTCGGGTTCTCCTCCTCGCGCCGCCGTCTCCCATAGCGCGCCGCGCAGGCTGTAGAGCATCCCCGCGGTCGTCACCATGGCCAGCATGACCACGAGCGTCATCACCGCGATGGTCGCCACCAGGCGTGCCTGGCGGAAGTCGCCGTGGGAGATCTCGGTGCCGAGGTAGAGCAGGCCGAACCTGACGGCCTCCCCCACGGAGAACCACAAGATCAAGGGCAGCGCGCACTTACCCGCGAGGCGTAGCGCGTGCAGGGGCAACGAGAACGGCGACGGCATCCGCTGGGCCGGCGTGGGCGCAGGTCGGGGTGGTGCCGCCACACCTGACGATCCTGACATCTGGTGAATCGTAGCGTCACAGGAACAACACCGGGAATGCGACGATGTAGTTGAGTGTTCAATCACCCATGAACGAGATCGAGCGCTACCGCTTCGCCGAGCGTCTCCTGGGGATGCGAGACCCCCTCGGCGCCCTGATGATGCTGGAGCCGCTGCTCGACGAGCACGGCGACGACCACGGCCTGCAGCTGCTCGCCGCGCGCGCCTACTACCACTCCGCCCAGCTGGGCAGGGCGCAGCAGACCCTCGACAGGCTGCTGGAGCGCGACCCGAGCGACCACTACGCCCGCTTCCTGCTCGGCAGGACACTGGAGCGCGCGAGCAGGCCGGACGAGGCGCTGCCGCACCTGCGCATGGCCGCGGCCATGCTCGCCGACCACGACTACCTCGACTCGGTCGGCAGGGTGGAGCGCAAGCTGGCCGCCTGAGCCCGCCGTACCAGCAGGTGCATGAGGCCGCCCGCGACCAGGCCCCAGAAGGCCGAGCCGACACCGAGCCAGCTCACCCCCGAGGCGGTGACCGCGAACGTGACGACCGCGCCCTCCCTGCCGTGGGGCCTGCCGTGGGGCTCGGTGAAGGCCGAGGAGAGCGCCGAGCCGAGCGCGCCGAACAGGGCGAGCCCGGCCACCGCCTCCACCAGGACGGGCGGTGACAGCAGGACGAAGGCGGCGGCCACGCTGGACAGCAGGCCGAGCCCGATCATCGACACGCCCGCGGTGACCGAGGCGATCCAGCGGCGCGCCGGGTCGGGCGCGGCCTCGGGCGAGGCGGCCAGGGCGGCGGTGATGGCGGCCAGGTTGACCGCGTGCCCGCCGAACGGTGCGCCGAGCGCCGAGGCCGCCCCCGTCGCCAGCAGGACGCCGCGCAGCGGCGGGCGGTAGCCGTACCCGGAAAGAACTGCCATTCCCGGCACGTTCTGAGCCGCCATCGTGACCAGGAACAGCGGCACGGCGATGCCGACCACCGCGGGCAGCGTGAAGACGGGGGCGGTCAACTCGACCACCGGCACCAGACTGAGGTTCGCGGGGGTGGCGGTGAGCGCGATGGCCGCCACCGCGGTGGCGAGCGCGCCCGGCACCGCCCAGGTGCGGGCGAAACGGTAGAGCAGCGCCCAGACGACGATCACCGGCCCCGCCAGGTACGGCACGGCCACCATGGCGTGCACCGGCGCGAGGCAGAGCTTGAGCAGCACGCCCGCGAGCATCGCGGCGGCGATCGGCCCGGGGATGGCGGCGATGGCGCGGCCCAGCCACGGCACCAGCCCGGCCGCCATGATGAGCAGACCGCACACGACGAACGCGCCCACCGCCTCGGCGAACCCGCCGCCGGCGGTCAGCAGGAGCGCCGCGCCGGGAGTGGACCACGCGATGGCGATGGGCATCCGGTAGCGCAGCCCGAGCACCACGGAGACCACGCCGACGGCGACGCAGAGCGCCATCAGCCCCGAGGCGGCCTGCCGCTCGTCGGCGCCGACCGCGCGCAACCCGGCGAGGACGACCGTGAACGAGCTGGCGAATCCGACCAACGCCGTCACCACACCGGCGACGATGGGTTGCGTGCGTTCCATATACGGAACGGTACCAGCTCGGGCAAGATGGTCTCATGGCAGCGGTGAGCGGCGACCCGCGCGAGGTCGGCAGGAAGGTGCGCAGCCTGCGCGAGGAACGCGGGATCTCGCTGTCGGAGCTGGCCAGGCGGGCGGGCGTGGGCAAGGCGACGCTGTCCGGCCTGGAGACCGGCACCCGCAACCCGACCCTCGACACGCTGTGGGCCGTCACCGCGCAGCTCGGCGTGCCCATCGCGGCGGTCGTCGGGTCAGCCATCGACGAGGTGGTGGTGCGCGGGGAGGCGGTCGAGGCCACGCTGCTGGAGGTGTTCGAGGACACGGGCGTCACCTACGAGCTCTACCGGATGCGGGTGCCGCCCGGCGCCACGCAGACCTCGCCCGCCCACCACGCGGGCGTGACCGAGCACATCACCGTCTTCTCCGGCACGCTCAGCGCGGGCCCCGCCGACGCGCCGCTGGTGGCCGGGCCGGGCGGCTACCTCACCTGGCGCTCCGACGTGCCGCACGGCTACACAGCCGTGGGCGAGGAGCCGGTCCTCGCCTCCCTGCTGATCCGCTACCCCGCCACGTAGACACCCCGCCCAGCTCCGCGTTCACGCCGCCATCTCGCCCGGCCTGCACGTACGGCACGCGCGGTAGCCCGCCGACTCCGCCTGGGCGACGCTGCGGAAGCCGTGCCGGTGCCGGGGCGTGATGCGCCTGGCGTTGTGGCAGGTGGGGAAGCACACGATGCCCGTGGTGTCGCTGGCCAGGTAGAAGACGTTCTCCCCCGCCATCCGGCGCAGCCCGTCGAGGTCCACGCCCTCCTCCCGCAGCAGCCGTTCCTTGGCCGCGCCGCCGAACACGTACTCGCCGACCACGCCGTCCGACCTGATCACCCGGTGGCAGGGCACCAGCAACGGCACCGGGTTGCGGGCCAGCGCGGTGCCGACCGCGCGCACGGCGCCCGGCCTGCCGATCTGGCGGGCGATCCACGCGTAGGGCCGTACCTCGCCGCGCGGGATCCGCTGGGCCGTGGTCAGCACATCTCGATGGAAGTCGCTCAGCTCCCGCAGGTCGAGCCGGAGCCCCGCGGCCTTCCCGGTGCGGAGCGCGGGCATCAGGCCCGCGGGCGGGCGGGCGCCCGGCAGCAGCGGCCTGCCGAAGCGGGCCCTGAACTCGGCGGCGAAGCCCTCGCCCGCGCCGGGGTCCTCGTTCCAGCGCAGGAAGGCGATGCCGTGGTCGGTGCTGGCGACGGTCACCTCGCCGAGCGGGCTCGGCACCCGCACCCAGCGGGCGGCGATCCTGTCGAGCAGTCCAGCGGGCGCGTCGGCGGACAGTGCGGCGAGCCCCGCGAGCAACGGATCATGGTTCATCTGGCCATCTCCCTCAGACGCTTGAGCCCCCGCGACACGTGCGACTTGACGGTGCCCTGCGGGAGGCCGAGCACCGTGGCCACCTCGCTGACCGGCAGGTCCACGACGTGTCTGAGCACGACCGCGGCCCGCTGGTCCTCCGGCAGGAGGCGCAGCAGGTCGGCCAGCTCGCCACCGGTCTCGTGCCGCTCGGCGGCGGCCTCCACGCCCTCGCCGGTGTCCACCTCGTCCACCGGCTCCTCCAGCAGTTCAGGCGGCGGGTGACGGACCCTCGACCGGACGCAGTTGCGCCACACGTTCATGAGGATCGTCATCAACCACGGACGCGGCTGCAGCGCGGCGATGCGCTCGCGATCGTAACCCGCCACCGCCCGGTAGGCGCGAAGGAACGCCTCCGCGGTCAGATCCTCGGCATCGGCCCACCGCCCGCTCAACCGCAGGGCGGTGGAGAAGACCAGGCCGCGATAGGCCCCGTACAGCTCGGCGAAGCCGCCGTCGACGTCGTCGAGCAGCGCCTTCCGCACCGGGTCCAGGCAGTCGAGTTGGTTCACGCCTCCTATAACACCGACATGCCATAGAACGTTGCGAAAACACCAGAAGGGGGTCACGTCCCGTAGGACGCGACCCCCTTCACGGGTGTCAGCGCGGTCAGACCGCGACGGCGAGCTGGGCGACCTCACCCAGCTTGGCCTGCACGGAGACGTCCCTGGTGACACCGCCACCCGCGATGATGCGGACGGTCCAGTCACCGGGAGCAGCGAAGAAGCGGAAGATGCCCTCGTCGGAGACGACGACCTCGCCGGTGAACTCGCCGGAGTGGTCGAGCAGCCGCGCGTAGGCGGTGCCGGCGCCGGTCACCACGCCCTGGATCACGGCCTGCGTCGACAGGTCGATCCCCGCGGGAAGGGCGACGGTCTGCTCCGGAGCGGCGCAACCCTGAGTAGTAACAGACATTAGCGGGCCTCCCCCAGCTCGATCGGCACGCCCACGAGCGAGCCGTACTCGGTCCATGAACCGTCGTAGTTCTTCACATTGGCCTGGTCGAGAATCTCGTGCAGCACGAACCACGTGTGCGCCGAGCGCTCGCCGATCCTGCAGTAGGCGATCGTGTCCTTGCCGAAGTCGACGCCCGCGCCCGCGTAGAGGGTCTTGAGGTCGTCGTCGGACTTGAACGTGCCGTCGTCGTTGGCCGCCTTCGACCACGGGATGTTGCGAGCCGTCGGCACGTGGCCGGCGCGCTGCGCCTGCTCCTGCGGAAGGTGCGCGGGGGCGAGCAGCTTGCCGGTGAACTCGTCGGGCGAGCGCACGTCGACCAGGTTGAGCTTGCCGATCGCCGCGACCACGTCATCGCGGAAGGCGCGGATGGCGGTGTCCTGCTCCTGCGCCACGTAGCTGGTCGCCGGGCGAGCGGGGACGTCGGTCACCAGCTCACGCGAGTCGAGCTCCCACTTCTTACGACCGCCGTCCAGCAGCTTGACGTTGGAGTGACCGTAGAGCTTGAAATACCAGTACGCGTAAGCGGCGAACCAGTTGTTGTTACCCCCGTAGAGCACCACGAGGTCGTCGTTCGAGATGCCACGCTCGGACAGCAGCGCCTCGAAACCCGCCTTGTCGACGAAGTCACGACGGACGGGGTCCTGCAGATCGGCCTGCCAGTCGATCCTGACAGCGTTACGGATGTGGCCCTTGGCGTAGGCGCTGGTGTCCTCGTCGACCTCGACGAGCACGACATTGGGCGAGTCGAGGTTGGCCTCGACCCAGTCAGCATCCACCAGGGCGGCGGAGCGGCTCATTGGTGAACCTCCATTGTGGCAGCGGGCAGAAGACGGCGAATCATCAAGTACATCTCGCAGCCGAGGCAGAGACCGAAGGCTGCGTTGAGGAAGGCGGCGAGGAGAGCCGCCGCCGTCGCCCCGAGGGCGAGCGGCATGATCCCGGTGACGAATCCGATCAGCCCCGCGACCGCGAAGACCAGACCGACCGCCTGCGCGAACCGCGGTGGGCGGGCGTCCTCCGTCTTCGTCGGCGGACTCCTGAAGAGCAGCTTGTACGGCGAGCGACCGGCCACACCGAGAACGAACACCACCGCCTGGGCCGCGAGCAGCCAGGCGCTACCCGTCACCAGGACGAGAGCGAGCACAAGGGTGGTGATGGCCGCGCCGAGGCGCAGGACTCTGGGATCGGCACGCATCGCAGGATGCTCCTGAAGGGTCGGATGGGGGCGGACCTGAATGTCCGCGCGAGACCGTCCTCAGGCAGCGCGACAGAGCGCGGTGGTCACGCGGCAGAAATCAACCGCGCGCCGCTTCGTCAGCAGCTCTGTCGTGGGGTTCATGGCGACGACATTACCTGTCGTCTCGCCGTCTGTCACTTCTCGTCCGGGTCGTGAGACACGATCGGTGCCAGAACCGCGATCACGTCGGCCTTTCTGGGTTGCCCCGACGCCTTCTTCACGACGTTTCCCGCCCGGTCGAGAACCAGGACGGTGGGCGTGCGCATGATGTCGAGCTCGCGGACCAGGTCGAGCCGCGACTCGGCATCGATCTCCACGTGCGCGACGCCTGGCACCAGGCCGCTGACGTCCTCGAGCACGCGGCGGGTCGCCCGGCACGGCTGGCAGAACGCCGTCGAGAACTGCACCAGGGTGGCGCGCTCGCCCAGCTCGGCGCCGAGCGTGTCGGCCGTGAGCGTCTGCCCTGCTTCACGCATGCGTCCGTCGCGGCGCAGCTTCACCACCCCGATCACCGTGCCGAGCGCCAGCGTCGCCAGCACCACCCACCAGCCTGTCATCGCCAGGTGCAACCGCGGCCGCGCGAAGATTCTTCCCTACTTGGCGGCCTGGACCGGGATCGTGACCAGCAGCCTGTCGCGGTCATCCCTGATCTCGAAGGCGCGGATGGAGGCTTGGGGGGTCCTGCTCTCCACGGCGAAGACGGCCGCGCCCTCCTCGTAGTGGCTCTCGGTGAACTCCCACGGCTTGGTGCGCTCGCGCTCGCCACCCTTGCTCACCACGACCAGCGTGCACTCCGTGCCCGACGGGACGCCGCTGACCTGCACCTGGAGCGGCATACCCGGCGTCACGGTGACGGTGGCGTCGACCCCGTTGGAGCTGCCGTTGAACGCCCTTCCCTGGGCCTTGGCCGCCAGCGAATCCTGCCCGCTGGCCGAGGCGTCGGGGCTGGCCGAGGGGGCGTCGAAGACCTTGTTTCGGGCCTCAGCCGGGGCCCCGCCTCCCTCGTTCGACTGCTCCTTGGCGGGCGCCTCCCGAGCGGCGGTTGTCGTCGGCCCCACCTGCTGCGTTGAGGTCCAGACCGTGCCGCCCACCGCCAGCACGGCGACCGATGCCGCGAGCGCCAGCAGGATCCGCCCGCGCCTGTGGCGCTTCACCCGGTCGTTCAGCAGCCGGTCGAGCACCTCCCGAGGGGGGCTGGCGACCAGCGCCACGTCCTTCTCCGACACCTTCGCCAGGAACGAGGACACCCCTTCGAGCTCCATCAGCTCGTCGGTGCACGCCTCGCACGAGGCCAGGTGAACCTCGACCTCCAGCGCCTCGTCGGGGTCGAGCGCCCCGAGCGTGTAGGCGCCCAGCGACAGCCGTACCTCCTCGCACGTCATCACGGCGCCAGCCCCCGCTCTTCCAGGGCGAGCTTCAGCGCCCGCAGCGCGTAGTACGTCCGTGACTTGACGGTTCCGGCAGGGATGCCGAGCGTCTCCGCCGCCTCCTTCACCGATCGCCCCCGATAGTAGACCTCCAGCAGCACGTCACGGTGCTCGGGCCGCAGCGCGGCCAGCGCCTCGGCCACCGCCCACGACTCGACCGCCTTCTCGAGCTCGTCGTCGGCGGGGATGACGGCCAGGGCCTCGTCGCCCGTCTCCTGGGGCCTGGCCTTCCTGGCGCGGTGCTGGTCGACCACGAGATTGCGAGCCACTGTGAACAGCCATGCCCTGATCGGACGCCCTGAGACCGCCTCAGGATGCCGCCACGCCCGCAGCAGCGTCTCCTGCACGACATCCTCCGCTCGGCCAGGGTCCCCGGTCAGTCGCAGCACGTAACCGTAGAGCGGCCCCGCGTGCTCGTCGAAGAGGGTTCTGACGAGTTCCTCGTCGGCCGTGCCTGCTGGGCTCACCCCCTCATCACGTGCGGCACGCCGTACCGGTTCAAAGTCAGCCACGGAGAGGTACGTCACTTGCCTCGGCGGTGATCTCCAGCCCGGCCGGGACGACCTTCACGGACGTCACCTTCGCGCCGAACGGGAGCTTGCCCTTGAACGGGATCGTGTAGGACAGCATGCCGGAGGCCCTGGCCGGGATGCCGTTGACCTTCTCGGCCGTCACTTTGATGCCGCCGTCGACGACCTCGACCCGCATCTCGGCGTCGAACTTCACCTTGGTCACGCCGAGGTTGACCTCGCCGGAGGCGGTGATCGTGTCGCCCGTCCCGCCGACCTTCACCCCGCGCGGCGCGAATTTGTCGACGGTCGCGCGCGACAGCGTGCCCTGGACGCGCACCCGGCCCGCGACGATCCGCGCCCTGTTCTGGATGACGTCGGCCAGCGGCGCCGTGACGTCGTAGGCGGCGCCCCTCAGGTTCTTCACCTCGACAGAGTTGTAGGTCAGCGTGCCCAGGTCGAAGCGGACCTCCGGATAGCGGCCCGCGATCGCCTGGGTGAGGAACGGGATGCCCTCGATCGTCACGGTCGGTGTGCCGGACAGGTCGGAGGCGGCGGCGATCCTGTTGGCGATGTCGCGTTGCACTCCCGACACCGCCACCCTGTCCACGGCTACGAGCAGAACGATCAGCACGATCAGGAAGATGATCAGCTTGCGCATCGGGCTCCTTCGGGGGCGGTGCCTGGCGTTACTTTATCCTCCGGCGAAGGGGGGAAGGATCTCCACGACGGCGCCTTCGGGAAGGATCACCGAGGAATGCTCCCGTTTGCCGACCGGGTCGCCGTTCACCAGGAATGACGAGCGACGCACCACTGCGGCGAGTTCCTCACGATTCGCCGTGATTTTCCCCATGAGCCGGTCCAGCGTGTCGGCCTCGAAAGCCTCCTCGGCCACACCGGCCGCCTCCTTGGCCGCTGCCCAATAGCGAACTTTTCCGGTGGCCATAGCTACCTCACAATCAATTCCGTTCCATTGTGCGGGTTCGTTAACGAAGATGTTTCATGTGCCCGCCTGTTCACCAGGTGGACGCCACCTGGACGGTTCATTCACGTGGGTTATCCTCACCTACACGGGATCCGGGCGATGCAGCCCCCGGGTCCCACACGTGTTTGTACGGCACGCCACGGTCGGCAGACGCACAGGCCCTACCGGAGGAGTCGTAATGAGCAACCTGCTCCTGCTGACCAACGCCCTCGAACCGTCCGCCGAGGTCCTCCCCGCGCTCGGCCTGCTGCTCCACTCCGTCCGCGTCGCTCCGGCCGAGGCCTCCGCCCTCATCGACGCGCCACCGGCCGACGCCGTGCTCGTCGACGCCAGACGCGAACTGGTCCACGCCAAGAGCCTGTGCAGGCTGATCCGCACCACGGGCATCGACTGTCCACTCCTGGTGATCGTCACCGAGGGCGGCCTGGCGGCGATGAGCGCCGAGTGGGGCGTCGACGACGTCGTGCTCGACAGCGCGGGCCCGGCCGAGGTGGAGGCCCGCCTGCGCCTGGCCACCGGGCGGCTGAACATGGCGGGGGCCGACGAGGTCCCCGACGAGATCCGCAGCGGCGACCTGGCCATCGACGAGGCCACCTACACCGCCAGGCTGCGGGGGCGCGCGCTCGACCTGACGTTCAAGGAGTTCGAGCTGCTGAAGTACCTCGCGCAGCACCCCGGCAGGGTCTTCACCAGGGCGCAGCTACTGCAGGAGGTGTGGGGGTACGACTACTTCGGCGGCACCAGGACCGTGGACGTCCACGTGCGGCGCCTGCGCGCGAAACTGGGCCCCGAGTACGAGGCGCTGATCGGCACCGTGCGCAACGTCGGCTACCGCTTCGTTCCCGACCGCGGCGCGGCCGACACCGACAGCCCGGCCCACGTCTGACCCGAGCTCTCAGCCGAGGCTGACGCTTTCGAGCGTCGTCAGGCGGATGCCCTCGCCGGTGTGCACGGCCTGCGCGATCTCGGCGCAGGTGAGCTCCGCGAACCCGACCGTCAGGTCCACCCGCTCGTCGCACCAGGCGGCGATCCTCTCCGGCGCCCGCACCGGGCTCGCGAAATGGGCAAGGCTGACGTACCAGATGTCACGCTCCCAGCCCTCGAAGGCGCCCAGCTCCCCCAGCTCGTGCGCGAAGCGCTTCTGCAGCGTGACGAGCGTGTCGTCGGCCGGGACGCCCCAGGCCAGCACCCCGCCGTGGTGCGGGCTCACCCCGCGCAGCTCCAGCCGCACGGGCGGCAGGCCCTCGGCCGCCGCCGCGAGCGCCGCCCCGTAGCGGCCGCGGTCGGTGACCTCCAGCCGGTACGGCTCGAGCGCGCGCAGCGTCACGTGCAGCGCGTCCGTGCCGTGGACCCAGTGACCCTGGCCCACCACGGACGCGAGCTCGCCCGCCAGCTCGGCCAGCCGTTCGAGCACCGGGCCCGCGGGCCGCAGGACCGCCGTCGCGCCCCACCGCCTGGAGCCCTCCACGGGAGGCTGGTCGTAGGTGGTCCTGCCGCCGAGCAGCGCCGCCCGGCCCTTCGCGAAGAACGCCGGGAACCGCGACATCAGTCGAGCAGGTCGGATTCGAGCAGGCCCATCATGATCACGTCGTGCCACGTGCCGTCGCGGCGGAAGGCCTCGCGGGCCTTGCCCTCCTCGACGAAGCCCACCTTCTCGTAGACCCGCCGCGCTCCGGCGTTCGCCTCCACCACCCACAGCGTGATCCGGTGCAGGCGCATCTGGTCGAACCCGTACCTGCAGATCAGCCGCGTGGCCTCGGTGGCGTACCCGCGGCCCCACGTGTCCTTCTCGCCGAGGTAGATGTCGAGCTCGGCGTCGCCGGTCTCCGGCTCGGCGTCGCGGAGCCCTACGAGACCGATGAGCCTGCCCTCGTCGAGCGTCTCCACGCCGAGCAGCACCCTCTCGAAGGAGTTGCGGTCGCGGGCCTCGTGGCGGGCGACGAGCTGGGCGAGCGACTCGGGATAGCCGCTGTCCAGCCAGCGCATCACCTCAGGGTCGCTGTTCCATCGCCAGAGCGCCTCGGCGTCGCCCGGCTCCATGGGACGGAGGCGGACGCGGGTTCCGTTGAGCATGAGGGGTAGCCGATCAGGTCGGACCGAGGGCCCGCAACCGAATAAACCGGGCGGGATTATTGGGCGGGCCCTCGGCGGGAGGTGGGGCGTCAGTCCACGACCGTGATGCGGTTGGTCGCGGGCGGGGCGACGGGGCTGTGCCTGCCCAGGTAGTCGACGAAGGCGTCGATGTCGAGCGGGCCGCTCCACAGGTCCGTGCCGTTCTTGAACTCGGCGAAGGCGTCACCGCCGCCGACGAGGAAGTTGTTCACCGCGACGCGGATCGACTGGGTGTCGGTCACCGGCACGCCGTCGATCTTCATGTCCGACACCTTCGAGCCCCACGCGGCGCTCTTGCTGTAGGTGTAGGTGAAGTTCGACGACGGCTGGAGGATCTTGGTGAACGCCTGGTTGTTTGGCCCGCCGACGAACTGCTGCTCCAGAGCCGTCTTGAGCTGGGCGCCGGTCAGCGTGATCACCTGGGTGAGGTTGTTGAAAGGCTGCACCGTGAAGGCTTCACCGTAAGTGACCTTCCCGTCACCCTCACCCGCCGGGGAGCTCGGGTAGTTCAGCGGAGCGCGCACGCCGCCGGGGTTCATGAACGCGATCTGCGCGTTGCCGCCGGTCCTGGTGGCCTCGAGCTGGCTGTCGGCGATCAGGTTGCCGAGCGGCAGCTCGCCCGAGGGGGCGGCGACGTTGCCGATCTCCGCGCTGATCGTGCCGACCTGCTTGTTCGCGATCGCCGCGCTGGCCTCCTTCCACTTCTTCACCGTGTCCGCGACCTGCCGGTCCTCGGCGATGTCGCGGGTGACGACGTGGTTGCCCGCCACGACGGAGGACCGGACGACGTCACCCGAGCGCCGGTCGACCTGGAAGTCGATCTGGGTGACGACGCGGCCGAAGGAGGAGCCCTGCGTGTAGACGCGCGGCTGGCCCGCGGGGTCGTCGGCCTTGCAGATGTAGGCCTGGTGGGAGTGGCCGCTGACGATCATGTCGATCTGCGGGTCGAGGCCGTTGGCGATGCGCGAGCCGTTGCCGGGGGTGACCGAGCAGGCGCTCGGGTCCTGGTTCGGCTTGATCTGGTCGCCCTCGTGCACCAGCACGACCTGCGCCTTGACGCCCCGGCGGGCCAGTTGCCTGGACACCTTGTTGGCCGCGGCGACCTCTTCGGTGAACTTCAGGCCCTGGATGCCGCTGGAGGAGACGATCGTCGGCGTGGTGGCCGTCACCAGCCCGATGAAGCCGACCTTGACGCCGTTGATCCGCTTGATGAAGTACGGCGGGAGCGCGTACCTGTCGTTGCGCTCCTTCAGCACGTTCGCGCCGAGGAAGTCGAAGTCGGTGCCGCGCCACGGGCCGTCGGGAGAGCAGCCGTCGACCGGGTGGCAGCCGCCCCGCATCAGGCGCTTCAGCTCGGTGTAGCCCTCGTCGAACTCGTGGTTGCCCGCGGAGGAGGCCTTCAGCCCCATCTGGCCGAGCACCTGGAGGGTCGGCTCGTCGTGGTAGGCGGCCGAGATCAGCGGCGAGGCGCCGATCAGGTCACCGGCCGCCACCAGCATGGTGTTGCGGTCGGAGCGCTGCTTGAGGTGGGCGGCCAGGTAGGCGGCGCCTCCTGCGATGGAGTACTTGCCGCCGACGACGCCGGTCAGCTTGCCGTCGGCGTCGACCAGGGGACCGTTCGGGTCGAGGATGCGGCTGCTGGACCCGCTCGGCGGCTCCAGGTTGCCGTGGAGGTCGTTGATCGTCAGCAGGCGGACGGGAACCGTCCGCTCGGGCCTGGCCGCGTCGGCGGGCCCCGCCACGAGCGTTAACCCGCCCAGGCCGACGGCGCCCGCGACGACGAGCGGGAGGAAGGAGCGAGAGGTCATGCCTGCAGACGTTACGGCGGCAAACTATGCAGGAGACGTCTGAAAGGTAACGATTCGTCGGACCCCCGCATGGCGTTATTTGCCAGTACGCCGCCTAGAGTTCGATCTATGACTGTGCGCGTGGTCGAGCGGGGACGGCTCGATGACCAGGAAATAGCCGATGTGTTGGCAGTCGTTGAGGCGGCGACCGAGGCCGACGGGGTCCGGCCGCTCAACGAGCACGTGATGCTCCACCTCCGCTACGGCGGCGACGAACGGGCCCGCTCGCTGCTGCTCTACGCGGACGGCACGCTGGTCGGCTACGCCCACGTGGACCCGACGGACGAGGTCGAGGGGCCGAGCGGCGAACTGGTCGTCCACCCGGCCTTCCGCCGCAAGGGGTACGGCAGGACGTTGCTGCGTGCCGTACTGGATGCCGCGGGGGGGCGGCTGCGGCTGTGGGCCCACGGTGACCACACGGGAGCGGCCGCCCTGGCGGCCTCGCTCGGCTTCGAGCGGATGCGGTCGCTGTGGCAGATGCGCCGCTCCCTGTTCGCGCCCCTCGCTGACTCCCCCATGCCCGGCGGGGTACGGCTGCGCACGTTCGTGCCGGACCAGGACGAGGAGGCGTGGCTCAAGGTGAACGCCGCCGCGTTCGCAAACCACCCCGAGCAGGGCGCGTGGACGCTGGAGGACGTACGGCGGCGGGAGGGCGAGCCGTGGTTCGACCCGTCCGGATTTTTCCTGGCTTTTCGTGATGCGCGGCTGGTGGGCTTCCACTGGACGAAGATCCACGGATCCTCCGCACAGGAGGAACACGGCCACGAGCCGCTCGGCGAGGTCTACGTCGTGGGCGTCGACCCCTCCCAGCAGGGCACCGGCCTGGGCAAGGCGCTCACCATCGCCGGCCTGCGGCACCTGCGCTCGCATGGCCTCGCCCAGGCGATGCTCTACGTGGACGAGGCCAACACGGCGGCCATCAGGCTGTACGAGTCCCTCGGGTTCAACCGGTGGGACGTCGACGTGATGTACGCGGCTACCGCTCGATGAGGGCGTGCAGCCCGTAGTAGGACAGCGCGGCCACCAGCGCGGCCGCGGGGATCGTGAGGATCCACGCGGTCACGATGTTGCCGGCCACGCCCCACCGCACGGCCGACAGCCGCTTGGTGGCGCCCACACCCATGATCGCGCTGGTGATCGTGTGCGTGGTGGAGATGGGGGCGCCGAAGCCGATCGCCGCGACGTACAGCACGGTCGAGGCGGCGGACTCCGCCGCGAAACCCTGCGGCGGGTCGAGAGCGATGATCCGGCGGCCCAGCGTGCGCATGATGCGCCAGCCTCCGGCGTACGTGCCCAGCGAGATCGCACCGGCCGCCGCCAGGATCACCCACTGCGGGATCGAGTCCGTGGGACTGGCGTAGCCGCCGACCACCAGCGCCAGGAAGATCACGCCCATGGTCTTCTGCGCGTCCTGCAGGCCGTGCCCGAGCGCCATCGCGGCGGCCGAGACGGTCTGCGCGTAACGGAAGCCCCTGTTGGTGCGTCCCGGTTGCGCGTTCCTGAAGATCCAGTAGATTGCGATCATGATTCCGGCGGCGAGCGAGAAGCCGACCAGGGGCGACAGGATCATCGGGATGACGACCTTCTCCATCACCCCGTCCCAGTGGACCACGCTGGCCGAGGCGAGCGCGGACCCGACCAGGCCGCCGATGAGCGCGTGACTCGACGAGGAAGGCAGACCGAAATACCAGGTGACGAGGTTCCAGGTGATCGCGCCGATGAGTCCGGCGGCCACGATGACCAGGCCGTGCGTCCCCTCAGGGGCGTCGATGATGCCCTTGCCGACGGTCTGCGCGACCTGGGTGCCCAGGTGCGCGCCGATGAAGTTCATCGCCGCAGCCAGGAACAGCGCCGCGCGTGGGGTGAGCGCGCGGGTTGACACCGACGTCGCGATGGCGTTCGCCGCGTCGTGGAAGCCGTTGGTGTAGTCGAACACCAACGCCACGACCACCACGCCGATGACGAGGGCGAGCGTGAGGTCCACTTAGCTTTCCTTGACCGCGATCGACTCGACCGTGTTCGCCACGTGCTCGAACGCGTCCGCGGCCTCCTCCAGGCGGTCGATGACCTCCTTCATCTTCATGACGGTGAGCGCGTCGTACTCACCGCTGAAGAGCTTGGCCAGCAGCTTCCTGTAGACCTGGTCACCCTGGTTCTCCAGGCGGTTGACCTCGATCCAGTACTCGTTGAGGTTCTTCATCGAGCGCAGCCGCGGCATCGCCTCCGCGGTCAGCTCCGCCGCCCGCTCCAACACCTCCACCTGACGCACGACGTCCTTCGGCAGGTGGTCGATCTTGTAAAGGACGATGAGGTCGGAAGCCTCTTCCATGGCGTCCATCACGTCGTCAAGGTTCGAGGCGAGACGGTAGATGTCCTCGCGGTCGAAAGGCGTGATGAAGCTCTCATTCAGCCGGTTCATGATCGCATGAGTGCGTTCGTCACCGGCGTGCTCGCAGGCGCGCATCTTCTCGGCCAGCGCTTCCCTGTCCGAGCCGTCACTGATGATCTCCACCAGCAAACGTGATGCCGTGACCAGGTTGTTCGCGGAGTCCGCGAACAGGTCGTAGTAGCTGTCCTCACGAGGCGTGAGACGCAGGCGCACGTCGTTCTCCAGATGTGCGGGGATGGTCCGCAGAGAAGGGTACGGGTTACCAGCGGAAATGCGAACTTCATGGTGCGCAAACCCACTCTTCTCCTTCTCGCTACCCCCCGTTTGATCTGCGACACCGGCTTCGGGGGTAGTTTGGAGCCCATTTTCCTCATGACCGCTTTGCCGTGGTTGGCGGCGTTTTCTGGGGGTGCGGCGGGTTGTCGGGGGGGCGTCGCGGGGGGTGTCGCGCCTGCCGGGGGCGCCCAGGTAGATTTTCGGACCGTGGGGCACGGATGCGGCATCGGTGCCCGTTCCCGTGCCTCTCAAGCGGTGACCGAAACCGCCCGCGCCTTCCCTTAGATGGAGGTCGACAGAGCCCTCGCCTGCCCGCGCCGCGCGACTCAACCGGGGGTCGACACAGACCCGTCCCCCCGCCTCGCTCCCGTCTGCACCTTCTCAGCGGAGGCCGACTGGCTCCGCTGGCTCCGCTGGCTCCGCTGGCTCCGCTGGCCCGCTGGCCCCGCTGGAACGACGCACCCGATACGGGCCGACCACTCCACTGCCCTCACGGGGACACGCCGTTTCCGCCCCTGCGCCCGACGCCCCCTCCACACCGAGGGCTCCCTCCACGCAGCGCTCGCTCCACCCCGAGGCCCGCTCGGCCCCCAGGCCCGCTCAGCACCCAGGCCCGCTCGGCACCCGGGCCCGCTCAAGGCCGGGCCGCCCCCCACGAGAGATCGGCCACGCGAAGGCCGACCTCTGCCGTCAGACGGCCGTCCGGTGAAAGTTCCTGAACGACCGAGAGGGCGTCGGCCCACGCTGCCCCTGGTAGCGGGAGCCGTACTTCGACGACCCATACGGATGCTCCGCCGGCGAGCTCAACCGGAACATGCACAACTGCCCGATCTTCATCCCCGGCCACAACTTGATCGGCAACGTGGCCACATTGGACAGCTCCAACGTCACGTGCCCCGAGAAGCCGGGATCGATGAACCCCGCCGTCGAATGCGTCAGCAACCCCAGCCTGCCCAGCGAGCTCTTCCCCTCCAGCCGGCTCGCCAGATCGTCGGGCAGCGTGATCACCTCATACGTGCTGGCCAGCACGAACTCCCCCGGGTGCAGGATGAACGGCTCATCCCCCTCCGGCTCCACCTGCCGAGTAAGATCAGGCTGCTCGACCGCGGGATCGATGTGCGGGTACCGGTGGTTCTCGAACACCCTGAAGTACCGGTCGAGCCGCACGTCGACGCTGGACGGTTGGATCATCTCCTTGTCGAACGGGTCAAGCTTGACACGCCCGGACTCGATCTCGGCAAGGATGTCTCTGTCAGAAAGCAGCACGCTGAGCAACTTACCTTGTGCCACGGGAAACTCGGTGGGCTCGGGGTTGCTGAAGTGCGCCGGATTTCCGCTACAGTGGTTGGCGCGGCTCCGGCCGATGCGGGTGTAGTTCAATGGCAGAACATCAGCTTCCCAAGCTGACAGCGCGGGTTCGATTCCCGTCACCCGCTCCACACACGAAAGCCCAGGTCGGAAGCGGTTTCCGGAACCTGGGCTTTGATCTTGTTAAGGCTGGTTGATCTTCCCGTGCCATTAGTGTGCCATTAGGCTTGTGGATCATCCGGTGGGTATCAGCAGGTCGGGCGGGTCATCCTCGTCGCTCTCGTCTTGATCACGTGCCAGATCGCGTGCCCGTTCGTGCCCGATCAGGTGCTTGTCGATCGCTTCGGTGATGACCTTGTCGGCACCTCTGACCGCGTGCTGATAGATCATCGCCGCTCTGACGTTGTCGTGCCCCATCCTGGTCATCAGGTCCTTGAGGCCAGCGCCGGAGCCCGCCGCGAACATGTTGCCGGTGTGCCGAAGGTCATGGACATGCAGGTTCGGAACCCCGATGGACCGTACGGCTTCCGCCCAGCCCGCGAGCCGGTTGAAGCCACTCCGCCTCATGGGACCGCCCTTGATTCCCGCGAAGAGCAGGGCGGTTGACTCGGGCTTCACGTAGATCTTGAGGTGCTCGCGGAGTGCCGGGATGATCGCCTGCGGTATGCCGACCACACGCTTGCCCGCCTTGGACTTGGGCGGCCCGAGAACGAGTTCGCCCGTCGAGCGCTCTACGAAGGCGACCCGGACGCGGACCGTTCCCGCATCGAGGTCGAGGTCATCTCGGGTCAGCGCGGTGATCTCGCCCCACCGCAGGCTCGCGAAGGTCGCGAGGAGGATGAAGGCCCGGTAGCGCCGATCATGGAGGCAGTCGGACTTTCCCTCGTCGATCATGCGCCACAGTGCCCGCTCAGCCTCAGCCCTCGTCGGGAAGACCTCCGGGTGGGTGCGCATCTCCCCATGACGCCGGAATCGAACACGGTACCCCTCCCCCTTCTTGAGGCCCCGGATGTTGCCGATTGGACGACGTCCGACCTTGTCGGCCAACTCGAAGACCTGCCCCACGGAGAGCACGGGCCGTTCCTCCGACTTCTCGTCACCGGCCCCACGGATGCGGCAGGGGTTGCGCTGGAGAATGTGGTCATCTTCGGTCGCGGTCATCAGTACGGCCCGCAGCAGCCGGTACGCCTTGGCCGCCATGCTCACTGAAACACCATTGGCGAGCAGGTCGGCCCGCCACTGCCGAATCATCGCCGTCGAGAGCTTCCCGAGCTGGACCTTTCCGAGGTACGGCGTGATGTGCTTCTTGAGCAGCCATTTGTAGAGATCGATTGTCCGAGGACGGAGGCCCGCACGCTGGTCGATCCAGGTTGCCGAATACTCGGCGAGCTTGATCTTGGCGCGCTCGGGATCGGTCCAGGTGCCGGAGAGGATCTTTCCTTCCACGAGCGTGAGCGCTCTGTCCGCGTCGCCCTTGCGTTCGTAAGTCTCCTCCCCCGTGCGCATGCGTCCATCGGGTCCGGGATAGCGGATCTGGTATCGCCCCGAGGGAAGCTGACGGATGTTGCCGAAACGGCGGTGGTTGTCCTTGTTAGCCATCAGGAGGCCCTTCTCATGGGTGGGACGGTGCCATCGATGACGAAGGCGACCAGGGCGGTTTCACGGATGCGGACGTGCCGCCCGACCTTCACGAACTCGATACGGCGTTCGGCGATCAGTCGGCGGACGAAGCGGGTGGAGGTGTGGAGCGACTCGGCGGCCTCATCGACGGTGAAGAGTTGATCCATGTCAGGCCGCCTCTCCAGTTGCCGAAAGATCTTGGCCGCTGGCTCTGGCTTCCAGCTCGCGGAGGTGCGCCCGCCAGCGCTGACGTTCGGCCACGGAGCGGAGGAGGCGGACGCCGATCGGGTCGATGTCGGGGTCACCGGCTCGTACTGGTCGCCAGACGAAGCGGTGCGGGTCCGGGATCTCGTCGGGTTCGCCGAGGGCCTCCATGACCCAGGTGCGGCGGTCGGCCTTGTGCTCTGCCAGCGTCTTGTTCGACCACTTGCGGGAGACCAGGACGCGGCGACCGGCGTAGCCGAGGTGTTCGGGCTTGTGGGCCTTGGAGCGGCAGCAGCCGGGGACCATGCCTGCCTTGGCGCCCTTGGGCTGCACGCCGTACCGGAGCCAGTTCGGGCAGGTGGGTGAGCAGGGTTCGTAGCGGAGGGCGTCGGCGAAGCGGGCCGCGTGGGTGGAGCGTCCTTCGGCGGTATCGCCGAGACTCTTGGTCAGGTATTTGGACAGGTAGCGGATGCACTGGTCGGCATCCTTGGAGCCCGCGAGCACGCCCTTGACGTCCACCTGGTCGCCGAACCTGATCACGTGCGAGGGCTCGTCAAGCTGGTCGATCGCCTCATCCCAGGTGGGCAGGTACTCCCCGGTGTTCGGGTCGAGGTAGCCGTCTTCGGCCCAGACCGGCTCGAAGTCCACCGGCTCGTCAGCCGAGGGCCACCACACCTGGTGGTAGGTCGCGGCGGCTATCTGCTTGATCTCCGCGCGCGGGAGCGTTCCACGGATCGCCATGTGCAGGTGCGGAGCGAGCCTCTTCTGCGGCTCCACGGTCGCGAAGTACTGCACGTCATAGCCCGCCACCCGGCGAAGGTTCTGCACGAACCGATCCACGAGCTTGGAGAAGTGCAGGGCATCACGAGCAGCCCTTGCGTAGTCGTAGGACTCCGGATCGACCGGAGACCCGTTGTTGACCTTGCCGTAGGACGGGAGGGTGAGGGTGACGAAGAGCGAGGGCCGGTAGCCGTTGTAGGTCCGCCCGAGCGTGGTGTTCTCCATCTTGCGCCTGGGCAGGTCGGGAGCGTCCTGGCGGCGTTTGGTCGAGCGGGACCGCCGCGCGGAGGTCCGGCCGAGAACGTTGCCCCGCATTCCAGCCTCGTTGATCTCGATGTCGAGCCCGGTCAGGATCGCGTCCAAATCGGCGGTGTCCTTACCGGCCTTCACCGCTTGGTCCCGCTGCGCCTGCATGTCAGCCCGGAACTCGACAAGCCAGGTCTGTTCGTCGGTGGCCTCGTCGGGCGTGATGATCGGTTCGTGGTCGAGGTGCCAGCCTTCCCGGCACTGGGCCATGCGGAGCTGCTTGTTCCGCTTGGCGCAGCTCGGGCACTTGCTCTCCAGCGGTGAGCCGCAGGGCACATCAACGACCTCGGTCTTGCCGGTGGTCGTGTCGAGCCGCTTGAGGGCGATGGGCCGGATGCAGACGCCGTGAAGCTTGGCGATCTCTTCGGCCACGTCGCGAGCGAGCGGCTGAGCCATGCGGATGGCGCGTGGAGTCTTGCGGTCGGTCATGCGGACCTCCTTTCGTCGGGGACGGTGAGAGCGGCCGAGCCGCATTCGATGCACTCGACCAGGGCGCGGACGGGGTCGAGCCATAGGGCGTCGAACGCGCCGCAGTCGGAGCAGCGGAGCCCGTCGAGGAAGTGGGCGAGGCTCACGCGGCCTCCTTGAACTGGGCGACCATGTCGCGGATGTCGGCATCGGTGACGTAGGCGGCTCGGACGCGGATGGGTTCGGGGCTGGTTTCGAGGCGCATGTACGCGATGCCAGCTCCCAGCTCCGGGATAGGCGAGATGTGGTCGGCGAGTGCGCCCCGGTCCCGTGCGCCGTCGCCGAGGACCATGTCCACCTGTTCGGATTCGTCGAGACGGAGAGCGATCTTGTCCGGAAAGAGATTGCGAATGTTCATGACCTCCTTGCGAGGGTCCTGAAGCGCGGCCATCACGCCGACACCGACCGAACGGCCCTGGGTGGCGAGGGTGGCCAGGGCGGCGGAGATGCGTTGCCGGAGTTGCTTGTCGGGTTGGTAGGCGGTCAGGAACGCCACCTCGTCGACGAGTACCAGGACGAACGGGTCTTCCACGGTCGGGACATGGGAGCGCTGGAGCCCGGAGAACCGAGCCGCGCGCTTCTGCATAACGCTGACGGCCTCGTCGAGCAGGTCGGCGCAGTCCGCAGGGTCAGCGGCGTACCGGCCCTGGAACAGCTCTCGCCCGAACGAGAGCTCCATCAGCTTGGGGTCCAGCGCCCAGATCTCAACCAGGCCCGCTTGCATCGCGGGGAGCAGGCCACGGATGGTGTCCCAGAGGAAGGAGCCCTTGCCGGCCCCTGTCGCCCCGGCGATCAGGACATGGGTGCCGTGGACCTTGAGCTTGAGGGGCTTGCCGTCCTCCTGCTTGCCGATCTCGACCGGTCCGACAGTCGGTGTGATGGGGATGGGGAGGGCCGGGATCGGGGCGGCGAGCGGGTCGGAGCGCGGGAAGGTCAGCACGAGCCGACCGCCCTTCACGAGCACCACGCGGCAGCTCGTCACGCCGAAGCCGTGGGCGAGGTTGTCGGTCTTGTCGGTCCAGTCCTTGACCGCCTGGCCCTTGAGCATCTTCACCGTGATGCGGTCGGCCCAGCCGTCGCAGGTGACCTTGACCAGCCGGGGCAGGTACTCGCGGCCATGCACGCGCTTGGCCAGTCCGGACACATCCATGACCGACTGCCAGTGACGCCGGTAGGTGGACATGAGCCGCCACCAAGCCAGCAGCCGGAACCCGGCGATCTTCTGGAACGAGTCGCGGTCGACGAAGGCCCAGCCGGTGAGGGCCAGGAGCACGACGCCGAACACACTCGCTGCGAGCGGCCAGCCGTACAGAGTCCAGATCACACCGAGGGCGACCGGAAAGGCGACCGCGACCGGGTGACGGTAGGTGGTGCGGACCAGCGCCGCGGCGAAGCGCCAGCCGTACACGATGAAGGTGATGAGGGCCGGGGTCTGGACCACGGCCGGTTTGAAGACCACCGCCGTGTCGGGGGTGGTCGAGACGATGCGGTGCGGCTCGTCGCCGGGCATCCTCTTGAACATTAGGCTGGATTCCTTCCAAGCATGTGGTGTGCGCGGGAGATCAAGGGGCCGCGGGAAGTTGGCGCTTCCGGCGGCCCCGCCGTACATCAGGCCGCCTCGTTCTTGGCGGCGGAGTGCAGTCGCTCGCAGTCGGCCAGGTAGCGAGCGGCGGCGTTGAAGAGGTCTCGGGCGATCGTGAGGTCCTGGTCGGTAACCGGCCCCGCCGTCGAGACGGTGACCGTCGCCTCCGAGGTGGACAGGTCGAAGTACGGCTTGCCGTTCTCGCCCACACAGGAGTGAGCGCGCAGCTCGACCGTGTGGAACGAGACGCCCACCCGCGACGGTTCGCCGGGACGCATCGAGAGCGTGAGGTAGGTGTACGGGTCGAGGGCCATCAGCCCGCCACCCCCAGCCCGTTGGGCAGACCGTGGAACATGCGCTCCACCGCCTGAGCGAACTTCTCCGCCTCACGGGCCAGAGACCGCGCGAACTCGACGTCGTCGAGCGTCACGTGATCGCCCGCCGAGGTGGTGACGAGCACCTGAGTACCGCCGAAGATCAGCCCCAGGACCGGCGACCGCTGCGGGTACGGATGGTTGAGCACCTCCGCACCGGTCCCGACCCTGAGGTTGATCATGCTGGCGGGATGAGCCTTGCGCCGCGCCATCAGGCCGCATCCTTCGCGACCGGAGCGGGCTTGCCAGGGCCAGCCGTACGGGGAGCCCGCATCTCACGGACCTTGATCGAGTAGGCCAGCCGTCCGCTTCCGTTGACGTACGGCGTGGCGGTGACGTGGTCGAACTCGACCGGGGTGAACGGCAGCCCCGGCATCGGAGCCGGAGGAACCGGCTGCACCGGACTGAGGATCTTGACCGAGACGGTCTTCTGCGCGGCCTTGACGGTCGGGTCGGCGTCCATGACCGAGACCTGCCAGACGAGCTCACTCGTCTGCTTGTCGCGTGCCTGGACGAAGCGCCCGTTCGTCGAGGCGTCGAAGTCCTTGACGGGCTCGACCTCCCCGACGATGTAGCAGCCGTGCGGGAAGACCATGTCGAACGTGACGGGGATGGGTCCTTGCAGTGCCATGAGGCACACTCCTTAATCTGTTGTCTTGTCGCTAACTCGTCTTGTCGAGTTGCCATGAAGGTACCCACCTTTCGAGCACTCGACAACACAAGTTGGCGAGGTAATTTCAAGATCTTTTAGCAATCTGGGCAAATGCATAAAAACGGCATTGCCACAAAGCGGGCAATCGGATTTAATGCCGCTAACTTCTCGTGATCTCCATCGCGTGCAGGGGATCACGTGGCAGTCATGCCGAATGGGACCGTGCAAGGAGTGCGAGATCTCAAAACGCCGCTTTGACCTGAACCACGCTCGCGACATGGCAATCCGCCCCAGCGGACAGGAAGACCCGCCCATCGAACCGCCCCGCAGCTCAGGCGGTTACAGCGACAACCTCGCCCGGGCCAGAGCACGAAGCAGGGCAATGGCAAGGCACCGGCTCACCCAGAAGGAGGAACGCCAACTCCTCCAGAACCGCTATCGGGAACAAGCCAGGAGAAAAGCGGAGGAATACCGTCGAAACGGTTTATAGCGAGTAGGCGTCTTCCAGCTCGTGAAGGTCTCCGGGGAGCACCAGGTCCACCACGAGGACCGGGTTTCCGCCGCCATTGAAGACGCTTGCGAGCACGCCGAGAACCGGCGAGGTCTTGCGCAGTTCGAGCGCCTTGGCCTCGTCGGTCGAGGGTTGCCTAGCGCTCAGCCGTTCAACAACGTGTTGCAGCTTGACGCTCTTGGCACGGTGAAGCTGCTGGCGGATGCCTGTGGTGAGGAGTTCAGGGGACTCCAGGCCGGAGCCTGAAACCGCTGCCCAGATGGTCACGAGGTCGGTTGGCCGGTCGGCGTCGCGGAAGAGGACGCTTCGCCGTACCACCTCAGTGCCCTCGGGGACGTCGAGCAGCTTCGCGATTGGGGCGGGGGCGGGGGCCGTACCGGCGAAGAAGAGTGAGGCGTTCTCGTCGGCCTCAACGCGGTCCAGGACGGCGCGGCCCGGACGGGTGCTCTCCTGCTCTGTCGCGGGAGGAGCCGACTTCACGAAGGATCCCTTGCCGTGTTCGCGCTCGATGAAGCCGCGGAGCTGAAGGACCTGGAGTGCTCTGACCACGGTGGGACGGCTGACGTGGAAGTCGCGGACTAGCTGCGTCTCTGACGGCAGCAGCGACCCAGGCGGATAGGTACCGTCCGCGATCTTCTGGCGAATCGCCGTGACGATCTGGGCGTACTTCGGGGGTGCGAACTCTTCAGACGACATGACGACCATCCAACAACTCGACTTGTCGGCAAGCCTAGTTGGGGATGACGCTTCTGTCTGCTACCCGGAAGGGAAGAGACGGCGGACATGGTGACTGCGCTTCACCATGTCCGCCGCCGGTCCCGAGGCGCGACGACATGAGACACCCGGAGTCGATCACGCCGCCGCGCCCGCCTATCGGGCCTGGCCGTCGAGAAGTGCCCTCCAGACGGATTCCGCCTCCCTGACCGACCACCTATAGGTCTCGTGAACCTCGTTGCCGCGGGTTCGCCTGATGTAGGCGACGCCCGCCGCATGGCACAGCTCGTAGAACGGCCTGCGGCAATCGCAGGTCCAGGCGACCACGCGAACCCGGTCTTCAGCGCGGTACGGCGGACGCCACACGAGGCACATGTGATCGGGATGGGGTGCGGACACGTGTGGGCTCAAGCACCAGGAGATCACTGTCACAACGCCGCCCGTCCCGTGCCGTCGCAGCGCCAGCAGGCAGCCCGCTGCCGCTCGTCGGCCTTCGTGTCGCCGGGATTCTCAGCGGCCACCACGGAACGGCGAAGGCTCACGTACTTCCAGCCCCGCCCCGAGCAGGAGACACATCGCGCAGTCATGCAGCGAGGATTGCCCGGTCGGGTGTCACGTCTCGACCACCCATGAGTGCCGTCTCTGATCATCTGGTCTCTGTTCGTCTCGTCTTTGTCTCCTCCGAGCCCGTCTCCGTCGCTAACCTGGGGGAACAAGGCACCCCAGCCCGAGGCGCGGATCATGACCGACCAGCAGATCCTGTTGAAGACGCTCTTGAAGCAACGCCACTGGCAGACGTACAGCACGTTCTGCAAGGAGTACGACAAGGCGGCCAAGAAGGTCGATCCCTCGTTGCAAGGTGGATGGCCCAGCCGCGCACAGCTCCACCGCTGGTTGACCGGGGAGCTCAAGGGCCTGCCCTACTCCGATCACTGCCGCGTGTTGGAGGCGATGTTCCCCGGCCGTTCCGCGCACGAGTTGTTCTCGGCGAACGGTGTCGAGGTGCCCGCGCCCCGGACCGAACCGGAGCCAACCAGAAGCGCCGGCCCCTTGCCCGAGGTCTGCGCCGTGCCGCAGTTGGCCGACGTGTGCGCCGTGTTCAGCAGCAGGGCCGCCTTCTCCTCCGCCTACCCGGCCTCGACGCTGTTCGACCGCGCGAAGGAGATCAACGCCGCAGGGCTGTCGCTCAACGTGATCTGCCAGAGCTACCCGGACCACCAGCTCAAGCGCTTGTTGGAGACCGGCACCAGGATTCGCTGTCTGTTCCTCGATCCGCAAGGCAAGGCCATCCGTGATCGTGAGGCCGAGGAGTGCTACACAGACGGAACGCTGACGACGTTGACAGCGCTCAACATCAGCATGTTGACCAGGCTGCGTCACCGGCTCGATCCCGAGTCAGCTCAGCGTCTTGAGCTGCACGTCTACGACGAGACGATTCGCTTCAACATCCTTCTCGTCGATCGGGGGCTCTGCGTCGTCCAGCCGTACCTGCCGCAGGCGCGCGGAGTCGACTCGCCTACGCTCGTGATCACCGACAACACTGCCGCGGACGGGTTGTTTCCTGTCTTCGACCAGGTGTTCACCTCGATGTGGGAGCGGAGCAGACCCGTATGACCATCGACACCCGGACCCTCCTCCCGATCGCCGAACACGCCGCCTCCATCGCCAGCGAGATCATCCGCACCAAGGCCCCCGGCGTCGTCACCACCAAGGGTGATCGGGATATGGCCACCGAAGTGGACTACGCCGTCGAACACGCCCTACGAGAGTTTCTGTCCAGTGAAACGCCCGACATCGGATTTCTCGGGGAGGAGGAGGGCGTCAGCCGTACCGGCAAGGGTCTGATGTGGGCAGTGGACCCCGTGGACGGGACGGCGAACTTCCTTCACGGCATCCCGCTCTGCGGCGTCTCCCTGGGCCTGGTCGACAAGGACATGCCCATCCTCGGAGTGATCGACCTGCCGTTCCTCAGCACCCGCTACACCGCCGCCGAAGGAGTAGGCGCCCAAGCCAACGGGACCGAGATCCGCGTCAGCGACACCCGCGATCTTGACGCAGCCATCGTGTCCATCGGCGATTACGCCGTGGGCAACAACGCGGAGGAGCGAAACCGCCCTCGTCTCGCCCTCACCCACGAGCTTGCCGCCCGTGTCCAACGAGTCCGAATGTACGGCTCAGCCGCGGTCGATCTGGCGTGGGTCGCGCACGGCAAGACAGACGCATGCATCATGCTCAGCAACAACCCGTGGGACACCGCTGCGGGTGTGCTCATCGCCCGTGAAGCCGGGGCCGCAGTCGTTGACATCGACGGGTCACTGCACTCGATGGGCGCCAGAGCGACGATCGCAACCGCACCGAAGCTCGTGGCTGATCTCGTCGAGCTCATCGCCGAGGCGCAAAAGGACGCACGGAGGTATGGCCACGCCCGGTAAGTCTCCCTACAAGTCCCCGGGAGTGGAGTAGTAGCCAGGGGCGGCTATGAGGATCGAATGAAAGTAACGGCCGTCCTCGTCATCTGGGGACTCTGGGACGAAAGGCCGCCAGAGCCCGACCACGAGATCGGGGGCGATCATGGACCCTCCACCGTCTTCGATCTCCACGCGCGTCCGCTGCCTGAAAAGCTCGATGAGGTCGTCGGCTGCGGTGGTGAAGATGTCAACGCCGAGGCAGGTCACAACATCGTCGGCACCTGGTTCGGGGCGCCAGATCTCTACGGCCTCGACAAGCCCGCGCGTACTTGGAGCTGCTGAGATCGTCATCCCGGAAGCGAAGTGAGCGAATCCCCTGGTAGGAACCACCGAGTTGCCGGTGGAGAGAAAGCCCTGCATGCCGTAGAGGATCGACTCCGCTTCGTCGATCGGCATACCGATCCTGATCGGCCCAGCCGAATGCGGCGGCTCAAGCACCAAATGCATCTGATCTCTCCAACACAGGTCACACGGGCATTGGGCCAGTGTCTGAACTCACTTGATGCTTGACGCTTTGGCCTCGGATGATGCTTGACACTCCTAGCCGATCTTTCGCTTCTTAGTATGCGCCTGGGACTTGA
>NZ_JBHZBH010000049.1:37583-55270 GCF_042754765.1 Nonomuraea sp. NPDC059194 | reverse complement strand
CGCCATCTCGTCAGGTGTCACCGCACCATGATCTCGAATCCGGCGCGGTGGTTGATCACACGAAGTGATCAACCACCTAACGAAGTACTACTAGGTATGTGCGCTTGTGACGCGAGATACGTGGGAGGATTACGGCTGGTTCATCACGACTTTTCGGGGCAGGGTCAGCGGCATGGACGTTCTCGGCATCGACATCGGTGGCTCGGGCATCAAGGGCGCGCCGGTGGACGTCAAAGAGGGCAGGCTGAGCGCCGAGCGGCTGCGCGTCCCCACCCCCCAGCCCGCCAAGCCCGAGGAAGTGGCCGAGGTGGTGTCCCAGATCGTCGCGCACTTCTCGTGGGACGGTCCCGTCGGCGTCACCTTCCCCGGCGTCGTCGTCAACGGGGTCGTGCGCACCGCCGCCAACGTGCACCATTCGTGGGTGGGCGTCGACGCGAGCAAGCTGTTCGGCGGGGCGCGGGTGCTCAACGACGCCGACGCGGCCGGCATCGCCGAGGTGACGTACGGCGAGGGCCGCGACCGCGAGGGCGTCGTGCTCGTGCTGACCTTCGGCACCGGCATCGGCAGCGCGCTGTTCACCGACGGCAGGCTGGTGCCCAACACCGAGCTCGGCCACCTGGAGCTGCACGGCAAGGACGCCGAGCACCGGGCCTCCGACAGGGCGCGCGAGGACCACGACCTGTCGTGGGAGAAGTGGGCGGGCCGGGTGGAGGAGTACCTCAAGCACGTGGAGATGCTGTTCTCCCCCTCGCTGATCATCCTGGGCGGCGGGGTGAGCAAGAAGGCCGACAGGTTCCTGCCGCAGGTGAAGATCGACACTCCCGTGGTCCCGGCCGCGCTGCAGAACGAGGCGGGTATCATCGGCGCCGCGTTGACCGCCTCGCCCGCGTAATTGGGATGCGGGCTCGGGAATGAGTCCGGCACGATGAGCGGTTGATCCGCACGCATATCCTGATAGCAGTATGGGAACACCTTCCTTGATCTCCTCGCTCACCGATCTCCAATCACGCCTGCCCGAGTTGATGCCGCGCGACCAGCGGCGGCTTCGGCGCAGGCTCGACGGCGCGCGCCGGGTGCGCTCCCGCGAAGCGCAGCAGAAGATCGCCGCGGAGATCCTCTCCGACGTGGAGCGTGCCGAGCAGCGGGTGACGCGCCGCCGCGAGGTGGTGCCGGCCGTCCGCTATCCGGAGAACCTGCCGGTCTCGCAGCACAAGGACGACATCCTCGAGGCGATCCGCGACAACCAGGTCGTGATCATCGCCGGCGAGACGGGCTCCGGCAAGACGACCCAGATCCCGAAGATCTGCCTGGAGCTGGGCCGCGGGGTGCGCGGCGTCATCGGCCACACCCAGCCGCGCAGGATCGCCGCCCGTACGGTGGCAGAGCGCATCGCCGAGGAGCTCGACACCACGCTCGGCGACGTCGTCGGCTACAAGGTGCGTTTCACCGACAAGGCGAGCGACTCCACGCTGGTCAAGCTGATGACCGACGGCATCCTGCTGGCCGAGCTGCAGAACGACCGGCTGCTTGAGCAGTACGACACGCTGATCATCGACGAGGCCCACGAGCGCAGCCTCAACATCGACTTCATCCTCGGCTACGTCAAGCAGCTGCTGCCCAGGCGCCCCGACCTCAAGGTCATCATCACCAGCGCCACGATCGACCCCGAGCGCTTCTCCCGCCACTTCGACGACGCCCCGATCGTCGAGGTGTCGGGCCGCACCTACCCGGTCGAGGTGCGCTACCGGCCGCTGGCCGAGGACGACGACCAGACGCAGGGCATCGTCGACGCCTGCAAGGAGCTGGTGGTCGAGGGGCAGGGCGACATCCTGGTGTTCCTGTCGGGCGAGCGGGAGATCCGCGACGCCTTCGACGCGTTGTCGAAGGCCGAGTTCCGCAACACCGAGATCCTGCCGCTGTACGCGCGGCTGTCGGCGGCCGAGCAGCACCGGGTGTTCCAGTCGCACACCGGCCGCAGGATCGTGCTGGCCACCAACGTGGCCGAGACGTCGCTGACCGTGCCGGGCATCAAGTACGTCGTCGACCCGGGCTTCGCGCGCATCTCCCGCTACAGCCACCGCACCAAGGTGCAGCGCCTGCCCATCGAGGCGATCTCGCAGGCCTCGGCCAACCAGCGCAAGGGCCGCTGCGGGCGCACCTCCGACGGGGTGTGCATCCGCCTGTACGAGGAGGACGACTTCCTCGCCAGGCCCGAGTTCACCGACCCCGAGATCCTGCGCACGAACCTGGCCAGCGTCATCCTGCAGATGACGACGATCGGGCTGGGCGACATCGCGGCCTTCCCCTTCGTCGAGCCGCCGGACCAGCGGCAGGTGCGCGACGGCGTCAACCTGCTGCAGGAGCTGGGCGCCTTCGACGCCGCCGGCGGCCTGACCGCGATGGGGCGCAAGCTGGCCACCCTGCCGGTCGACCCGCGCCTGGCGCGCATGGTGCTGGAAGCGGACAAGAACGGCTGCGTGCGCGAGGTCATGGTGATCGCCTCCGCGCTGTCCATCCAGGACCCGCGCGAGCGGCCCTCCGACAAGCAGCAGCAGGCCGACGAGAAGCACCGCCGCTTCGCCGACCCCGAGTCCGACTTCCTGTCCTACCTCAGCCTGTGGAACTACCTGAAGGACAAGCAGAAGGAGCTGTCCTCCAGCGCGTTCAGGCGGCTGTGCAAGGGGGAGTTCCTCAACTACCTGCGGGTGCGCGAGTGGCAGGACATCTACAGCCAGCTACGGCAGGCGCTCGGCGCCCATCCCAACAGCCAGGACGCCTCGCCGTACCAGATCCATGTCTCGCTGCTCGTCGGGCTGCTGTCGCACCTGGGCGTCAAGGACGTCATGGACAAGAAGACCGGTGACGGACGCAGGCCCATCCAGGAGTACATCGGGGCGCGCAACGCGCGCTTCGCGATCTTCCCCGGGTCGGCGCTGGCGCGCAAGCAGCCCGCGTGGGTGATGTCGGCCGAGCTGGTGGAGACCAGCAGGCTGTGGGCGCGCGTCAACGCCAAGATCGAGCCCGACTGGGTCGAGCCGCTGGCCCAGCACCTGGTCAAGCGCACCTACTCCGAGCCGCACTGGGAGAAGAAGCAGGGCGCGGTCGTGGCCATGGAGAAGGTCACGCTGTACGGCGTGCCGCTCGTCGTCGGCCGCAAGGTCGGCTACGGGAAGATCGACCCCGAGCTGTCGCGCGAGCTGTTCATCAGGCACGCGCTCGTCGAGGGCGACTGGGACACCCACCACGCCTTCCTGCGCGAGAACCGGCGGCTGTTGGAGGAGGTCGAGGAGCTGGAGAACCGCGCCCGCCGCCGCGACATCATGGTCGACGACGAGGCGCTGTTCGACTTCTACGACCAGCGGGTGCCCGCCGACGTGGTCTCCGCCAGGCACTTCGACGCCTGGTGGAAGAAGCAGCAGGACAAGGCCCTGCTGACCTTCTCCCCCGAGATGCTGGTCAACGAGGGCGCGGACGTCAGCACCAACGACTACCCCGACACCTGGCGGCAGCTCGGCCAGCGCATGAAGCTGACCTACCAGTTCGAGCCCGGTACCGAGGCCGACGGCGTCACCGTGCACGTCCCGCTCCAGGTGCTGAACCAGGTCAGCGCCGACGGCTTCGACTGGCAGATCCCCGGCCTGCGCGAGGAGCTCGTCACCGCGCTGATCAGGTCGCTGCCGAAGAACGTCAGGCGCAACTTCGTGCCGGCGCCCAACTACGCCAAGCAGGTTCTCCAGCACGTCAAGGCCGGAGGCGAGCCGCTGCTGGAGGCGCTGGAGCGGGAGCTGCTGCGCCTGACGGGCGTACGGGTACCGCGTGAGGCGTGGCAGCTCGACCAGCTGCCCGACCACCTGCGCGTCACCTATCGGGTGATCGACGAGCGCAAGCGGACCGTCGCCGAGGACAAGGACCTCGACGCGCTGAAGAAGCGCCTGGCGCCCCGGCTGCGGCAGACGCTGTCGGCGGCCGGTGACGACCTCGAACGCACCGGGCTGACCACCTGGAGCATCGCCACCCTGCCGAAGGTGTTCGAGCAGGGGCGGATGAAGGGCTATCCCGCGCTGGTCGACGCCGGTTCGTCGGTCTCGGTGAAGATCTTCGAGACGCAGGCCGAGCAGCGCAGGGCCATGTGGCTCGGCACCAGGCGGCTGCTGCTGCTGAACGTCACCTCGCCCGCCAAGTCGCTGCTCGGCGGCCTGTCCAACCAGGCGAAGCTGGCGCTGTCGCGCTCCCCGCACGGCGGGGCGGTGGCCTTGTTCGACGACGTGGTCAACGCGGCCGTCGACCAGCTGACGCGCGGGGTCGGCGGGCCTGCGTGGGACCCGGTCTCCTTCGACCGGCTGTACCAGCACGTGCGGGCCGAGCTGTACGACACGGCGGCGGGCATCCTCGGGAAGGTCGAGCAGATCCTGGCCGCCTGGCACGAGGTGAACCTCAAGCTGGGGGCGCTGCGGTCGTCGGCCTCGACGGAGGACGTGCGGGAGCAACTGGGCAAACTCGTCCATCCGGGCTTCATCACGGCGACCGGCGCGGGCCGCCTTTCCGACATTTCCCGATATATCCGGGCGATCGACCGGCGGCTGGCCAAGCTGCCCGAGGAGCCCTGGCGCGACGTCGAATGGATGGACAAGGTGCACAAGGTCGAGGACGACTACCTCGACGTGCTCGACAAGCTGCCACCCTCGCGGCGGGCCGATCCCGACGTGCTGGAGATCCGGTGGATGATCGAGGAGCTGCGCGTCAGCTTCTTCGCCCAGACCCTCGGCACCCCCACCCCGATCTCGGAGAAGCGCATCGGGAAGGCCCTGGACAAGCTCCTCCCCTGACGTCACTTCTCCGTGGGCCGATCACCGGGTTTCTCCGAGGATGCCCCGGCCTTCAGGCGAGGAATTGGACTCCTGCGGAGCAGGGCAGGAAAAGCTGATTCGCCCCCAGGGCGGAACAGGGTCCAGTAGAGTCGCGTCCGCGGGTGGCCAGAACCAAGCCTCCCGCGCGTGCTGATCGAGAACCAAGACAGCACATGCACCTCCAAGCTTGCCGCATAAACCGGGCAGGTTCCGTCCCGGCTGGTGTTGAGGGAGTAAGACCTTGCTGGTCGCTGACCTGCGGGGCTTCCTGAGCCAGGAATCCCCCTGCTTCACTTCAGCTGGGGGAGGGTTCAATTCTCCCAGACCGGACCGGCGGCAGCCCCGCTCCGCCTGGGCCCGGTCCATCAATTCCTGGATCAGGCCGGTCTTCGCTCCCGCGTACTCACCGGGGGCGAAGCCTGCGGCCGCGATCGCATGCTTCAGCCGCGCGTAGCGAGCGGCCTCTTCAGGGCGCGCGCACGAAGGTAGTCACGCACGATCCGCTGGTTCCGGGTGGGCAGGCACGGACCGCATCCTGCCACCACCCCACCGCCGCGCTTCTCCCCGCAGGTCGACGGTCAGAGGTCGCTTTCCTGCTGGTCGAGGATGGCGAGTGCCACCGACACCGCCGTGGTGGCGTCGCCTGCCTCGATGGCCGCCAGCAGTTCGTCGTGGGAGGTGTCCGAGCTGAGCACCGCCCGTTCCATGCAGTGGTCGCGGCGCACGCTGTCCCGCAGGGCGTCGCTCATGCTGCGGTACAGGTCTCCGAGCACCGGGTTGTGCGCGGCCTGCGCCACCAGCAGATGGAAGTCCACGTCGGCGTCGGCGAAGGCGTCGAGGTCCACCGACCGGCCCGCCGCCACTCTGCGGGCCAGGGCCTCCTTCATAAGGCCGAGGTCGTCCTCCGTCCGCTTGCTGGCCGCCAGCCGTGCCGCCACCAGGTCGAGGCCGCGCCGGACGTCGATGATGTCCATCGCCGCCGCCCTGTCGAGCCGCCGCCGCAGGGCCACCTGCGATTCGTCGCTGGCCGTCACGTAGGTGCCGTCACCCTGCCTGGTCGTCAGCAGTCCCGCGTGGACGAGCACCCGTACGGCTTCGCGCACCGACAGCCTGCTCACGCCGAGCGAGGCGGCCAGCTGGCTCTCCGACGGGATCTTGCCGCCGACCGGCCAGGACCCGCTCACGATCTCTTGGCGCAGCTCGGCGATCGCGGCGTCGACGAGCGAAATCCGGCCCACGTTCCGCATCAGTCCTCTTTTCTAAACATCAGATGTCTGATTACTCTAGTGCGGAGTTCTCCTCAGAGTAAGGGGATCACTTCCCAATGACTTCCGTGCTGTTCACCAATATCCGTCCCTATGACCTGCTGGTCGTCGACGGCCGCATCGCCGACCCGGCCACCGCGCCGGAGGACACCGTGACGGTGGACGGGAAGGGGGCCCTCGCGCTTCCGTCTCCCGTCGACGCGCACATCCATCCTGACAAGACGACGTGGGGCCAGCCGTGGCTGAGCCGTACCGACGCCGAGACGCTCATGGACCTGATCGAGGGCGACGTGCGGGCGCGCGCGGACATGACCGCGTCGGTCGCCGAGCGGGCGGGGGCGCTGATGGACGCCGCCATCGCCCGCGGCACGCGGGCCTGGCGCGCCCACGTGGACGTGGCCCCCGTGTACGGCCTGGCCAACGTGCACGGTGTGCGCGAGGCCGCGCAGGCCCGCAAGGACCTGCTCGACGTGCAGATCGTCGCCTTCCCGCAGCTGGGCCTGCTGACCAGGCCCGGCACCGCCGAGCTGATGGAACGTGCCCTCACCGAGGGCGCCGACATCGTGGGCGGCCTCGACCCCGTCGGCATCGACGGGGACCTGCGCGGTCACCTCGACGTGCTGTTCGGCATCGCCGAGCGCACCGGCGCGCCGATCGACATCCACCTGCACGACGGCGGCGAGCAGGGCCTGGCCCAGGTGAAGGAGATCGTCCGCCGCGCGGGCGGGCACCGCGTCACCATCAGCCACGCCTTCTGCCTGGGCGAGGGCACCCCCGAGAGCAGGCAGCTGGACGAGCTGCTCGCGCGCGAAGGGGTGGCGCTGGCCACCTGCGCGCTCGGGGCCGACCCCGTCCTGCCCGTCGGCCCGCTCACCAGGGCGGGCGTGCTGCTGGCCGCGGGCTCCGACGGGGTGCGCGACCCGTGGACGCCGTTCGGCGACGGCGACATGATCGCGCGGGCGCACCTGCTCGCGTATCGCACCGACGCCCGTACCGACGAGGAGCTGGCCGCCTGCTACGCGGTCGTGGCGCACGGGGGCGCCGCGCTTCTCGGTCTGGAGCGGGTCGATCTCCAGGTCGGCGATCCCGCCGACTTCGTGCTGGTGCAGGGCGGCTCGGTCTCCGAGGTCGTCGTGGACCGGCCGGTTCCTCAGTTCGTCGTCCGTGGCGGTGTCGTGATCGCCCAGGACGGCCACCTCCTCGAAAGGTCGCCCCGATGATCCGTCGTGCCGTACCCCTCGCAGGGCTCGCCCTGGCTCTGGCCGCCTGCGGCGGCGCACCCCAGCAGCAGGCACAGGCTCCCGCGCAGGCCCAGCCCGCGGCGCTCGACCTGAAGACCTCCACCGCCGCGGCCGCCAAGGGCCTGGACAAGGTGACGTGGAACCTGCCCTACGAGCCGCAGACGATCGACCCGATCAGGTCGTTCAACTACGCGGAGAACACCGCGCTGGCCAACATGTGCGAGAGCCTGCTGCGCCTGACGCCCGACTTCGAGATCAAGCCGGGCCTGGCGGAGAAGGCCGACAACCCGACGCCGACGACCTGGGTCTACACGATCAGGAAGGGCGTGAAGTTCTGGGACGGCAAGGAGCTGTCCGCCAAGGACGTCGCCGCCAGCCTGAACAGGCACCTGGACCCGGCGCTCGGCACCTGGTGGGGCGACTACTTCCACACCGTCGACAAGATCGAGGCGACCGGGCCGATGCAGGTCACGGTGACGCTGAAGCAGCCAGACGTGCTGTTCAACCAGGCCATGGCCACGGCTGCGGGCGCCATCGTGTCGGAGGAGTACGCCAAGAAGAAGGACCTCGGCTCGCCGACCGGCGGTGTGATGTGCACCGGGCCCTTCACGTTCAAGGGCTGGAAGCCCGGCGACTCGCTCACGCTGGCCCGCAACGACTCCTACTGGGACCCGACGCTGGCCGCCAAGTCGAAGGAGCTGGTCTTCCGCTTCATCGCCGACGAGACGACCGCGGTCAACGCGCTGCGCTCGGGCGAGGTGGACGGGCAGTACTTCTACCTGCCGCCCGCGGGCCTGGGGCAGTTGCAGAGCTCCACGACCGGGTCGGTCACGCTGGGCAAGTCGCTGACGTTCTGGACGCTGCTCAGCGCCGCCAAGTCGGGCCCGTACGCCGACCCGAAGGTGCGCCAGGCGCTCTCGCTCGCGCTCGACAGGGCGGCCATCTCCAAGGTCGTCTTCCAGGGCACCGCCGCACCCCAGCGCACGCTGGCGGGCCCCGAGTACTGGGGCTACGAGCAGAACACCTTCAAGCAGGCCTACGACGCGCTGCCGCCGGAGAAGCAGGACCTGGCCAAGGCCAAGCAGCTGCTCACCGAGGCGGGCTCGCCGACGGAGCCGATCACCATCGGCATCCAGGGCAGCGCGGCCACGCACGAGCAGACCGCCAACCTCATCAAGGCCACGGGCGAGGCGCTCGGCCTGAAGATCGAGATCAAGGTCATCCCGGTCGAGCAGTACGGCAACCTCTACAGCGACCCGAAGGCGCGTGAGGGCATCGACGCGTTCTTCTCCACCTGGTACGGCAACGTGCCCGACCCGCTCGACATCTACACGGTGTTCCTGGCCGGCGGCCGGACGAACTTCAACGACTACCCCGCGGTGGACGCCGACATCAAGAAGGCCAGGGCCGAGTACGACCCGGCCGCCCGGGCCACCCTGGTGACCGGTATCCAGGACAAGGTCACCCGCGACGTGGCGTGGATGCCGCTGAACAACCTGCCGGTCATCCTCTACATGAACAACAGGGTCACGGGCGCGGTGCCGTCCTTCCCGTACCTGTACTACCCGTGGGCCGCGAGCCTGGGTGCCAAGTGAGGTTCGCGCTGAAGCGGCTGGCAGGGCTCGTGGTGGTCCTGCTGGTCGCCTCCTTCCTGGTGTACGGCCTGCTGTACCTGGTGCCGGGCGGCCCGATGGCCTTCCTGCTCGGCAACAGGAGCGGCACGCCCGAGCAGGTCGCAGCGATCAGGGCGCAGTACCACCTGGACGACCCGTTCCTGGTGCGCTACGTCTCGTGGCTGCGCGACGCGCTGACCGGCGACTTCGGCAGTTCGCTGGTCTACCGGCAGGAGGTCTCGGCGCTGATCGGCTCGCGCGTGGCGACCACGATCCTGCTGGTGGTCTACGCGACCGTGCTGATCTCGGTGGGCGGCGTCGTGATGGGCCTGCTGGCGGGCCTGCGCGGCGGCAGGGTCGAAAGCTTCATCGGCGTCGTCTCCTCCGTCCTGCTGGCCACCCCGTCGTTCGTCGTCGGCGTGCTGCTGGTGATCGTCTTCGCGCTCGGCCTCGGCTGGTTCCCCGTCTTCGGGCCAGGCGACGGCCTGCTCGACCGCCTCTACCACCTGACGCTGCCGGCGATCACGCTGGCACTGGCCAGCGCCGCCTTCCTGGCCCGCATCACCAAAGCCTCCGTGCAGGAGGAGCTGGGCCGCGAGCACGTGGAGACGGCCCGCGCCCGCGGCTTCGCCGAGCGGCACATCGTCAGGCGGCACGTGCTGCGCAACGCCGCGATCCCCGTCGTGACCGTGACGGGGCTCAACGTCGCGGGCCTCATCGCCGGCTCGGTCGTGGTGGAGAACATCTTCGCCCTCGACGGGCTCGGCTCGCTGTTCGTCCGGGCGATCCTGCAGCGCGACTTCGCCATCGTCCAGGCGGTGGTGCTCGTGCTCGTGACCGCCTTCGTCCTGATCAACCTCCTGGTGGACCTGTGCTACTCAGCTCTCGATCCGCGCCTGTCGCGGTGACCCGCCTGGGCGGCCTGGGTACGGCGTCCGCCGTCCTGCTGGCCGCCGTGGCGGCGATGACCCTCGCGGCGCCGCTCCTGGCGCCCTACGACCCCGACTTCCCCGACCTGATGAGCGCGCTGAGCGGCAGCACCGCCGCGCACCCACTGGGCGCCGACGCGCTCGGCCGCGACGTGCTGTCCAGGCTCATGTACGGCGCGCGGACCACGCTCATCGGCCCCGTTCTGATCATCTGCGTGTCCACCGTCGTCGGGACCACGCTGGCGATCACCGCGGCGTGGGCGGGCGGCCGGGTCGACGCGGTGATCTCGCGCCTGCTCGACATCCTGTTCGCGGTGCCCGGCATCGTCTTCGCCCTGGTCACAGTGGCCGTGCTCGGCCCCGGCATTCCCGGTGTGGTGACCGGTCTGGCCGTGGCGTACACGCCGTACGTCGCCAGGGTGGTGCGCTCGGCGGCGCTGCGGGAGCGGAGCCTGCCGTACGTGGCGGCGGCGTGGGTGCAGGGCCGCTCGGCCTTCGCCATCTGCACCCGCCACCTGCTGCCGAACCTGCGCCCGATCATCGTGGCGCAGTCGGTGTCGGCGCTGGGCTTCGCGGTGATCGACGTGGCCGCGGTCTCCTTCCTCGGGCTCGGCGTGCAGCCGCCCACCGCGGACTGGGGGCTGATGGTCAAGAGCGGGCTGGACAGCGCGCAGCGCGGCCAGCCGCTGGAGGCGATCGCGGCGGGCGTGATGATCGCGCTGGTCGTGGCCGCGGTGAACGTGCTGGGCGACCGGCTGGGGAGGCGTCGATGAGCCTGCTGTCGATCGAGAAGCTGGCGCTGGCCGTCCCGTCGGGGCGCGAGTGGAAGACGCTGGTGGAGGAGGTCGACCTGACGATCGGCCGCGGCGAGGCTGTCGGCCTGGTCGGCGAGTCGGGCTCGGGCAAGTCGATGACCGCCCGCGCCGTCATCGGGCTCACCCCGCCGGGCGCCAGGCTCAGCGGGCGGATCCTGTTCGACGGCGTCGCCGTGCCGTCGGGCAGGGCGCTGCGCGAGCTGCGGGCCAGGCGAATCGCGATGATCTTCCAGGATCCCCGGGCGCACGTCAATCCGGTGCGCAGCGTGGGCGACTTCCTGACCGAGGCCATGGTGACCAACCTGGGCGTGCCCGCCCGCGAGGCCGCCGCGCGTGCCGTACGGCTGCTGGCCGAGGTGGGCATCGGCGACGGGGCGCGGCGGCTGCGGCAGTACCCGCACGAGCTGTCGGGCGGCCTGCTGCAGCGGGTCATGATCGCCTCGGTGCTGGCGGTGGATCCCGACCTGATCCTGGCCGACGAGCCGACGACCGCGCTCGACGTCACCACGCAGTCGGAGGTCATGGCGATCCTGGACGAGCTGCGCCGCGAGCGCGGCATGGCGATGCTGCTGATCACCCACGACCTGGAGCTGGCGGCCGCCACCTGCGACCGGCTCGCGGTCATGTACGCAGGCCGGATCGTGGAGTCCAGGCCCGCCGACGAGCTGACCGCCGCGCCCCTGCACCCGTACACCAGCGGACTGCTGCTGTCGCGGCCCAGCCTGGAGGAGGTCACGCGCCGGCTGCCGGTCATTCCGGGACGGCCCGTGGCCGCCTTCGAGGCCGATCCCGGCTGCGCCTTCGCGCCCCGCTGCGCGCACGCGCTGCCGGTGTGCGGCGAGGCGCGGCCGGTCTTCGACGGCACGGTCGCCTGCGTCCGCGCGGCGGAGCTGACTCTCCAGGAGGACCCATGTCCGTGATCAGGGCCGAAGGGCTGCGCAAGGTGTACGGCGAGGCGGTCGCCGTAAACGAGGTGTCGTTCGAGGTCGAGGAGGGCCAGTCGCTGGCGATCGTCGGCGAGTCGGGCTCCGGCAAGACCACGGTCGCCAGGATGCTGCTCGGCCTGGAGACGCCCACCAGCGGGACGATCACCGTCTGCGGACGGCCGCGCCCCGCCGGACGCGTCTCGTCGAAGGAGCGGCGCAGGCGGGCCAGGGAGATCCAGATCGTCTTCCAGGACCCCTACTCCTCGCTGGACAAGCTGCAGCGCGTCGGCGACGTCATCGCCACCAGTCTGTCGCTGCACTTCACGCTCACCCCCGCCGACGTGCGCAGGCGCACGACGGAGCTGCTGGAGTCGGTGGGCCTGGCCGAGCGGCACGCCGCCATGCTGCCCAGGCAGCTGTCCGGCGGGCAGCGCCAGCGCGTGGCCATCGCCCGCGCGATCGCCGTCGAACCCCGCGTGCTGGTGCTGGACGAGGCCGTCGCCGCGCTCGACGTCTCCATCCAGGCGCAGATCCTCAACCTGCTCGCCGACATCCGCGAGCGCGGCGAGATCAGCTACGTCTTCATCTCGCACGACCTGGCCGTCGTCAACCAGATCAGCGACACGGCCATCGTGATGCACAAGGGGGAGGTCGTGGAGCGCGGTCCCACCGCGGACCTGCTGCGCGACCCTCAGGAGGACTACACCAGAGACCTGCTGGCCGCCGTCCCCCGTCCCGGCTGGAAACCGACCCGGAGAAACCGAACATCTTGAGCACCACAACTCTCGTCAAAGCGTCGTACGTCATCGGCTTCGACGGCGCCGACCATGTCATCCACCGCGACGGCTGCGTCGTCTACGCGGGCGACTCGATCGTCCACGTCGGCGCCGCCTACGAAGGGCCCGTGGACGAGGTGATCGACGCGGGCGAGGCCATCGTCGGGCCCGGCTTCATCGACCTCGACGCGCTGTCCGACATCGACCACGCGATCATCGACACCTGGAACGCCGCCTCCGACGGGCTGAACTGGTCCATGGAGTACGCGACCACCCGCAGGGCAGCGGTCTTCCCCCTGGAAGAGACGCTGTTCATGCGGGAGTACGCGCTCACCCAGCTCATCCGCAACGGCATCACCACCGCGATGCCGATCGCCGCCGAGACCCACAGCGCCTGGGCCGAGTCCTACGAGGAGTTCGCGGGCGTCGCCGAGATCGCCGGACGGCTCGGGCTGCGCATGTATCTCGGCCCCAGCTACCGCTCCGGCGTGCCCGTCCTCGACGGCGGCAGCCGTACCGTCCACTGGGAGCCCGAACTGGGCGACAAGGGGCTGGCGGACGCGGTCAGGTTCGTCCGAGACTTCGACGGCGCCTACGGCGGGCGGCTGCGCGGCGCGCTGCTGCCGTGCCGGATCGAGACCGTCACCCTCGACCTGATGCGGGCCACCGCGCGGGCCGCCGAGGAGCTCGACTGCCTGGTGCGGCTGCACTGCATGCAGGGGCTGACGGAGCTGCGGCTGCTCAAGGAGTGGTACGGCAGGCACCCGCTCGACGTGCTGGAGGAGGTCGGGCTGCTCGGCCCGCGCCTGCTCATCCCGCACGCGCTCTACCTGGGCTCACCCGACACGCCGTTCGAGGGCTCGCCCGACCGGCTGGCGTCGCTGGCGGGGATCGTGCACTGCCCGCTGACCATGGTCAGGTACGGCGACGCGCTGCGCGACTTCGACCGCTACCGGGCGGCCGGGGTGAACGTGGCGCTGGGCACCGACTCCTTCCCGCCGGACATGATCCGCAACATGGACTACGGCAACAACCTGGCCAAGCTGGTCACCGGGCGGCTGGAGGCGGGCTCGGCGGCCGACTACTACCGGGCGGCGACGCTGAACGGGGCCAGGGCGCTGGGCCGTACCGACCTGGGCAGGCTGGCGCCGGGGGCGAAGGCGGACCTGGTCGTCGTCGACCTGTCGGGGCCGCGGACCGGGCCTGTCGACGACCCCATCAGGACGCTGCTGATGAACTGCTCAGGGGCGGACGTGTCCACGGTGGTGATCGACGGGCGGGTCGTGATGCGCGACGGGGTGATCCCCGGGGTGGACGAGGAGGCGTTCAGGGCGCGGGCGCAGGCGTACTTCGAGGAGATGAAGGCCGCGTACTCGGTCCGGGATCACCGGCGCAGGCCGGTGGACGAGCTGTTCCCCTCGTCGTTCCGGGTGGCGGGAAGCTGATCTCCGGCGAATCCCGGTGGGGAGGCGGTCGTTGAGTCTATGATCATGCCCGTTGTCATGCGATATGTCAGGACATATCGCTACATGAAGGGCATGATCAGTATGCGCCTACGCGCGATGACCTTGCTATTAGCCACCCTCGCCGGTACCGCCACGATGGTCACCCCGACCGTCGCGGCGGCGGCCGAGAAGACGGTGACGTTCACCTCACAGGAGGACAGCTACGTCAGCGAGGCCGGCCCCGGCAAGACGCACCACACCGTCACCTGGCTGTCGGTCTGCACCACCCCGTGCGACGGCGCGAAGGCGACCGAACGCGGCGCCTTCGTCCGCTTCGCCGTCAAGGACGTGCCGGACAACGCGGTCAACGTCAAGATGACGCTGGACGTGCAGTCCGTCAGGACCACCGACACCACGCTGGAGGTGCGGCCGGTCAGCGGTGAATGGACCGCCGACACGCTCACGTTCGACAACCGCCCGGCCGTCGGGGAGGTGATCACCACACACAAGGGCCTGACCGCCGGCGGTACGGCGAAGCTGGACGTGTCCCCCGCCTTCACCGGCAACGGCTCCTACGACTTCGCGCTGACCTCCCCGTCGGGCGCCCACGGCGTGCTCCACTCCTCGCGCGCCACGTCGGGCACCGGCCCCAAGCTGTCGATCAGCTACGACACGCAGGCGGCGACCCCCAGCGGGCCGCTGCCCTTCGCCATGCCCTCGACCGCGGCGCTGCGCGCCTCCGAGCGCAAGGTCTTCGCGCACTACTTCACGCCGTACCCGCTCTCGCTGAACAACAAGGCGGGCGCCGACGACTACTACACCAAGCACTACCTCACCCCGACCGGCGAGAGCGGCAAGCACGCGGCCTACGGCGGCCTGCTGCGGGACCGTCCGGCGCCGAGGGGCGTGCTGGCCGGCGACTGGCAGCTCGCGGACATGAAGAAGGAGGTCCAGACCGCCGTCGCGGCCGGCCTCGACGGCTTCACCGTGGACGTCCTGTCGCTCACCAGCGCCCACTGGGGCCGCCTCCAGACGCTGATCAAGGCGGCGGAGGAGGTCGATCCCGGCTTCGGAATCGTGCTGATGCCGGACATGACCTCGCTCAAGACCGACGCGGCCACGCTGGCGGCCTCGATGGCCAAGCTGGCCGCCTCCAAGTCCGTCTACCGCCTGGCCGACAAGCGTCTGGTGATCTCCCCGTTCAAGGCGGAGGGCCAGACGGCCGCGTGGTGGCAGAACTTCATGAAGATCATGAAGGACACGCACGGCATCACGGTCGCCTTCGTCCCCGTCTTCCTGAACTTCCCGTCCAACGCCTCGGCGTTCGCCTCGATCAGCTACGGCTTCTCCAACTGGGGCAACCGCAGCCCGGCGGGACAGAGCGGCATCGCCTCGAACATCGCCAAGGCCCACGGCATGGGCAAGATCTGGATGCAGCCGGTCTCCGTCCAGGACGAGCGGCCCAACCAGGGCATCTACGACGAGGCCAACAACACCGAGAACCTCCGCCTCACGTGGCAGAAGTCCATCTCAGAGGACGCCGATTGGATCCAGCTGACCACCTGGAACGACTTCTCCGAAGGCACCCAGTTCGCGCCCTCCGTGCACAACGGCGGCGCCTACCTGGACATCTCGTCCTACTACCTGACCTGGTTCAAGACCGGCAAGGCTCCAGCGATCGTCCGTGACACGCTCTACCTGACGCACCGCACCCAGCTCGCCGCGGCCCGGCCGGCGTCGGGCACGCAGACGAAGTTCATGACGCCGCGCTCCGGCACCAGCGCTCCGCGGGACACGGTGGAGGTGCTGTCCTTCCTCACCCGTGACGCCACGGTCAAGGCGAGCATCGGCGGCGTCGAGAAGAGCTACGCGGGCCAGGCGGGGGTCCAGGCCAAGACGTTCCCGCTGGCGTACGGGATGAACAAGGCGTCGGTCGGCGCCGTGACGGTCACCTCGCCCTGGCAGGTGAAGCAGGACTTCACCGTGCAGGACCTGCAGTACCACGCCGTGAGCAGCGGCAGAAAGTGAGCCGGTGCGGGTCTCCGCGAGGGACCCGCACCCCCACCGCCGGGTGCCGGTCTTCGTGAACGCCCCACACCATAGCCGTCGCGCGGGTGTTCGCGAGCGCCCCGCACCATGGCCGCCGGGCGCGGGAGTTCGTGCGCGCCCCGCACCCCCACCGCCGGGTGCCGGTCTTCGCGAGCGCCCCGCACCATCGCCGCCCCGCACCATCGCCCGCCGCGCGCCTCCAGCGGGGCCCTGCACCATGGCCGTCGGGTGCGGATGCCCGTGAGCGCCCCGCACCATGACCGGCCGCGCGCCTCCTGCGAGGGCCCACATTGGGGCCGCCGAGTGCCGACCTCCGGAGGGCCCCACACCTGCGCCGCGTGCGCGCGCTCGGGCGAGGGTTCTGCGCCTCGTCGTGCAGGTCCCTTTCAATGAGCTCGGGCTCGGGGTCGTGCTCAAGCTCAGGGTCAGCCTCGGGGCCGTGCTCGTGCTCGTGCTCGGGTCAGTCTCGGGCTCGGGGCGGGGCCGTGCTCGTGCTCGGGGCGGGACCGTGCTCGGGGCCGGGTCAGTCTCGGGCTCGGGCCGGGGCCGTGCTCGGGGCCAAGATCGGGTCCGGGGTCGGGCTCGGGGCCGGGGTCGGGGGCGGGGGCGGGGTCAGCGGAGCTGGCCCTGGATGGCCTTCAGGCCGGCCTGCGCGATGGCCTCGTCGATGGCGCCGGAGGGGGCGCCGCCGATGCCGATGCCCGCGATCGGGGCGCCGTCGACGGCCACGGGAACGCCACCGGCGAGCAGCAGCGTGCCGGGGATGGCGGCAAGCGCCTGGTTCTTCGACAGCGCGCTGGTCGCCTGACCGAACGACACCGCGGTCCACGCCTTACGCCTGGCCGACTCCTCCGTCTGCGGCCCGGCGCCGTCACCCTTGAGCAGCAGGCGGGTCACGCCGGAGCGGTCCACGATGGCCACGGTCACGCGCTGCTTCTGCTTGGCGGCCTCCTTCTGCACCGCGTCGGCGATCTTCAGCGCGGCCTCGGCCGACAGCGTCCTGGTCTCGACGACGGCGGGGCCGTCCGCGGCGGCCTGCGCGACCTGGGCCGTGGCGACGCCACTGGTGAGGGCGAGGGCGGCAACGGCTCCGGCGACCAGGCGGGTACGGATCTTCATGATGTCATTTCTCCAAGGTCGTATCGGTTTGATGAGTTCCATGCTGCCGCCGGGCCCGCCTCGGGCCATCAGGGGTCTGGATGAACCTCCCGTCAACCGATCGGTTGATGTGGACGGCCCGCTCCCGCGGCTCGTCCTATGGAGTGGTGGTCCTACGCTTGACCGCGTGACGGTGCTGATCGATCCCCCGAACTGGCCCGGTCCCAGGGGCCTGCTGTGGTCCCACCTGGTCAGCGACAGTTCCCTGGCGGAGTTGCACGCGTTCGCAGCCCGGCTGGGCGTGCCGGAGCGGGCCTTCGACCGGGACCACTACGACGTGCCCGAGACCGTGCACTCGCGCGCCCTCGCCCTGGGCGCCGAACCCGTCACCTCACGGGAACTGCTCGCCCGCCTGATCGCCGCCGGCCTCCGCCGCCGCAAACGCCGCTGACCCGCCCGACCTCCCCGGGCCTCCGCACCACCCCCTCACCCGCCCGACCACCGCCGATCCGCGCAACCGCAGACGCCGCTGACCCGCCCGACCATCGCCGGTCTCCCCCGCCCCAGACACCATGATCGCTGCCACCCCAGGGGCGCTCCTGACCCGCCTGATCGCCCTCGCCCTCCCGCCGCGGACCCGCCTGATCGCCGCCGCTCTTCGCCGCCGCCAACCCCCGCTTACC
>NZ_JBHZBH010000049.1:0-37483 GCF_042754765.1 Nonomuraea sp. NPDC059194 | reverse complement strand
TTCCCCCTCACCGCCGATCCCCCTCGCAGGCGCTCTGGCCCTCCTGATCGACGGCGCTCCCCTCGGAGGCACCCTGACCCGCCTGATCGCCGCCGCTCTTCGCCGCCGCCAACCCCCGCTTACCTTCCCCCTCACCGCCGATCCCCCTCGCAGGCGCTCTGGCCCTCCTGATCGACGGCGCTCCCCTCGGAGGCACCCTGACCCGCCTGATCGCCGCCGTTCTCCTCGCAGGCGTCGTTGGCCCGCTTGATCGCCGCGGCAGGCGTCGGTCACCGGCGCGGGTCGCCCGGGGGGTCCGGGTCAGCTGTCGAGGGTGGCCAGTTCGGCGGTCAGGCTGGCGCGAGCCCTGGCCTCCCACAGGTCGTGGCCGAGTGCCGTGCGGTACAGGCGTGGCGCGGCCAGCAGTCGCCGCAACACCTGCGCCCTGCCCAGCCTGAACAGCTCGTCGGGGACGTGGGCGTACTCCTGCCGGACGGCCGCCGCGTAACCCGCGTAGTCGTCGCCCCCCAGGACGGCGAGGTCGGCGTCGCACAGCACGGCCCCGTTCGCGTCCCGCCCCGCCGCCGGACCCGATCCCAGCCGATCCGACCCTCGCCCATCCGATTCTGGCCGATCCGATCCTCGCCCATCCGATTCTGGCCGATCCGATTCTGGCCGATCCGGTTCTAGCCGATCCGGTTCTAGCCGATCCGATGCTGGCCCATTCGATCCGGGCGCGCCCGGTGCTGGCGCGCCCAATCCTGGCTCGCCCGGTGCTGGCTCGTCCCATCCTGGCGCGGCTGGTCCTGGCGGGTCGGGGGTGTAGTCGGGGTCGTGGGTGGCGGTGAGGCGGACGAGCCTGGCCACCTCGGCGACCCGCTCACCTGGCACGCCGCACCTGGCCAGGCGGGACTGGGCGAGCTGGGCGCTGCGCTCCTCGTCCGAGCCCGCTTTCCCGTCGTAGACGGCGTCGTGGAACCACGCGGCCAGCCGTACCGCATCGGGGTCGTCGGCTACCGGCGCCAACCGGTCGATCGCGTCCAGGACCGCCCGCAGATGGTCGAGAGTGTGATAGCGGCGGTGCGGCTCGGCCCACCTGGCGACGAGCTCCGCCCCCACGGCCCCCGCCGCGCGGGACGAACCGGCCAGCGCGACCCAGCCGTCGAGGAGAGAGTGCGACACGCGCCGAGCCTACTCAGCGGACGCCGCGCGGGCGGAACTGGACGCTGACCCGGGGCCCGACCGGGCGGGCCGTCTTGGGGATCGCGTGTTCCCAGGTGCGCTGGCAGCTGCCGCCCATCACGATGAGGTCGCCGTGGCCGAGCTCGTGTCGCACCGTCGCACCCCCGCCCCCGCGGGGGCGCAGCAGCAGCGCGCGGGGCGCGCCGACGGAGACGATGGCCACCATGGTGTCCTCGGTGCCGCCCCGTCCGATCGTGTCGCCGTGCCAGGCCACGCTGTCGCGGCCGTCGCGGTAGAAGCACAGGCCCGCCGTGGCGAACGGCTCGCCCAGCTCGGGGCCGTAGTGCTCGTCGAGGGCCGCCCTGGCCTCCTCCAGCATCGGGTCGGGGAGCGCTTGGCCCTCCTCGTAGAAGGCCAGCAGCCGGGGCACGTCGACCACCCGGTCGTACATGTGCCGTCGTTCGGCATGCCAGGGCACCCCGGCGATCAACCGGTCGAGCAGGGCGTCGGCGCCGCCGATCCAGCCGGGCCTGAGGTCGATCCAGGCGCCGCGACCCAGGTCGACGCGCCTGACCGTGGACCCGAGCGGCCCGGGACCCTCCGAGGAGAAGCAGTCGAGCAACGAAGCCTGAAACATGTGTTCGATTATAGGCCTTTGACCCGCGAAAATGACAACCGTTCGAGGATCGCGGGCACCCCTTCCGGCGGCCACGGCCGGTGGTGGGTAGGACTGTGGAGCGGCGGCACCGCACCACGCCGCGGAAAGGGGCTGACGTGACCCACATCGTGCGTTTCACCGACCAGGTCGGCGTGCTGACCGGAGACCTCATCGCACCCATGGGGCTGTCGCTGACCGAGCTGCTCGCGTTGCCGGCGGCCGAGATCGGTGCGCTGGTCGCCAGGCACACCCCGCTGGCAAGCGTGCCCGTCTCCGAGGTACGGCTGCTCGCCCCCGTCGAAGGCCGCATGGAGGTGTGGGGCGCGGGCGTCACCTACGAGCGCTCGCGCGCCGCCCGCGTCGAGGAGAGCGGGCGCGACCTCTACGACGCCGTCTACGACGCCGAACGGCCCGAGCTGTTCTTCAAGGCCACGCCGTGGCGGGTCTCGACCGACGGCGAGCTCGCGGGCATCAGGGCTGACGGCGCGTGTGTGCCGGAGCCCGAGCTGGCGATCGTCGCCAACCGGTACGGCGAGCCCGTCGGGGCCGTGGTCTGCGACGACCTGACCGCTCGAAGCGTCGAAGGGGAGAACCCGCTCTACCTGCCCCAGGCCAAGTGCTTCACCGGCAGTTGCGCGCTCTCGCCCGCGATCAGGCCATGGTGGGAGCTTCCTGGTGAGCTCTCCATCGAAATGGAGATCGTCCGCGACGGGGAGAAGGTCTTCTCCGGCGCCACGGGGACCGGGCGGCTCCGCCGTACGCCCGAGGAACTGCTGGGGTGGCTCTTCCGCGCCCAGAGCTTCCCCGAAGGGGTGGTGCTGGCCACGGGCACGGGCATCGTGCCGCCGCTGGAGTTCTCGCTCCGGCCTGGGGACGAGGTGACGATCACGATCGGCGACGTGGGGGTGCTGCGGCAGCGCGTGGCGGGTTCCCCCGGCTGACCCGGCCACCTGGGCACGCCGATCCAGCGCCGCGAGCAGACTGATATGAACGTTCATAGAACTCTTGCCTTCCAACAAAGGGTGTGACATGTTACACATCACGTAGCCCATCGCGGCGGGCCGAAGATTCGGGGGCCCGGCCCCACCGCGCTCCACCCCCAGGAGTAGCGATGAGGAAATCCCTGCTGAAAGCGGCTGTTGTGGCCCTGGCGCTCGGCCTCGGAGCGGGCGGCCTCGCCCCCGCCTCCCACGCCGCCTCCCTCGAGTTATCCGCGGCGGCCCCGCCCCCCGCGGTCGCCGCCCAGACCGAACCCTCCGCCCAGACCGAACCCTCCGCGCCCACCGAACCCGCGCACGCTGCGGCGACGCCGGGCCGGGCCCCGTCGGGCGACCGGCCGCCGCCCGCGGGAGACGACTCGGCCGCCCGCCCGCACCGGCAGGCCGAGCCGCTGCCCGCCACCGAGCTTCCGCCGCTCGCCGAACCCCGGAAGGAGAGCAGGCGCGACTACGACGACCCCACCGCGACAGAGCCCACGCGCCCGCGCCCCTCCGAGCGGTCCGCCAGGGCGGCGGCGGCCTGCGACGTCACCGACTTCACCACCAGGACGGGCGACGCTCTCGTGGCGGCGATCAAGGCGGCGCAGGTCTCGTGCGTCAACACGCTGTTCACGCTGACCGGCACCGACGCTCGCGGCGCCTTCAGGGAATCTCAGATGATCACCGTGGCGGACGCCCTGCGCGGCGCCGCGCCCTCCTACCCCGGCGACAACTCCACCTCCGTCGAGCAGATCGTGCTCTACCTGCGCGCCGGCTACTACGTGCAGTGGTACAACCAGGACGCGGTCGGGCCGTACACCGAGAACCTGCAGGTGCCGGTGCGCGCGGGGCTCGACGCCTTCTTCGCCGCGCCGGCTTCCAGAACCGTCTCCGACGCCAACGGAGAGGTGCTCACCGAGGCGGTCATCCTGACCGCGAGCTCGGGAGAGAACGCCCGCTACATCCCGGTCATGAAGCGCCTGCTCGACTCCTATGACAGCGCGCACAACGCCTCGTGGTGGATGCGGAACGCGGTCTACGAGGCCTTCAACACGATCTTCCGGGGCCACTGGAGGCCCGACTTCGTCGCCGCCGTCGCCGCCGACCACGGCCTGCTCCACTCTCTGAAGGCCTTCGCCGAGAACCATCTCGACCTGCTCGGCACCGACTCCGCCTTCATGACCGTCAACGCCGGGCGAGAGCTGGCCAGGTTCCTCACTCACCCCGAACTGGTCCCGACCGTCAAGCCGATGGTGAAGGCCATGCTGGAGGAGTACTCGATGACCGGCAGGACCGCTCCGCTCTGGATCGGCATCGCGGACGTGACCTTCGGCAGCGTCCCCGGCGACTGCGCCTCCTACGACGTGTGCGACCTGCCCGCCAAGCTGAAGGCCGTGGCCCTGCCACTCACTCACACCTGCGGACCGACCCTGCGCATCCTGGCGCAGGAGATGACCGCGGCGCAGTTCGCCACGACCTGCGCGAGCCTGGCCGATCAGGACGCCTTCTTCCACGACCTGGTCGACTCCGGCGGCAGACCCGTCGCCGATGACGGCAACGCCACGCTGGAGGTGGTCGTCTTCGACTCCAGCGCCGACTACCGGATGTACGCGGGCCCGATCTACGGCATCGACACCAACAACGGCGGCATGTACCTGGAAGGCGACCCGGCCGCGGCGGGCAACCAGGCCCGGTTCATCGCCTACGAGGCGACGTGGGAGCGTCCCGACTTCGCGGTGTGGAACCTCAACCACGAGTACACGCACTACCTCGACGGCCGCTTCGACCTGTACGGGCACTTCGGCTCGCCGACCACGCCCGTCGTGTGGTGGAACGAGGGCCTGGCCGAGTACGTGTCGTGGTCCTACCGCGGCCTGCCCAACACCACCGCCTACACCGAGGCCGGCAAGCACAGCCACCCGCTGCGCGAACTCTTCGACACCGCCTACGGCCAGGGCGAGAACCGGATCTACGTCTGGGGCTACCTCGCCGTCCGCTACATGTTCGAGCGGCAGCGGGCCGAGGTCGCCACGCTGCTCGGTCACTACAGGGCGGGGAACTGGAGCGCGGCGGGCGGCCTGCTGCGTTCGCTCGACCACGAGGCCGACTGGCGGACGTGGCTGACCGCGTGCGCGGCGGGCGCGTGCGCCGAGCCTCCCGCGCTGCCCGACTGCCCTGGCGACGACCCGCGTCTCATGGGCGAGGACTGCAGGCGCACCGGGATCGGGCACACCGACCAGAACCACGCCTACTTCTACCTGTGGATCCCGCCGGGCGTGACCAGGCTCACGGTCACCTCCTCGGGCGGCACGGGCAACCCCGACCTGTACGTCAGGCGGGCGGGATGGGCGACCAGCACCTCCTATGACGCTCGGTCCACGGGCCCGGGCACCTCGGAGAGCCTGGTGGCCGACGTCACGCCGAACAGCTGGAACTACGTCAGCCTGTACGGCGTGACGGACTTCAGCGGCGTCACACTGACCACCGAGTACTGACCCCGCACGAACGGGTGCGCCAGGGGTCTTCCCGGCGCACCCGGTTTACCCTAATATGAACGTTCATATCCCCCCTCCCCCCTTGGAGCCCCTGATGCGGCGAGCCGACGATATGAACGTTCAACTCGCCCGCTACCTGGCCCGATTCGACGACCTGCCCGGCTACGTCGACTTCGCCAGGGTGGGGCCGATCTCGCACGACGTCGCCATGACGCTCGTCGAGGCGGCACGGCTGAGCAGGGGCGAGCAGGCGGTGGAGGCGCTGTCGGCACGGGCCGAGGCGGTACGCGCGTGCGCGGCTCGGTTCCTGCGCGCCGCGCCGCACGAGGTCGCCTTCGCCACCTCCACCAGCCACGCCCTGTTCGCGGCCGCGGCCGCCTTCCGTCCCGGCACCCCGGACGAGGGCGTGATCCTGGTGCGGCGCGGCGAGTTCCCCGCGAACGTCTACCCGTGGCTGCGCTTCCAGGACCGCGGAGGCCTGCGGGTGCGCTGGATCGACGCCCCTCGGGTGACCCCCGAGAACGTCGCCGCGCACCTGACCCCCGACGTCAGGGCCCTCACGGTCAGCGCGGTGGACGCGCTGACCGGCCACCGGCCGCCGCTCGGCGCGCTCAAGGAGGTCCTCGGGCCGCACCGGGTCCTGGTGGTGGACGCCATCCAGGGCCTCGGCGCGGTCCCGCTGGAGCTCGACGCCGCCGACGTGCTCGCCTCCGGTGGCCAGAAGTGGCTGAGGGCGGGATGGGGCGCGGCCCTCTTCCTGGTCCGCGACCGCGTCGCCGACTTCCTGTTTCCCGGCCTGGGCGGGTGGCCGGGCGTCCGCGACCCCCTGGCGTCGGACGACCATCCGCGCGAGCCGCTCAGTGGGGCGGACGCGCACGCCATGACCAATCCCGACTATCCGGCCGTCAGCTGCCTCGGCGCCGCCCTCGACCTCGTCACCGCCGTGGGCGTCGAGGCGATCGGCGCGAGGATCGCCGACACGCTCGGCGCCCTGCTCGACACCGCCAGAGCCGCCGGCGCGGAGATCCCGCACGACGGCCTGTCCCCCGGCGAGCGCGGCGGCATCGCCTGCCTCCGCCTCCCCGGACACGACCCGGTGGACGTCCACGCCGCCCTCGCGAGAGCGGGGCTCACCACCACGCTGCGCGGCCGCTGGATCCGGCTGTCCCCCCACGCCACCACCCCGAGCCAGGCCGTGGACCGCCTGGCCGAGGGCCTGCGTACCGCACGCAGGCCCTGACCCCCCGAAAGGAACGCCATGATCAACCGTCGCGCGGCCCTCGCCGTCCTCCTCACCGGCGCTCTCACCGCGGCCTGCGGCACCGCAGGGAAACCGGAGCAGGCGGGCCCCGTCAAGATCACCGTCTGGTCGTGGAAGCCCGCCTCCGACGGCCTGGCCGCCGTCGCCAAGGACTTCGAGAAGGCCAACCCGAACATCAAGGTCACCGTCCAGGCGGTCGGCAACCCCGCCATCTGGGACAAGATCACCATCGGCATGGCCGCGGGCGGCAAGGGCCTGGGCGACGTGCTGCACATCGGCATCGACTACCTGCCCGGCTACATGGACAAGTTCCCCGGCGGCCTCGCCGATCTGCGCAAGCTCGGCGCCGACTCCCACAAGGACGCCTTCGCCACGGGCCTGTGGCCGACCGTGACCGGCAAGGACGGCGGTGTCTACGCGATGCCGTGGGAGGTCAACCCGGTCGGGTTCTTCTATCGCAAGGACCTGTTCGACAAGGCGGGCGTCGACGTGGAGAAGATCACCACGTGGGACGAGGCGATCGAGGCGGGCAAGAAGCTCAAGGAGAAGACCGGCGCCTTCCTCATCGGCCTCAACAAGCCGGCGGCCAACGGCGTGGACATGGACTTCTACCAGTCGCTGCTCCAGCAGCAGGGCGCGTTCTACTTCAACCGGCAGGGCGAGGTGACGCTGAGCTCGGCGCCCGCCGTCCAGGCCATGGCGCTGCTCAAGAGGATGAACGACGCGGGCATCGTCGCCGACACCTCGGGTGAGGGCACGGCCAAGCAGCTCATCAGCGGCGGCAAGCTGGCCGTGCTGCCGTGGGCGGCGTGGGCGGTCAGCTACATCCCCGAGATGCGCCCGGAGCAGAAGGGCCTGTGGCGCGTGATGCAGCCGCCCGCCGTGACACCCGGCGGCAAGCGCGCCGCGATCGTCAACTCCACGCACCTGGCGGTGTCGGGCACCAGCCCGCACCAGAAGGAGGCGTACGCGTTCGTGGAGTACGCGCTGACCAGGCCCGAAGTGATCAACAAGGTGTTCAAGGAGGGCGGCGTCTTCCCCGCGCTGACCGCGGCCTACGCCGACCCGAGGTTCACCGAGCCCCAGCCGTACTTCGGCGACCAGCCCGCGCTCAAGACGTTCGTCGACGCGCTCACCGAGGGCGCCGACGCCACCTACTACTCGGGCGACTACGCGCGGGCGCTGAAGATCGCCAGTGACGCGCAGACGAAGGTGCTCCTCAAGGGCGCCGACCCGGCGACCGCGCTGACCGAGGCCGCCACGCTGCTGGCCCAGCAGACGAACAGGAAGCTCGCCGGATGACGCTCACGCTGTCCAGGCCGCAGGCGCGGGCGCGGACCAGGCGGTCGTTCGTCACCAGGCGGAACATCCCCTACCTGCTGATCATGCCCGCGCTGCTCGGCTTCCTGCTCTTCAAGGCCTATCCGATCCTGGCCGCGATGTACATCAGCCTGACCACCGGCGCGGGCGCGGCCCGCACGTTCGTCGGGCTCGACAACTACGTGCGGCTGGTGAACGACCCGCTGTTCTGGACCTCGCTGTGGAACACCGGGCTCATCCTGGTCGTCCAGGTGCCGATCATGCTGCTGCTCGCGCTGCTGCTGGCGCTCGGGCTCAACTCCCCGTCCGTACGGCTGCGCGGCCTGTGGCGGCTCGGGGTGTTCATGCCGAGCCTGACGGGCCTGGTCGCCTACGGCGTCATGTTCTCGGTGATCCTGCGCAAGGACGCGGGCCTGCTCAACTGGATGCTCAGCTTCTTCGGCGTGGCGCCGATCGACTGGCTGGGCAGCCCGTTCTGGGCCAGGATCGCCATCGTCATCGCCCTGACCTGGCACTACACCGGCTACAACGCGGTGATCTACCTGGCGGGCCTGCAGAGCATTTCCAAGGAGCTGTACGAGGCGGCGATGGTGGACGGCGCGGGCGCCGTGCGCAGGTTCTGGTCGATCACGGTGCCGCAGCTGCGGCCGATCCTGGCGCTGACCGTGGTGCTGTCGACGATCGGGACGCTGCAGCTGTTCGACGAGCCGTTCGTGCTGACCGGCGGCGGTCCCGACAACTCCACGCTGACGATCTCGCTCTACCTGTACCAGAACGGCTTCCGCTACTTCGACTTCGGTTACGCCGCGGCGATCGCCTACGCCCTGACGTTGATCGTGGCCGGGTTCGGCATCGCACAGATGAGGTTGCAGAAGAAATGAAGGGCTGGACGCTGACTTTCACGCTGGCCGTGGTGTTCGGGCTGTGCGTCGGCCCGTTCTACTGGCTGGCCATGGCCGCCACGCACGGCAACGCCGAGATCTTCTCCTGGCCGCCGAAGTTCTACCCCGGCGACCAGCTGGCCGCGAACACGGCCAAGCTGGAGGAGTCGATCGGCCTCGTGCAGGTGCTGGGCAACACGCTGTACGTGGCGGTCGTGCAGACCGCGGGGGCGATCGTGGTGTCGCTGCTGGCGGGCTACGCCTTCGCCAAGTTCTCCTTCAGGGGCCGCAACCTGTTCTTCGTGCTGCTGCTGTCGACGCTGGTCATCCCCGGCGGCGTCACCATCATCCCGATCTTCGAGATGATGAACGACCTCGGGCTGATCGACAGCTATCCGGCGCTGATCCTGCCGAGCCTGTCGGTGCCGTTCGGGATCTTCCTGATGCGGCAGTCGCTGCTGGCCGTGCCCGACGAGCTGCTGGACGCGGCGCGGGTGGACGGCGCGGGCGAGCTGCGGGTGCTCTGGCGGGTGGTGATCCCGGTGATGCGGCCCGTCCTGGCCGCGCTGGCGGTCTTCCTGTTCCTCGGCGCGTGGAACGACTTCCTGTGGCCGCTGATCGCGCTGCGCACGCCCGAGATGTACACGCTGCCGGTCGCGCTGGCCACGCTGCAGGGGCTGGCCAGAACCGACTTCGGCCAGGTCATGGTGGGCACGGCGATCTCCTCGCTGCCCATGATGATCCTCTTCCTCGTTCTCCAGCGACAGTTCATCTCCGGCCTGCTGGCCGGTGCCACGAAGGGATAGACATGCAGATCTGGGAGCCGCACGCGCTCGGCGAGACGACCGTGGTCCACGCGGGCGAGGTCGAGGTGGCGGTCGCGGGGACCACCGGCGTCACGGTGACGGCGGTCGCCGAGGGCGTCTGGCTGATCGACGCCCCCGAGGCGACGGCGGCGCAGTGGAAGGTGCCGTGCGTGAACACCGCCGCCTTCTGGACGCCGGGCAGCGGCACCCGCTGGGTGCCGCCGATCTGGAACGCGCCGATGTCGGCCAGGCTGACCATGGGTGCGCCGGTGGTGAGCCTGGTCGGTACGGCGGGCGCCAACGTGTGCACGGCGGCACTGGCCGAATCGGTGGCGACGGTGAGCTTCACCGGAGGGCTGATCGAGGAGACCGGCGAGTTCGTCTTCACCCTGCAGGGCGACGGGCTGCGCATCAGGCTCGACCTGTCGGACCGGCTGTACTCCGCGGCCCTGGCCGGGGTGGCCGAGTGGTGGCAGGCGGGCCGCGCGCTGCCGCCGACCCCGCGTCAGGCCAGGCTGCCGGTCTACTCCACCTGGTACAGCATGCACCAGGAGGTCACGGCCGAGTCGGTGGAGCTGCAGGCCAGGCTGTCGAAGCGGCTCGGCTGCGAAACGATCATCGTGGATGACGGGTGGCAGACCGCCGACCGGGCCCGCGGCTACGCCTTCTGCGGCGACTGGGAGCCCAACCAGGAGGCGTTCCCCGACCTCGCGAGCCATGTGCGCAGGGTTCAGGGCAACGGCATGGCCTACCTGCTGTGGTACGCGCTGCCGTTCGTCGGCAAGCACAACGCGGCCTTCGAGCGCTTCGACGGCCGCTTCCTGCGCTACCTCGACCACATGGACGCGGCGGTGCTCGACCCTCGTCACCCCGAGGTCCGCGGGTTCCTCATCGACAAGCTGGCCCAGGCGGTCGAGCTCTGGGGCATGGATGGCCTGAAGATCGACTTCGTGGACCGGTTCGCCACGCCGGGCGGCGATCCCGCGCCCACCGAGGGCGCCGACTGCGCGGAGGTGGACGAGGGGGTACGGCGGCTGCTGCACGATCTCGACGCACGGTTGCGCCGGGCCAGGCCCGAGGTGCTGATCGAGCACCGCCAGCCGTACACGAGCCCCGGGCTGTGGCCGTACACGAACATGGTGCGGGCGGCCGACTGCCCCCTCAGCCCGCAGGAGAACCGGCAGCGCACGATCGACCTGCGGCTGACCGCCGGACCCGTCGCCGTGCACTCGGACATGATCCTCTGGCACCCCGGCGAGCCCGCCGAGCAGGTGGCGGTGCATCTGATCAACGCGCTGTTCTCGGTGCCGCAGGTGTCGGTCGACCTGGCGGCGCAGCGGCCCGACCAACTGGCCGCCATCGAGTTCTGGCTGGGAGTCTTCCGCCGCCACCTCGACACGCTGCAGCTGGGCGTGCTGGAGCCCGCGCAGCCTGAACACGGCTATCCGCTCGTGCGGGCCTACGATGGGCAGACCACGATCATCGCCCGCTACGCTCCGCTCGCCGTGGAGGTGCCGGGCACGGGCGAGGTGCTCGTCGCCAACGCCGACCCCGACCCCCGCGTGGCCCTGTACGGCGCGGGCGAGGCACGAGCCGAGGTCCTCGACTGCGCAGGGGCGCTCGTCTGGGCCGGCAGGCTCCGGTTCGAGGCGGGCGTGAGCCTGGTCGAGGTGCCCATGGGCGGCCTGCTCAAGCTGAGGAGAGACCAGGAGTGACGGCACGTCGGCCGCGCGAGCGCGGGGTCACCATCGAGGACGTCGCGCGCGCGGCCGGCGTGTCACGTCAGACGATCTCCAACGCGCTCAACGCCCCGCACCGGCTGAAGGCCGAGACGCTGGAGCGGGTGACGGCGCTGATCGAGGAGCTCGGCTACCGGCCCGACCAGTCGGCGCGCAGCCTGAAGTCGGGCACCAGGCGGATCATCGCCTACCCGACGCCGGTGGACGATCCGGCCAACCCCAACCCCTTGATGGGCGGATTCCTCGAGGCGGTCGTGACGGCGGCGGGCGAGGCGGGCTACCGGATCCTGCTGGTGCGGCCGCGTCCCGGCCAGAGCCAGGAGCAGGCGCTCGACGAGCTGATCGCCGCGCGGACGGTGGACGGCTTCCTGCTGTCCGACATACTGCGCGACGATCCCCGCGTCGCCCATCTGGCGGCCGAGGGCTTCCCCTTCGCCGCCTTCGGCCGGACCGGACCCGAGCACCCGCAGTCGTGGGTGGACGTCGACAGCGTCCAGGCGGTGATCGAGCTGGTGGGCCTGCTGGCGGCCAGAGGACACCGCAAGGTCTCCTTCCTCGCCTCGTCGGCCGGGCAGCCGTGGATGGACGACCGGCGCGACGGGTTCCTCGCGGGCGTGCGCCGCCACGGACTGGCGGGGCAGGTGTTCTCCGTGCCGGGCGACGACCCGGGCGAGATCGTCGCGGCCACCCGCGAGCTGCTCGCGAGCCGCGCCCGCCCGACCGCGATCGTGGCGGGGGGCGACTGGCTCGCGCTCGGCGTGTACGCCGCCGCCAGGGCCGAGGGCGTGGAGATCGGCGCGGATCTGGCCCTCGTCGCCTTCGACGACCTGCCCGTCACCGCGTTCCTGCAGCCTGCCCTGACCACGGTGCGGCTGCCGCTCCGCCGTATCGCCGAGGCGCTGGTCAGCCGGCTGCTGCGGATCGTCGAGGACGGCGTCACCCCCCAGGCGGGCCTCCTGCTCCCGGCCGAGCTGGTGATCCGCCCCAGTCTCGGCCCCTGATCGGAAGGTTCTCATGCGTATCGACTCCTCGAACGAGGAGCTGGTGGCGATGTTCGAGTGGGCGTGCGACCGGGCGCTGCGCTGGGCGCACCCCGCCGGGTCGCGCGGCCCGCTCAACGTCGACGAGCGGCAGCCGTACGGCATGGGCGAGGGCGTCTACCTGCCCTCCTACTGGGCGGGCTACGCCCACCGCAGCGGCTTCTACCTGCGCGACTTCGTCCACCAGCTCCCCGGGGCCCACCTGCTCGGCCTCCACGCGGCCAACCTGGCGATGCTGCGCTGCTTCGCCGCCTCGGCCACCGAGGAGCACGGCCACCGCCCCGTGTGGGCCTTCAACTTCGACGGCTCGTACCTGTCTATCGACTACCGCGGCCCCGGCGCGTTCGTCAGGGAGGCGCCCGCGGTCTACGAGCTGGTGGAGGCGGGCGCCGTCGCCTACCGGTGGACGGGCGACCGCTCCTACGTGGACGACCCCGTCCTGTGGAACTACTACCGGCGGGCGGTCGACCTGCCCCCGACCGCCCTGGGGACGGGCATCTTCGACGGCACCGCCACCTACAACGAGCAGGACGGCGAGCCGCTGGCGGTGGCCGGTGACGGCCTCGCCGCGCGGTACGCCGCCTTCCTGGCGATGGCCGAGCTGTCCAGGGCGCGCGGCCTGGACGGCGACGACTACGAACGGCGGGCTCTCGACCTGCGCCGCCACTTCGCCGCCGAGTGGAAGGGCGTGCGCGGCTTCACCCGGGACGGCACGCCCGTCATGGGCTGGGGCATGGAGAGCAGCTGGTTCCCCGCGCTGAAGCGGCTCGCCGCCGACGAGGACCTCCTGGACCACATCGACGCTCAAACCCGAGGTCCCGGCAGGCCGCACAACGTGGAGGCGTGGACGTACCTGCCGGACACGTTCTTCCGCCATGGCAGGCCGGAGACGGCCTGGCGGTGGATGAGGGAGATCTTCGCCTCCCGCGAGGGAGAGCACGTGGCGGGCGGGCGTAACGGCGACTATCCGGAGGTGTCGTTCACGCTGGTCAGCCAGGTGGTCGAGGGTCTGCTGGGGGTGCGGCCGCACGGCGCGGCGATCGTCACGGAGCCCTCGCTGCCCGCGGGCGTCGCCTGGCTGGCCGTCTCCGGCATCCCCGTTAACGGCGGCAGCGTGGCGGTCCGCCACGAGGGCGGCACCACCACGCTCACCAACCTGTCACGGCACGTCACCTACACCTGGACGGCCTGGGACCGCACTCAACGGGTGCCGCCGGGCGCCACTGCGTCAATCATCACGTAGGTCTTGCGCATCGTCTCGTGCACCACCCACGTGCCCTTCCATCCGTCCGGCAGCACCACGGTCGAGCCGGGGACGAGCTCGGTCACCTCGCCGTCCTCGGTGGTCAGCGTGGCCCTGCCGGTCAGGATCTGGCAGATCTCGTGGAAACCGTCGCGCACGGCGGTGAAGGTGCCAGGCTCGCACTCCCACACCCCCGTCTCCGCGCCGCCGTCGCGCCACAGCTCGAGCGTCGACTCGCGCTGCCCGGTCAGGCTGGTGGGCTTGGGAACGGCGGGCGGCAGCGATACCGAAACGGCGTCTGTCAGATGCGTCATCAGCGCCCCGCGATCAGGTTGGCCAGCCGGGCGTACCCGGAGGTGGAGGTGCCCCTGTCGTTCTCGCGCCGGTCGGCGGCGCGGAACAGCGTGTAGATGAGCTGCACGCCGATGTAGCGCAGCGGCTCAGGCTCCCACTGGCGGACCTGGCGGCCCACCCACGGCAGCGCGGTCAGCTCGGTGTCCTGCCGCAGCACCAGGTCGCGCAGCGTGCGTCCGGCCAGGTTGGTGGTGGTGACGCCGCTGCCGACGTAGCCGCCCGCCCAGCCGAGCCCCGTCTCGTGGTCGAGGTGCACGGTCGAGCACCAGTCGCGGGGCACGCCGAGCACGCCGCACCAGGAGTGCTCGATGCGGGCGTCGGCCGCGGCGGGGAAGAGCTTGACCAGCATCCGCCACAGCGACTCGACGGTCCAGCGCTGGGTGGCGCCGCGGTCGTCGGTGCGGGAGCCGTACCGGTACGGCACGCCGCGCCCGCCGATGGCGATGCGGTCGTCGGCGGTGCGCTGGGCGTAGATGTAGGCGTGCGCCTCGTCGCCGAGCAGCTCGCGGTCCTCCCAGCCCAGGTGCTTCCACACGTCGGCGGGCAGCGGCTCGGTGACGATCATCGAGCTGTTCATCGGCAGCCACTGGCGGCGCTGGCCCTCGATGCCCGCGGTGAAGCCCTCGGTGGCCCGGATGACGTACTCCGCCTTCACCACCCCCCTGGTGGTGATCGCCTGCCTGGGCTTGATCGCGGTGACCGTGGTGCCCTCGAAGATGTCGACGCCGAGCGCCTCGACCACGCCGGCCAGGCCCACGGCCAGCTTGGCGGGCTGGATGCGGGCGCAGTGCGGGCTGAAGGTGGCGTCGAGCGCTCCGGCCACGCGCAGGCGCGACTCGCGCTCGTCGCGCTCCAGCAGGCGCAGGTCCTGCTCGCCGTACCCCCACGCGCGCAGCTCGTCGAGCTCCTCGTGCAGGCGGCGGCGCTGGGCCGGGTTGGTGGCGGTGTGGATGAGCCCGCCCTTGTGGATGTCGGCGTCGATGCCCTCCTCACCGGCGACGCGGATGACCTCGTCGACCGAGGCGAACATGGCGTGCTGCAGGTCGATCATCGCCTGTCGTCCGCGCGCCTTGGCGTGGCGCTCGCGCGAGCCGGCGAACTCGGCCGACAGCCAGCCGCCGTTGCGGCCCGAGGCGCCGAACCCGGCGAACTCCTTCTCCAGGATCGCGATCCGCAGGTCGGGCTGGGCCTTCTTCAGGTAGTAGGCGGTCCAGAGGCCGGTGTAGCCGCCGCCCACGATGGCCACGTCGTAGTCGCGCGAGCCGGGCAGGGCCGCCCTGCGCTCGGGGATGCCGATCTGCCGGTACCAGAAGGAGACTCCTCCGTTGGCGAAGTCCTTGGTGACGTTCACGTGAGCACAGCCTCCGCGTCGCTTTCGTCATGTAGGAGGACGGCGTCGGCGACGCGCCAGGTCAGCGTCACCTCGTCGCCCACGCGGGCCTCGCTCAGGCCACCGGCCTGCTCGCGGACCAGCGCGGGCGAGCCGTCCGGCAGCCGCAGCTCCAGCTTGCGGCTGGAGCCCAGGTAGATCTCGCCGGTGACGGTGCCGGGCAGGGCGTTCCAGCCCGCCTCGGCCTCGTGCCCCGGCTTGCGTACGGCCAGCCGCTCGGGCCGCACCACCAGGGCGCCGTCCCTGCCGCCGATGCCGCCGGCGCCGCTGATGTCGCTGAGGTCGCCTTGGACGCGCAGGTTGCGCGCGCACACCCCGATGCCCTGGTCGGAGACCGGCCCGCGCAGGACCGTCGACTCGCCGAGGAACTTGGCGACGAACAGCGTCTTGGGCCGCTCGTACAGCTCGGAGGCCGGTCCGACCTGCTCGATGCGGCCCTTGTTGAACACCGCGATCCGGTCGGACAGCACCAGCGCCTCGTCCTGGTCGTGCGTCACGTAGACGAACGTGGTGCCGAGCTCGGCGTGGATGCGCTTGATCTCCAGCTGCAGCCAGTCGCGCAGCTTCTTGTCCAGCGCGCCGAGCGGCTCGTCCATCAGCAGCACGCGCGGGTTGTAGACGATCGCGCGGGCGACGGCGACGCGCTGCTGCTGGCCGCCGGACAGCTCACGCGGGTAGCGGTGGCCGAAGTCACCGAGGTGGACGGTGGCCATGGCCGCCTCCACCAGCTCCGTGCGCTTGGCCTTGGGCACCTTGCGCTGCTTGAGCGGGAAGGCGATGTTCTCGGCGACCGTCATGTGCGGGAAGAGGGCGTAGTGCTGGAAGACCATGCCCATGTCGCGCTTGTGCGGCGGGGTGGCGCCGATGGAGGCGCCGTCGACGGTCAGCTCACCGCTGGTCTGCTTCACGAAACCGGCGATGATGTTGAGCGTCGTGGTCTTGCCCGAGCCGCTGGGCCCGAGCAGGGTCATGAACTCGCCCGGCTCGATCGACAGCGACACGTCGTCGACGGCGACGAAGTCGTGGTAGGTCTTGGTCAGGCCGGTGAGCTGGATGCTACTTGGCACGGGTCCTCCTGGCGACGAAGAAGGTGGCGACGAGGACGAGCGTCGTGGTGAGCGCGATGATCATCGTCGCCGCGGCGGCGATGGTCGGGTCGGTCTCACGGGTGACGCTGGCGTACATCTTCACCGGCAGGGTCTGCAGGTAAGGGCTCTGGATGAACAGCGAGACGACCACCTCGTCGAAGCTGGTCACGAAGGCGAACAGCGCCCCCGAGGCCACGCCGGGGGCGACGAGGGGAAGCGTCACGCTGCGGAAGGCGGTCCACCTGCTCGCTCCGAGGCTGGCGGCGGCGTCCTCCAGCCGCCTGTCGAAGCCGCGCAGCGAGGCGGTGACCGGGATGATGACGAACGGCAGGGCCAGCACGGTGTGCGCCATGACGAACCCCGTGAGGGTGCCGACGAGCTGGAACTTCAGGAACACCGCGTAGACGCCGATGGCCAGCACGACGCCCGGCACGATCATCGGCGCCAGCATGGAGCCCTGGGCCAGGGCCAGACCCTTGATCTTCGCCCTGGTCAGGCCGAGGGCGGCCGCCGTACCGAGGACGGTGGCCACGACCGTGACCAGCAGCGCCACCTGCACGGAGGTCCCGAGCGCGGACATCCAGGAGGTGTCACTGAAGAAGTTGGCGTACCACCGGGTGGAGTAGCCGTCAGGGGGGAACTTCAGCGACGGCCGGTCGGTGAAGCTCAGCGGCACGACGATCAGTGCGGGCGCGACCAGCCAGACGCCGATCAGCGCGCAGAAGGCCCAGAGCAGGCCGCGGGCCCTCATCCTGTCACCTTCCTTCCGGTACGGCGCAGCGTCAGCGCCAGCAGCGCGATCATGGCGAGTGTCAGCCCGAGCAGCACGACGCCCATCGCGCCGCCGCGACCCCACTTGAGCAGGCCGTTCACCTGGGTGAAGATCTGCTGCGAGATCAGCGCGTCGGTCGGCGAGCCCAGCAGCGCGGGGGTGACGTAGAAGCCGAGCGCGCTGATGAACACTGTCAGGCATCCGGCCGAGACGCCGGGCAGCGACAGCGGCACGTACACCTTGAGGAACGCCTTGACCGGATGGGCGCCCAGGCTGGTGGCCGCGGGCAGCAGCCGCCTGTCGATGCCGCTCATCACCGCGTACAGCGGCAGCACCATGAACGGCATCAGCAGCTGCACCATGCCGATGACCACGCCGGTCTGGGTGCGGATGAGGCTGAAAGGCCCCATCCCGAGCGTCCCGAGCAGCTTGTTGATCACGCCGGTGTCCTGGAGGAGGATCACCCAGGCGAACGTGCGCACCATGAGGCTGGTCCAGAACGGCACCAGCACCAGGAGCGTCAGGATCGCCCGTGCCTTGGCCCCCGCGATCGTCATCGCGTAGGCGTAGGGGTAGGACAGCACCAGCGCGACCAGCGTCACCCAGAACGCGGTGCTGAACGTCCTGCCGAGCACCTGCAGGTTCGCCCTCTCCCCGAAGAACCAGGCGAAGTTGCCCAGCCCGGGTTCGGGGTCGGTGAAGGCGCTGATCAGCATCGTCACCAGCGGGTAGAGGAAGAAGACGCCGAGCGCGATCAGCGCGGGCAGCAGGAGGAGCGCGGGCCCCGCCGTTCTCTCTTTCACGGCGCGCTCAGCCCCCGAGCCAGGCGGACCACTTCTCGATCATCTCGGCCTGGTGCTCGGCCCACCACTTGTCGTCCACCTTCAGCGCCTTGTCCGCCACTTCGGGGCGGGTGGTCAGGAAGGAGGTGGCGAGTTCGTCGAGTTTGGGCTTGGCGTCGGTGTTGATGGGCGAGTAGGAGGTCAGTTCGGTGAGCTTGGCCTGCTGCGGGGCGCCGAGGTAGTAGTTGATCAGCGCCATGGACGCCTTCACGTTCTTGGCGTTCTTCGGCACGCTCAGCGAGTCCATGACGGGCATCCACTGGTTCCACTGGACGTCGAACGTGGCGCCGTTCTTGATGCCGGAGTAGGCGCGACCGCTCCACATCATGATCATGTCCACCTCGCCGGACTCCAGCAGCTGCTGGGATTCGGCGCCGGTCTTCCAGAAGACCAGGTTGGCGCGGACCGAGTCGAGCTTCTTGGTGGCCCTGTCGACGTCGATCGGGTAGAGCTTGTCAGGTGCGACGCCGTCGGCCACCAAGGCGGCCTCGAACGGGCCCGGCGCGGAGTCGCCGGGGGTGCCGGGGATGCCGCGCTTGCCGGGGAACTTGGCGGTGTCGAAGAAGTCCTGCCAGCCCTGCGGCGGGTTGGCGCCGAACTTGTTCTTGTTGTAGGCGAGGACCATGCCGTACTGCATCGCGGGGACGCTGCACTCGGTGGCCAGGCCCGCAGGGATCTTCGACTTGTCGATGATCTTGTAGTCGAGCGGCTGCAGGAGCTTGCCGCACTGGGCCTCGGCCCAGATGGAGTCGGTGTCGACGACGTCCCAGGTGACGTTGAAGGAGTCGACCTGCGCCTTGATCTTGGCGTAGTCGGTGGGGCCGTCCTGCAGCACCTGGGCGCCCGACTCCTTGGCGAAGGGGTCGACGGCCGCGTCCTGCTGGCCCTTCTGGTAGATGCCGCCGTAGGAGACGAAGGTCAGGTTGACGCCCTTCAGGGCGTCCTTCTTCACGGTTCCTGCCTGTGCGGGGCCGGAACCGAGGTCGATGTCCGCGGGCGCCGCGGCGCCTCCGCCGCAGGCCGCAGCCAGCAGGAGGGAGGCCGCGGCGATGGCCGTACCGGCCAGCCGCCTGGGTCGCATGAGCATGGTTGCCCCCTCGTTGATCGTGATATGGGGTTCTTGCGGGTGGGTCAGGGTCAGTCGGGCGTGGGCGGGCCGATGATCCACAGGACCTCGGCCTCCTCCCCGCCGTCGTTGACGACGCGATGCGGGATCGAGGTGCGGTACTCGACGCTGTCGCCCGGCCCCATCTGGACCAGGTTCTTCTCGGCCAGATGGACGGCCACCGTGCCGCGCAGGACGATGAGGATCTCCTGGGAGTCGCCGTGGGTGTACTGGTCGTCTCCCGTGGACGCTCCCGGCTCGAACTCGCCGCTGTAGACCTCCAGGTTCTGGAGGGGTCGCTGCGAGATCAGGTACTTGCGTGAGCCTCGTCCCGCGTGCAGCTCAGGCCGCTCGGTCTTTCTGACGACGCGATGGCCGTTCGCGTCCTCTTCACTGAACAGATCGGCGACCGTGATGCCGAGCGCTTCGGCGATCCGCCGAAGCATCCCGACGCTTGCGCTGGTCTGGCCACGCTCCAACTGACTGATGAAGCTGGCGCTCGCCTGGGCCTGCGCCGCCAGACCTCTGACGGTCATCTGGCGCATGCTCCGGTACGCACGGATCCGGTCGCCCAAGGGCTCAGGTGCCATCGAACGTCTCGATTCTCTGCACTGAACAAGTTGTTAAGCAGCAATGAAGGGACCGTACAAACGCCTGAACCGGCACAGCAAGGGGACGGTTGATTACAAATCAGTCAAGTGTGATCGCGGTCACGTCATGGAACCGGAAAAACCCCAGGTCACCGGCCGAACGGAGCGAAGGTAAAAATCCGGCAAGCCCGAAGGGGGCTGGCGGAGGTGCTGTATTCAGCGTACGTTACTCAGCACGCATTATTCAGCGTGTGACATGGTACATACCTGGAGCGGACGTGAAAGCGCTCCTTGCCGCCGCGGCGGCGCTGGTCACCCTGGCCGGGTGCGCGACAGGCGGCGTCCAGCAGGCCGCCCCGTCGATCGCGCCGAGCTCGCAGGAGCTGTCGGGCGAGGTCACGGTGTGGTCCTTCGACGTGGGCGCCAAGGCGCTGCAGCGCCTGGCGCCGGAGTTCATGAAGCTGCACCCCGGCGTCAAGGTCGAGGTGACCGACGTCGGCTACGACAACGCCTACGACAAGATCACGGTCGGGCTCCAGTCGGGCGCGGGCCTGCCTGACGTCGTGCACCTGGAGGACGAGCGCGTCTCGGCCTACGCCAAGAACTTCCCCAACGGCCTGGTCGACCTCGGCCCCGTCGCCGGCAGGTACAAGAGCGACTTCGACCCCGCCAAGTGGCGGACCGCCTCGGGTCCCGGCGGCAAGCTCTACGCCCTGCCGTGGGACTCCGCGCCGGTCGGCCTGTTCTACCGCCGCGACTACTTCAAGCAGGCGGGCGTCCGCGCCGAGGACATCACGACCTGGGACGAACTGGTCAAGGTCGGCCAGAAGGTCAAGGCCGCGACGGGCAAGCGGCTGTTCGTCTCCGACCTGGGCAACAGCACCCCGCTGTTCACCGCCCTGCTGCAGCAGCAGGGCCAGGGCCTGTTCAAGGACGGCAAGGTCGCGGTGAACTCGGCGGCGGGCGTGAAGGCGCTGACCCTGATGGCCGAGCTGAACAAGCAGGACCTGCTGCAGAACGAGAAGGGCTGGGACGGCCGGGTCACCGCCACCAAGGAGGGCAAGGCCGCCACCGCGCCCACCGCTGTGTGGTGGACCGGCACGCTGACCTCGGAAATGCCCGAGCTGTCGGGCAAGTTCGGGGTCGTCCCGCTGCCCGCCTTCGAGGAGGGCGGGGTGCGCACCTCGGCCAACGGCGGCTCCATGCTCGCCGTCACCGGGCAGACCCGCAACCAGCAGGCCGCCTACGCCTTCGTCGAGTTCGTGACCGCGAACAAGGACAGCCAGCTGTCGATGATGAAGACCGAGAGCTTGTTCCCCGCCTACCTGCCCGCGCTGGCCGACCCCTCCTTCGGCCGGCCCGTCGAGTACTTCGGCGGGCAGGCGGTCGACCAGATCTTCGCCGAGCAGGTGCGCGCCATCCCGCCCATCGAGTCGACGGACGACGACGCCGAGGCGGCCGAGTTGCTGAAGAAGCTGCTGTCGCGGGCCGTGGTCGGCGGCGAGGACCCCAAGACCGTGCTGGACGAGGCCGCCGAGCAGATCTCGACCGCCACCAAGCGGGAGATCGCGGCGCCGTGACCGCGCTGACCGAGAAGCTCGTCAGGGTGCCCGCCCTGACGGGCCCCCGCCACCGGCGGCTCATCCCGTGGATCTTCGCGGGCCCCGCCACGGCGCTGTTCGCCGTCTTCTTCGCCTATCCGCTGGCGGCCTCGCTCCTGCAGAGCTTCCAGCGGACCGAGGACGGCGTCACCGAGTGGGCGGGCCTCGACCAGTACGCCAGGCTGCTGGCCGACGCCAGGTTCGGCCAGTCACTGCTGAACGTCGGCCTGATCCTGCTCGTCCAGGTGCCGATCATGATCGGGCTCGCGCTGGTGCTGGCCTACGTGCTCAACCAGTCGTGGCTGCGCTTCCGTGCCACCCTGCGCGTCGCCTTCTTCCTGCCCGCCGTCACCACGCTCGTGGCGTACGCGGTGGTGTTCAGGGTGCTGCTGAAGACCGAGGGCGGCATGGTCAACCAGCTGCTCGGCCACGAGATCGCCTGGCTGGACGACCCGATGTGGGCGCGGGTGGCGCTCATCGCCTCCATCACCTGGCGGTGGACCGGCTACAACATGGTCATCCTGCTGGCCGGACTCCAGGCGATCGGCAGGGCGCAGTACGAGGCCGCGGCCATCGACGGCGCGGGGCCGTGGCGGACGTTCACCAGCGTGATCGTGCCGCAGCTCAAGCCGGTGATCCTGTTCTGCTCGATCACCTCCACGATCGGCACCCTCCAGCTCTTCGACGAGAACAAGGTGCTGACCGACGGCGGCCCCGACGACGCGACGCTCTCCCCGATCCTGCTGCTGTTCCAGGTCGGCTTCAAACAGTTCGACTTCGGCTACGCCGCCGCGATGGCGTGGGTGATCGTGCTGATCATCGGCGTGCTGTCCTACGCCCAGTTCAGGTGGTTGAAATGAGACGGCTGCTGGTGTGGCTGCTGGTGGCGGCGGGCGCCGCCGTCAGCGTCGCGCCGTTCTACTGGATGGCGGTCGCCTCCACGCACGACACGAGCGAGCTGTTCCGCTCGCCGCCGCCGTTCCTGCCGGGCGACGACCTGCTGGCCAACCTGCGGGGGCTGGAGGAGACGGTCGGCTTCACCAGGGTGGTCGTCAACAGCCTGGCCACCGCGCTCGTCTACACCGTGGGCAGCGCGCTGGTCAGCGCCATGGCGGGCTACGGCCTGGCGAAGTTTCGATTCAAAGGACGCGGCCTGCTGCTCGCGGTGGTCCTCGCGACGATGATGATCCCCTTCCAGGTGCTGCTCGTGCCGCTGTTCCAGATGATGGCGAGCATCGGCTGGGTCGACACCTACCAGGCGATCGTCATCCCGTTCCTGGCCAACTCCTTCGGCATCTTCCTGATGCGGCAGGCCTTCCTCGACTTCCCCGACGAGCTGATCGAGAGCGGCCGCCTGGACGGCGCGGGCGACCTGCGGATCTTCTACCGGATCGTGCTGCCCGTGGTCCGGCCGCAGCTCGGCGCGCTGGTGATCTTCACGTTCATGAGCCAGTGGAACTCCTTCATCTGGCCGCTGCTCATGCTCAACTCCGAGGAGAAGTACGTGCTGCCCGTCGCGCTCAGCCACCTGACCGGGCTGACCCGCGTCGACTACTCGGGGCTGATGCTCGGCGCGCTGCTGGCGACGCTTCCGCTCATGCTCGTCTTCTTCGTCTTCCAGAAACAGTTCGTCTCCGGCCTGCTCGGCGGCGCGGTGAAGGGCTGACCCCCGCCTTCCCGGGCCGACCCCCGCACTGGACACGCCCCTTCGCGCCCCGCGACCGCTGGCGGTGGCTGTCCGGGCGGGGATCAGTAGCCTCTCGACCATCGCACGACGTTGCGCAGCGGCTCCCCCGCGACGAACCTGCGCCAGTTGTCCTCGAAGACCTCGAGGATCTGGCCCGACTCCCGATCGGAACCGCCCGCGGTGTGCTGGGTGAGCAGCGTGTTGGGGCTGCTCCACAGCGGATGCCCGGGCGGCAGCGGCTCGGTCGCCGTCACGTCGAGGACGGCCCCGCCGAGCCGTCCCTCCCGCAGCGCCGCCGCCAGCACCTCCTCGTCGACCAGCGAGCCGCGCCCGGCGTTGACGAAGATCGCCCCGGGCGGAAGCAGCGCCAGCCGTTCCGCGTCGACCAGGCCCGCCGTCTCCCGCGTGCCCGGCAGCAACCCCACCAGCACGTCGGTCTCCGGGAGCAGGGCGTCGAGCTCGGCCAGGCTCATCCGGCGCGAGTAGAGCGTGACGCGGCAGCCGAACGGGGCGAGCAGTTCGGCCAACCGCCGCGCGATCGTGCCCGCGCCGAGGATGACCACCGACGCACCGGTCAGCAGGCGCAACCTCGGTCTGATCGGCTCCTTCGACCAGGTCTGCCGCTCGCCCAGCCTGACCAGCTCGTCGAGCCCCCGGTAGAGCGCGAGCAGGCCCGCCAGACAGGTCTGCGCGACGGGGTCGGCGAACGTGCCCGCCAGGTTCGTGACGGTGATGCGCCTGCCGAGCTCGGCCCAGTCGAGCCCCAGATATCGGTCGATGCCCATGGACGACAGCTGCAGCCATCGCAGGCCACCGCTCGCCTCCAGCCATTCGGGCGGGCAGTTGCCCACCGCGACACTCGCCGCGGCGAACGCCTCGGCGTCACGGTCGGTGTGCTCCTTCGGCCGGGCGAACCAGACGGGCACCCCGCCGACGAGCGCGCGGATCCGCTCCCGCTCGGCGGCGGTGAGCGCCAGCTCGACGTAGAGGCTCATCGGTTCACACCGCGTCATCAGCCCACTCCAGCTCGGGTCGCGTCATCTCGGCCCGCGACACTTCAGCCCGCGCCCATTCGGCCCGCTTCATCGGGCCACCCGCGCAGGGCCCCGGCCAGGCCGGTGGCGGGCGGCTCGGTGGCCAGCTCGCGGAGCTGGTCGGCCAGCGCCAGCGCCTGCTCACGTGACATGCGCGGCTCGGTGCCCGTGTAGAACACCACGATGTCCCCCGAGGGGGAGCGCACAGGAGTGAACGGAAGAGAAGGGGAGATCACCATGATGGATCTCAGTCTTCCGTACCCGACCGACAGTTTCGGCGTTTCAGCGGTGAGCTCACTCGGCGATGCGGTCGACCAGCCTCGTCCAGAAGGCGATCAGCTCGTTGCCGGTGTAGCGGATGAAGTGGATCCGGTCGTGTCCACGGTAGACGGCCACCTCCGTCAGCGGGGCGCCGCCCTCCTCGAAGCTGGTGTAGAGGGAGGTCCAGTCGTCGGGGCCGGGCACCCACTCGGGGAAGGCCAGGCGAGCGGCCTGGTCACGCAGTGCGGAAACCCAGCGCTCCCCCGAGGAGTCCATACTTCACGGTGACAGCGGCCGCCCCAAGGCGCGGCAAAACCCCCACTTCACAGCGTCCCCCGACCCTGTTGAGTCCCCTTGGTCAACACGAACCCGTACTTGACGGGCGCTTGCCACCGAGATCGATAGTCTTCCGGACAAACGATCAATCAGGGGGACCGAACATGAAGCGTTTCGCGATCATGACCGCCGGCGTGGCGCTGGCACTGGGCGTGGCTGCCGCTCCGGCCGTCGCGGCCATCACACCCGGGCCGGCACCGGCCCGCGCCAACACCGACGAGATCGGCGACCTGCTCGGCAGCCTGCTCGGGGGCGCGGACCTGCTCGAAGGTCTGGGCCTCGGCGGCTAGGACCACGGTGGTGTCGGTCGGCCCGGACATCAGGACCGCACCGGCGTTACCGAAGCCGTTGGCCAAACGATCCCGTCGTGACGGCGGCCCGCCGTCATCCGATGGAGTACGCGTGATGGACGGGCGGCCACCGTCATCCCACGGTGACCATGACCCCGGCGACAGCCGTACAGACGGAAGAACGTCGGATCACCTCGTGAGCCACCAGACGGCGAGGACGACCGCAGCCACCACGAGGGCGACGGCGTACCCGAGCAGCGCCCTGCCCAGACGGCGGCGGACATAGCCCGGGCGGTGGCGATCAGCGGTCATGGTGTCCTCCAGCGGCCCAGAATACGAACTCTTTGTGCCCCGCCCCGGGTTCCGGGCGGCGGAGAGGGCACGTTCCCCACAACAAGGGGGGATCTTAGATGATCAAGAAGTTGCACAGCATGGGCCTCAGGTCGGGCCACATGTACGCCGCCGGATTCGCCGCCATCGGCGCGTCCATCTGCTCCTGGCTGGTCTCCGCGTCGGCCGAGGACGCGGGGATCGACAGGGCCGACCGGTGGGGGATCTTCATCGGCGAGTGGGCGCCCACGTTCTTCGCGCTCGGGCTGGCGCTGCGGATGGAGGAGACCCACACGGACAAGGAGGACATCGCCGAGACGGCGATGTTCGACAAGTCGATGGCCGGCAGCAGCCGCGCCCGCGCCGGCGTGTAGCCGCTCCAGGCGCAGGCCGCCGCATCGCGCGCGGCCTGCGCCATCCCCGCCCTTCGCTCCCCTTCCTCCCAATCCCGGCCCCTCTTTCCCATCCCGCCGCCCCGGCCCCCCGTATCCCAGCCCCTGATCCCCGCGCACCCCCGCTTCCCATCATCCCGCCCCCGACCGTCACCCCTCTTCCCTTCATCCCACCCCCGCCCTCGCTGCCGCTTCCTCTCATCCCACGGCCCCCGCTGTCGCTTCCCTTGTATGCAGGCTTTTGCGTACGGCCCCGCGCGCCGCCGTACACCATGCCGCAAGCCCCCTTTTCCAGCCGCAGCAGGCAGCCGATCCCTTGTCATGCGGGCGGCATAACCGCGGCGACACGCCGTCAGAACACCGTCTTTAGCCAGAAATATCCGCATCCACGCATGGAATTTTGTGCTCGATTTGTTGCGCGGACATCTTTGTTCGTACAACGAAGCCATGCCATATCTTTCGACAGATGACACAACGCCAGCACCCACTTGAAGCGACGTTTGCCCAGTTCGCAAAGGGTATGGCAATCCTGTTGAGTATTTGGCGTGAATTTACGGTAAGCAACCTGTCGATCTTCCTAAAGTCGCGCCGCAAAGAGATGTTCAATATCCGCGATAATTGATGATTCATCCCGATTTGGGTGCTAGCGTCCTGACCTGAGAGACAGCACTTCACGGGGAGGAAAGATGACTCTCACCAAACTGTTCCCGTCCCAGACGACTAGCTGGAGATGGTGGGGCTGTCGCCGCCGGCGTAGGTGCGGCTGCGGTGGCGGCTGGGGGTTCCGCCGGCGCTGGTGGTGGGGGTGGTAGTTAGTTCTCGTGAGAGCCGATGGATTGCCCGTCGGCTCTCATTTACTGCGCAGGACAGCTCTCCCCTCGCTCCAGCTGTCACCATTCGCAGAACTTTCAGGGAGTTCTGGCCCTACACCCGTCATGTCAGGAAGCTGTTCGTCGCCGGCATCGTGTTCGCCATCCTGGCGGCGCTGTGCGAAGTGGCGGCGATCTGGCTGTTCGGCTACATCACCGACATGGTGCTCAGCGCGGGCGATCTCGGGGCGTTCTGGAGCCCCGCTTTCGTCTGGCTGGGCCTGGCGGTGGTCGCCGGCGTGTTCAGCTTCGCCGGCTCCTACGTCACGGCGCTCGGAGCCGAACGCTTCCTGCTCAAGGTGAGAGACAGCGTCTTCGCGCACCTCGAAACCCTCACGCCCGACTTCTTCGACAACCGCAAACTCGGCGACCTGATGGCCAGGCTCACCGACGACGTGGAGGCGATCGAGGAGCTGGTCGGGTCAGGGCTCGTCAAGGTGTTCACCACCGTCGCCAGCGTGATCTTCTTCGCGGGTGCCGCCTTCTACATCAGGTGGGACCTGGCGCTGGTGACGATGACGCTCGTTCCCGCGTTCCTGCTGGTGTCGAAGCTGTTCGCCAGCAAGTTCAGGGTCGCGGCCGCGCGCGAGCGCGCCAGCAACGGCGCGATGAACAGTGTCATCGAGGAGAGCCTGTCCAACCAGTCGCTCGTCCAGGCGTACAACCGCCAGCGGTCGGAGGCGCGCCACCTGCACAGGGAGGGACGCACCTGGCTGAGGGCCAACATGACGCAGGCGTGGCTGTCGGGCGCGTACAGCCCCGCCGTACAGGTGCTGGAGACGATCTGCCTGATCGTCATCATCGGCTTCGGCGCCTGGGAGATCGCCTCGGGACGGCTCACCATCGGCGGCCTGCTGGCGTTCGCCGCCTACCTGGCCTACCTGTACCCGGCCGTGCAGAGCCTCGGCGAGATCGCGCTCACGATCTCGGAGGCGGCGGCGGGCTCCGACCGGGTCATGGAGGTGCTGCGGGCTCGTCCTGCGGTCACCGACAAGGCCTCCGCCGTACCTCTGACACGGCGCAGTCAAGGGCACATCGAGTTCGCCCACGTGTCCTTCACCTATCCCAAGCGTCGCCGGCCGACGCTCCAGAACGTGTCGTTCACCGTGTCGCCCGGCGAACTGGTCGTGGTGACAGGACCGAGCGGCGCGGGCAAGTCGACGCTGGCCAAGCTGCTGTTGCGCTTCTACGACCCGAGCGCGGGCGGGATCCTGCTCGACGGCACCGACATCCGCGACGTGACCATGGCCTCTCTGCGCGACAACGTCACGTTGCTGCACCAGGAGAGCCTGCTGTTCTCGGGGACCATCCGCGACAACATCGCGTACGGCAGGCCGGAGGCGACGCACGACGAGGTCGTCCAGGCGGCCGTCCTGGCCGGGGTGGACGACTTCGTCAACGCCCTGCCCCAGCGGTACGACACCCCGATCGGGCAGCGGGGACGTCTGATGTCGGGCGGGCAGCGGCAGCGCCTGGCGATCGCCCGGGCCATCCTGCGCGACGCGCCGGTGCTGGTTCTCGACGAGCCGATGACCGGCCTCGACGAGGCCACGGCCGCCCGGATCATGGAGCCGCTGGCCCGGCTGATGGAGGGGCGCACCACCATCATGATCACCCACGACCTGCGCCATGTTCCGGCAACGGCACGCACGATCACGCTCGAACCGGCGCGGCGCACCGACCGGATCACCCTGAAGCACCGAACCCGACGTAACGCACCCGCGTGACGGATGGTCAGATGTGTCGTCATGATCGGACATGCCGGATTCCTGCAAGCGCATGTCAACCGCTTGCGGGAATCCGGTGCGAAGATGACGTCGGTACGGCCCGGCCTTCCTCGGAAGGCCGGGCCGACTCATGCTCCGCCGTACCGCACTCCCGATAACGCCACTCACGCCTCTGCACCGCGTGGACAATGAGCCCATGCTCCCCGACAGCTTCTTCCATCCGCTCAAGCCCACCCTGGTGATCGATGCCGCCTACGACGAGTTCGGCGAGCCGGACGACTTCGGCGAACCCGCCGACGAGTCCGCGGCCAGGGAGACGGTCCGGCAGGTGCTGCTGGACCCGCGCAGTCAGGGCGATCCCGGGGTGTTCGAGCTGGCCTGGGAGCTGGTCGACCTCTATGACGATGACGAGCTGCCTGAAGCGGTCGAGCTGCTGACCGAGGTGCTCAACGCCCACCCCGACCAGCGCTTCGCCCTGGGCGCGCTCCGTGCGGCCTATCGCGACGCCGAGGGCGTGCCCGAGATGGAGGCCCTCCACCGTGACCTGTCGCTCCTGCTCCCGGAGCGTCGCGACGTCCGTTTCTACTACCTGGCTCCGGCGTTCCTCGCCGAACATGCTCACCCCGACCGCGGCGCCCACCTGGCCAGGGAGGGCGCCGCCCTGGCCAGAAGTCTCGGGCTGGAGGCGGAGGCCGAGCGGATCGAGGAGCGCAGCCCCGATCCCGAACACCGGCGGCAGTCAAGAGCCCGGCTCGAGGACCTGCTCAGCACCGCCGCCACGCCGTACGGAAAGCGCGCCTTCGGCGCGGAGCGCTCCCTGTTTCGCATGGTCTATCTCCCCGCGGGCGACTACGCCAGAGGCCTGGCCGAAGGGCTGCTCGACGCCACGTTCCCCCTCGACCACGAGGACTACCGCCGCGAGCTGGAGTCATCGCTGCACGACTCGGCCGAGCTCGGGAAGATTTCGGTGGTCGCCATCGACCTGGCGGAGGTCGACGCGTTCGCCGAACGGACGGGACGCGATCCCCGACGTCGCAGCACCCGGCTGGCCTACCTGTCCACACTCCCGGCCCATGACGCGATCTCCTGGCCACCGGAGCGCAACGCGCCCTGCTGGTGCGGCTCGGAGCGCAAGTACAAGAAGTGTTGCGGCCGGCCCGGATTCCGCGACCAGCCGGTGCCCGACCGAGGGCGAGCCGTCCTGCGCGTCGACGGACCACACCCGCTCCGGGTACAGGTGCCCTCCCGGATTCGGCTCGACCGGCTCCGCGAGTTGATCGACGCCGACGCGGGCGCCCGCTACAGCTTCTCGATCCAGGACGGCGGCATCGACGCCGACCAGGCGGCGAACTCGACCCTTTCGCAGCTCGCCAACGAGCCCGGACAGTCGTTCGGCTACCACAACGACCGCGACCACAGGGTGACGCTGGAGGAGATCCTCCCGGTGGACCCGGCGGACAACCAGCCCCGGGTGATCTAGCGTTCGCGGACCGTCTGTAGGCCGTTATGCGATCTTCTCCCACGGCCTGGACGTCCAGAGCGTCCAGCCCAACGGATCCTCCGCCGCGCTCTTCCTGTCACCCTGCTGGTAGTCCAGGAACCGTAGGAGCTTGCCGTCCAGGGTCCAGGTCGCCGTGAAGATCCACCACTCCTCGGGCCCGCAGATCCCGTCCATCTGCAGCTTGATCCGGCCGTCCGCGACGGACGCGGGCCCACCGCACTCCCGCTGCCCGCTCGGGCCGCGCCATTCCCACGTGCCGTCCTTGACGGTCAGCGTGTTGACCCCGCCGAACCGCCGCGCATCGCCCTGACCGACGCCGGCCTTCACGAGATCCTCGACGGGGACCTCCACGCGATAGACGCCCTCGGGGAACGGGCCGGGGTTGCGACTCGGCCCGGGCTTGAGCCCTTCCCGTTCGATCCCGCACGTGCGCGTCTGTGGCGGGTCCGGCAGGTCCGCCGCGAGCCGCCGGATCCCGCTGATGAGTTCCCTGGTCACCGGGTCGCGCTCCAGTTCGGCGTAGACCGGCCGCACCGCACTCTCCAGGGCTCGCAGGTCGGCGGCGGATGCGAGCAGCACCTTGCCGCCCTTCGCGCAGAACCGCTCGGCCTCGTCCGCCTCACGGGGAAGGCGCTGCAGCGTCCAGGCGAAGACGCTCGCGGCCGCGTCCGCCAGGACCTTCCGCTGGTCGCCGGAGAGCCGGGAGAGCACATCGCTCCTGATCACCAGGGTGTTCACCTTGGGGAAGAAGGTGACGTTGCCCGTCGCGACCATGGAACTGAACTCGGCCGCATAACGGTAGCTCGACTCCAGGCCGCGCAAGGACTTGTCGGCCAACGCCTTGTCGACCGCGCTGCCGTCACCGGCGTAGTCGTCCGGTTTGGCACCCAGTGCGCGCAGCATGGCGTAGACCGTCGCCGAGTGCGGCGCCCTGACGCCGCCGCCCGCGTAGTGTGCGGGCGACACGAGCGGTCTGTCGTAACCGAACGGCCGCCGCAGGCCCTCCGGCAGCAGCGCCAGCCCGGTGAGCCCGATGCTGCGCAGGCCCTCCAGCATCCGGCCGGTGAGATCGCTGGACAGTACGCGTCGCAGGTGCTCCTCCGAGGTGACCAGGAACGGGGCGTTCAGCGCGCGCAGACTGGTCACGCCCTCGGTGTCCCAGGCCCGCGCCGGAATCAGCCCCATGTCGAGCCGTCCCCCGGTGATCATGCGCGCGACCTGCTGGTCCCAGTCGTCGACATCCTCACCGGCAGCCTGCCAGCGCGGCTGGAGCCGTAACGTGCCGCCGGACTTCGCGTTCACCTGCCTGGCGAACTCCTCGATGGCGTCCGCGGCCGGGCGCCCCGGCTGATCGTCCGTGCCGATGGTCAGCGTCGTCACACTCGCGCCCGCCCCCGCCTTGTCCACGTTGCCGTACGGCGCCGCGCAACCGGCGGCCAGCGCGACGACCAGGCCCAGGGTTGCCGTACCGGTTCTGATGCTCTTCACGCGCCGATCCCTCCTTTCGTGCGACTGTACGGGCGCCGCCCCAGGGGCACATCGCGGACAGCCAGCACCTACGGCTCGGGGACGTAGGTGCTGGCACGATGGTGGCCGGGCAGAACGACCCGCGCCCCGACGGGATTACACCGTGTCGGCGAACGCCGCCATCCAGGCCAGCGCCGAGTTCCAGTTGATCGCCACCTCGTTGGTGGCGTAGGAGTTGATGTCGTCCACATAACACTTGGCCGGGGCGCAGCCGTACAGGATCCGCTCGGCAGGCGCCACGGTCGCCGGGTCCTTCGTCGACAGGTCCGAGTTGGGGCCGCCCGCCAGTGAGCCGGGCGCGGGGTTGGGCAGGGTGGCCTTGAGCTGGTGCGCCCAGAACCGGTGGTGCTGGTTCTTGCTGGCCCGCTCGCCGTACCCGGTGACGTATGACTGGTTCAGCGCGTTCCGGCCGAGCAGGTAGTCGAGCGACTCCAGCGCGCCGTCCCGATACTTCGGGTCCTTGGTGAGCTCGTAGGCGAGCGCGATGACCATCGCCCGGTTCGCGGTGGCGCTGGTCGAGCCCCAGAAGTACTTACCGCCGCCGGGGAGGTCCGGGTTGGCGTAGCCCTGCTTGCGCAGGTCGGCCAGGTGCCGGTCGGCGGCGCCGACGATGCGGGTACGGGCCGTGCCGTACCGCGGGTTCTGCTTGACCAGGCCCGCCTTCGTCGCGCCGCTGGGCGGGACGTGGATGGTCGGCACCCGGGCCAGCGCCAGGTCGGCCAGCCCCCCGGTCATCCTCCAGGAGAAGTTGCCGGTGTGCAGCGTGTGCTTGATCTTGTCCAGGTAGATGGCGTTACCGGTGGCCGTGTACAGCTCGGCCGCCGCCCACGAGAACTCGTCGGTGACGTCGTTGTCATCGTAGGCGCCGCCGCCCGGGCTCGCCTTCTCCGCGTAGATCGCGGGATGGGCGAGCGCGGCCCTCCAGGCGAGCTTCGCCGCGTCCAGGCACGTGCCGGCGAAGGCCGCGTCGAACGCACGATAGACCCGCGCGCAGCGGGCGCCGACGGCGGCCAGGTTGAGGGTCGCCGCGGTCGAGGGCGCGAAGAGCTTCCTGGGCTGCGGGTCGTCCTGCGGCGCCATCGGGATGCCGGTCCACTTGTCGGCGTCGTGGATCTTGTGGTGGACCAGGCCGTCTTCTCGCTGCATGCGCAGCAGGAAGTCCAGTTGCCACTTGGCCTCGTCCAGGATGTCCGGCAGCGCTCCACCGGCCTCCGGGATGCTCAGCTTCACGTTTCCCGACTGCTCGTAGGCGTCGATCAGCTGCCAGGCCGCCAGCGCGCCGTTGACGACGTACTTGCCGTGGTCGCCCGCGTCGTACCAACCGCCCCACTGCGCTCCGTCGCCCTTGTTGGGCGCCACGCCGAGGTGCCCGGCAGGCCGGGCGTAGGCGGCGCCGACGTACTCCGCCTCGATGGGGATGCCGGAGCGGTTGTGGTAGAAGTACGCCAGCGCGTCCGCGCGCAGCCCGCCGTACAGGCTCCCTGAGATCCTGAACTCCACGCTGCGCTGGCCCGCGACCTCCAGCCGGTAGCTGCCGTCGTCTCCGAAGTCGCTGAAGTCGGCGATGTGGACATGGTCACCGGACATGGCGTCGTTCCCGTGCACCCGGGTCTGACCGGTGTCCGCGGTCGCACCGTTCTTGTCGACCAGGCGCCAGGTCAGCGGCTGGGTCGAGGCGTTGACGATCGTGGCCCGCTTGGGGCCGTCGGACAGATATCCCAGCTGGTTGACCCGTACCGGCGAGCCGAGGTTCCGGCCGTCGCGCGCGGACGTGCCACCGGTGAAGGAGATGTCGTCCAGGCACAGCCGATAGGGCTCCTTCGCCCCGCCGACCTGGAAGAGCACCTGCCCCTCGGCGAAATCGACCGTGGAGGTGCCGGTGTAGGTGAAGCTCGCCGCGCTGGTCGTCACCGACGACCAGCCCGAAACGACGGCGGTGTACGGCGCCACGCCCATCTGCGCGACCGGCCTGATCTTCACATCCTTGGAGGCCACCGCCCTGAAGGTCAGTTTGTACGGCTGGCCGCTCTCGAACGGGATGCCTCCCTGCCCGATCATCGCGTCCCAGACGTTGACCGTACCCGCGGGGACATCGGCGCAGAGCCTGCCGGCGTCGATCGCGGACGGCGTGTTCCCGCTACTCCACCAGGGCGCTTTGGTGCCGGCGTCGAACGCGCCGTTGGCCAGGCGCTCGATGGTGTCGGCCTGCGCGGGCACCGCGGGCAGGACCGCGCCCACCACCGCCACGGCGCAGATCACACGGAAAGGGAGAGAATTCACGGGCGATGATCATGGATGCTTCCGACGACCTGCGCAATTCCGCCCGCGGCATTGCACGCTGCCCCGTTCTCTGGTAGATCCACCGAGGCCCTGGACCGGATTGTCGGTCGCTGCTGTGATCATGCCGCTCACGCGATCAAAGGAGCGGTCCTGGCTCTCGGGCCCCGTCTATTGCGTGTCCTTCGTCCGGGCCCCCGAAGAGGTCCTCGGAGTCTTTTCACAGGGGGCGGTACTGGCTCCGAAGGTCGCGATCAGCGCTGGCCGTCGCCCAGGAATCGCCGCGCGCCGCGCAACGTGGTCCGAAGCCGCCGCTGGGTCATGGCGCAGTCCAGGCGCACGTCCATCGGGCCCGGCAACCCGGCTGTCCGGGCTGTCACCGCAGCCGGCACGATCGCGTTCACCGCTGTCTCGGCGGCGGCTTTGGCCGCGCCATACGGGCTGATCGGGTCAGGGACGCACGTCTCGTCGTAGCGAATCGCGGCGCCGGAGAAGACCGCGTCGCTGGACACATGGACGAGGCGTCCACCCGCCATGGCGACAGCGAGAGCCACGTTCGCGGCGCCGATCGCCGTGGTCGTCCAATCCCTCTGCCGGGAGGCAGCGTTGATGACCACCTCTGGCCGGAACGCGCCGACCAGCAGCTCGACGTCCTCTCGTCGGCGCACATCGAGCGGCAACCACTCAACGCCGGCGGTCTCTCCAGGCCGGGTCAGATAGGTCGCAGCAACCTCGTGCCCTGCCAGCGAACACTGTCGAGTGAGCTCGCTGCCGAGAAGGCCACTACCGCCGACGATGAGGGCTCTCATGACCGGTCACCATAGTTGATCAGCAGCTCCGAGACGGCCGCCGGGCAGCTGTCTAGCGTTGCTTGAGGCGGAGTGCTTCCTTGCGGGTCTCGGCCTGGATGGACCGCTCGCGCTCCAGCCACGCCGGGTTCTCCGCCTTCAGCGCATCGATCTCAGCGGTGGTGAGCGGTTCGGTGATCCCGCCTCTGGTCAGGCCGGAAGTGGAGATCCCGAGCTTCGCGGCGACGACCTGCTTGGGGTGCGGGCCGTTGCGGCGAAGGTCAGCGAGCCAGGCGGGTGGCGTCGCCTGCAACTCGTTGAGCTCGTCCCTGGAGACGACACCCGCCTGGAACTCGGCGGGAGTGGCCGCAAGCAGGACACCCAGCTTCTTGGCCGCGGTCTCGGGCTTCATCGTCTGGATGCTCTTCGGTTTGGGCGAGGTCATGGCGTCGAGGGTAGTCCGTCGGAACGGGTTCCCCTGACATCGGTACCCTGAGGACGTGACTGATGGGGAGATCGGCAGGGTGTTCCGGCTGGCGTACGTGCCCGGGGTGACACCCGCGAAATGGGTCGGCATCTGGACCGAGAGGATGCCCAGCGTGCCGGTTACCCTGGTCGCGGTTCCCGCCGCCGAGGTGGTGGGACTCCTGCGGGATGGCGGCGCCGACGCCGGATTCGTCAGGCTGCCGGTCGACCGTGACGGGCTCAGCGTCATCCCGCTCTACGTGGAGACCACGGTGGTCGTGGTGCCCAAGGACCACGCGGTGGCCGCCGCCGACGAGGTGGCCATCGCCGACCTGAGCGACGACGAGGTGCTCCATCCTCTGGACGACACCATCGAGTGGACGGCCCGGCCAGGCCTGCCCGCGTTCACCCGCCCGGACACAACGGCGCACGCGGTCGAGCTGGTAGCGGCCGGCACCGGGCTTCTCCTGGTTCCGCAGTCGCTGGCACGCCTCCACCACCGCAGGGATCTCACTTACCGGCCGGTTACGGACGCGCCGCAGTCTCAGATCGCGCTGGCCTGGCCCACGGACGCGACCACTGACCTGGTGGAAGATTTCATCGGCATCGTCCGCGGCCGGACAGTGAACAGCTCGCGGGGCCGTACCCCCGCCTCCCCTGCGGAGAAACCGGCACAGCGGCAGGCACGAAAGCCCGCGCAGAATGGCTCCGGCCGCCGGGCCGTGCCGGCCAGCCGTAAAAAGAAGGGCCACCGGCCCCGGTGACCTGGAGCATGTCCTGGGTCGATGGCGGGGCGGGATGATCAGGCCCTCACCTCGATCATCTACAAACCCGGCTCGTGCCCGTCGCGATCATCCCGGAGCCGAGCGCCCCCGCCGGAGGCTTGTTCTCCGTTGATTCGGTGCCGGCTGAGAGCCAAAGCCACGGCTCCCATCATGATGCTCAATCCGATCAATGCCCATGTGATGGGCACTCCGGGCTTGTTCGTGGCGTCCCCGGACACGACGCTGCCAACAGCGATGAGCAGGGAGAAACCGCCCCCAGGACGCTCAGGAAGATATCGCGATCAGTCACAAGGAGCGATCGTAGGGGGACGCGTGGACCGAAGAACAGAGGACAGCTCGCTGTGCTTTCATGGCACGAAGCCCGGTAGCAAGATCGCTACCGGGCTTCTTTGTGCTGGTGGGCGGTACTGGTATCGAACCAGTGACCCCTCGCTTGCAAGTCACCCGAGGGAGGATCGGGACCTGCACGAATATCTGCCCTGACCTGGTCATATAGTCCGTGGCAGTGCACCGCTGTCCAGCGTGGTCCATGGTCGTTGTCACCCAGATAGTCACTCAGTACGGCCACATTTGAGATCAGCCGGGAAGCAGCCTGAACGCCTCGACATGACGTGGACGGACCACCCTGAAATGCCGTTGGTCGACAGTGGCGACCTCGCTCAGCCCGAGACGCTCGGCGATCGCGATGACGGCAGCGTCCACCAGGCCGAGGGGGAGATCCATATACCTCTCAACGAGTTCCGCCATGCGGGGAAGGTCCTCGTCCTCCAGCTCGGCGACGTGGAACCCGTTGCCTCCGAAGGACTTCAGGAACGTCACCTCGGCCTGCGGGCCAACACGCGACTCCAGCAGATAGCCGACCTCTCCCATCACGGGAGAGGGCACGAGCAGCGGTCCCTCTGCCTGGCGGAGCAACTTCAGGCAGGCGTGGTGGTGCTCGTCCTTCACGTTGCCCGCAGCGAGCAACACGCCCGTGTCGCACAAGAGCACGTCAGCGGCCCATCTCCGAACGCAGGATCTCCTCGTGCCGCTCGGCCAGATCCGGCTCGGCCTCGAACGACGCGAAGAACGGCAGATCGCGCTCTGCCGGGGCGGGCTCCTCCAACCGCCCACGAATCAGTTCCAGAGCGGGCCGCAGCTCCGACTCCGGCAACTGATCAACCAGGTGATGCAGTTCCTCCCGCATGACGCTCATGCATTCAAGTCTAGGTCTCAAGGCCCGCGCGGGAAGCAGAGTGAAGCGGATGGGGCACGATTCGGTGCGCGCCGCGTTGATCTACCAGCACAGCACCGAAGAGGCCGACCGCAAGATCGTCAACGCGATAGACGCCGTGATCAACTCGACCTAATGGCACGCTAATGGCACGAAGCCCGGTAGCAAGATCGCTACCGGGCTTCGTCATGCAGGTGGGCGGTACTGGTATCGAACCAGTGACCCCTCGCTTGTAAGGCACGCTCGAAGAGGGCGGGACCACCTCGGATTACGAGGCTCACCTGCGCTTACGGTCCAGGGTGATCCCCTCTAGTCCATGGTCGTCCGAGGCGATTGTCACCCAGTTAGTCACTCAGAATTCGTCGATTTCTGGAGACGTGTCCGATCGAGAAGACATGCCGGTTGACCCTTCTTCCCATACGATCATGCCCCATGAACGTCGTTGCGCCGCTTCTCATCCTTCTGCCGTTGGCTGCTCTCTTGAACGCCACGTGGCGGTCTCGCGCAGATCCATCTTCCGCTGCCCGGGTCTTCCGGAAAGCATTCCTGGGTAGTGGCGTCGCCTTACTCTTCCTCGCGCTTGTGGTCGCGTCCAGGATGCGGTGTAAAAGGGAACGAGCGTAGGTTGCCGTGCTGAACCGTCCAAAGTTCGCACTACGCAAGGACCTACGCTCGTGG